>NZ_JAVBXR010000106.1 GCF_030824455.1 Desulfobulbus sp.
CTCAGCGCTCAACCAATCCCCCCGCAACCACCGCCCTTGCGGCTGCCCCCGATTGTCCTACCCCTTTTCCTTGACCGCGTTCAACGCCTGCGATCTCGGTTCCCGCGAATACCACAACAATCCCAACGAACAGCCAACGATGCCGGCAATCTCCCAGGGTTTGAGGGCCTCGCCCAGCACCAGCCAGGCCAGCAGCGCCGTGGTCACCGGCACAAAGGACATGAACAGAGCCACGGTGATCGTGCCCAGGTGACGGATGGCGTAGGCCACGCAGATCAGGGCCAGGACGTTGACGATCACGCCTTGATAAATGGCCTGAACCGCCATATCGTGGTAGGAAGCTTGGGCCATTCCGGACGGCAAACAGTACCACAATGGGGTAAACAGGATCACGTTGACGGTTGGCACAACCACCACCACGTCCCGCCAGTTCATCTGCCACAAGCGGATGCCGGTCATGTGGCAGGTGTAGCAGAACGCGGCGATCAGCAGCAGGGCAATTCCGGCCGCCCGGTCGAGTGCGAACACCGAGCCGCCGGTCATGACCATGTTGGCCAGAAAGATAACGCCAATGGCCGCATAGCGATGCAGGGCGATCCGCTGCCGGAACAGCAGCCAGGCGGCCACGGCCCCCATCACCGGCAGCATGCCGTTGACCAGCACCCCGGCGTGGGCGGCCCGCAACACCTTGAGCCCGTAAAAAGAGAGCATGGTGTAGGGAAAGCCGACCCCCAGGCCAATCACCAGATACTGGACAATGCGGTCCCGTTGCCAGGGGTAGCGGACAGTCAACGGCAGCACCGCGATAAAGGCGGTCCAGTAGCGCAGCAGGGTGATGTCGGAGGGGTGCAGTTGGGTGTGAACCCCGTACCGGGAAAGGGTGATCCAGCCGGACCAGATGAAGACCACGGCCAGGCCGGCAAGGTAAGGTTTGAGTGTTTTCATGGGAAGCCAGATACTCCGAAACAGCCCTCCCCGCAAGCCTTTCACAGAATGCGGCAGCCCGCCCGGCGCCGGCGGACCACGCAACCATCAAGGAGACACGCCATGAGCCGCCCCCCGCAGACCTCGCCCCCCTTCCCTTCCCTGACCTTTGACAACCGCTTCACCAGGGAACTGCCGGCGGACCCCATCGAAACCAACAGCCGCCGCCAGGTGGTCAAGGCCTGCTTTTCGCGGGTGCGGCCACAGCCGGTCAGCGCTCCCCGGCTGGTCGCCTTTTCGAGAGAAGCGGCCGGGCTGCTTGATTTGACCGAGGCTGACTGCCGCAGCGAAGCGTTCACCCAGGTTTTTTCCGGCAATCAACTGCTCCCGGCCATGGACCCCTACGCCGCCTGCTACGGCGGCCATCAGTTCGGCAACTGGGCTGGTCAGTTGGGCGACGGTCGGGCCATTAACCTGGGCGAGATCGTCAACCAACAGGGCGAACGCTGGACCCTGCAACTCAAGGGCGCCGGCCCAACGCCCTACTCGCGAAACGCCGACGGCCGGGCGGTGCTGCGCTCCTCCTTGCGCGAATTTCTCTGCAGTGAGGCCATGTTCCACCTGGGTGTGCCCACCACCCGGGCGCTGAGTCTGATCCTCACCGGCGACCCCGTGGAGCGCGACATGTTCTACGACGGCCACCCCGAGGAGGAACCTGGGGCGGTGGTCTGCCGTCTGGCGCCGACCTTTGTCCGCTTCGGCAATTTTGAAATTCTCGCCGCCCGAGGTGAAATTGCCCTGCTCCAACAGTTGGCCGACTTCACCATCCGCACCGGTTTCCCCCATCTGGGCGAGCCCTCGCCCGCCGTGTATGTTCGTTGGTTTGCCGAAATCTGCCGCTCCACCGCCGAGCTGATGGTCCACTGGATGCGGGTGGGTTTTGTCCACGGGGTGATGAATACCGACAACATGTCGATCCACGGCCTAACCATCGATTACGGCCCCTACGGCTGGCTTGAGGATTACGATCCCACCTGGACCCCCAACACCACCGACGCCCAGGGCCGACGCTACTGCTACGGCCGTCAGGCCCAGATCGCCCACTGGAATCTGGCCCAACTGGCCAACGCCCTCTACCCGCTGATTGGCGACACCGCCCCGCTGGAACAGGCGCTGCGCGACTACTCGCTCTATTTCGAGCAGGGCTGGCAGACGATGATGGCCGGCAAGCTGGGGCTGATTGCCTTTGAACCGGCAACCGATCGTCCCCTAGTCGACGATCTGCTCCGGTTGCTGCCCGAAATCGAGACCGACATGACCCTCTTTTTTCGGCGCCTGGCCCTGACGCCGCTGCAGGCATCCGCCGAAGATCGAATGGCTCCGCTGGTTGACGTCTTTTACCGGCCAGAACAGTTAACAGCCGCCTGGCGCGAACGATGGATCGACTGGCTTGCCCGCTACGCCGCCCGCCTCAACAGGGACAACCAGCCGGAAGCCGTCCGCAGGGCGCGGATGAACGCGGTCAACCCGAAATACGTGCTACGCAACTATTTGGCGCAGTTGGCCATCGACAAGGTGATGGAAGGCGAGTATTCCCTGGTGGAGGAACTGCTCGAAGTCCTACGTCACCCCTACGACGAACAGTCCGACAAGGAGCAATTTGCCGAAAAGCGGCCCGAGTGGGCCCGCCACCGGGCCGGATGCTCGATGCTCTCCTGCAGTTCGTGATGGTTGTACGGCTGAGAGCCGGTGGGTTTGCAGCCTGTTGATGGTGGATGCAGCTGCGCAGAACCAGAACCTTGGCTGTCGCCCCCACGTCGCTGCAAAAACCACAGGCTCACAACCAAATCTCTTTTCTGGAGCTTGCGATGCGCACAGTAGCCCCTTCCTGGCAGGCAGTTTTTTTCGATTTTGATGGCGTTGTCGCCGATTCCACCGAGGTCAAGACCCGGGCCTTTGCCGTGCTCTTTGCGCCTTATGGCCCGACCGTGCAGGCGGCGGTGGTCCGCTATCACCTGAACAACGGCGGCATGCCAAGGCATCAGAAAATTCGCCACTGTTTCGAGACCTTGGTCGGCCAGCCTCTTGCCGAGGCCGGACTGCAGCGCATGGGGCAGGCCTTCTCCAACCTGGTGCTCGACGAAGTGGTGGCCGCGCCCTACGTCGCCGGCACCCTGGCGACCTTGCAGCACTTGCAGCAGGCCGGCGTTCCCGCCTTTGTCGTCTCCGGCACGCCGGAGGACGAGATGCGGCTGATTGTTGAACGCAAGGGCTTGCAGCCCTTTTTCGTCGAGGTCCATGGTTCGCCCCGGGCCAAGACCGAGATCATCGAGAACGTCCTTGGCCGCTACGGCTATCTTCCCGAGCGCTGCCTGTTCATTGGCGACGCCCTGGCCGATTACCGCGCCGCCCGCAACACCGGCCTGCGCTTCCTGGGCATAGTCCCTGAAGGGCGCCCGTCGATCTTCCCCGAAGACACGCCGACCGCATCAACAGTCACCACCGCGCTGCCGTAGGCCCCGGCCGCATTCCGCCTTTCCTCCCCAGGCCTGCTCCGGCCGTGAGGTTCGCCTTGACACCAGGGGCTTCTTTTTCTATAGACAGGCTTTGATTCAGCTTTTTGCAGGGGTGGCGCGAGCCTGAGAGAGACCCATTGAACCTGATCCGGACAATTCCGGCGGAGGGAATTGCAAATCTCCCCTTCTCTCTCCCCGCTTTTCCCTCTCCTGTGTTTGCGATTGATCGCCATTCCTTTACCGACCGAGGCCGTCCATGTCCGCACTTGCCGGGAAAACCGCTGAGAACCTGAGCAAAATCAGGAAAACCAAGCCCTTGATCCACAACATCACCAATTTTGTGGTGATGAACTTCACCGCCAACGCGCTCCTGGCCTGCGGGGCCTCGCCAGTCATGGCCCATGCCGACAACGAGGTGGAGGAGATGGTGGAACACGCCGGGGCCTTGGTGTTGAACATCGGCACCCTCTCCGACGCCTGGGTGAGCTCCATGATCAAGGCCGGCCGCAAGGCTTCGGAACTGGGCAAACCAATCATCCTCGACCCGGTGGGCGCAGGGGCCACCAACCTGCGCACCAACGCCGCCAAGGCAATCCTGGCCCAGACCTGGGTGAGCGTGATTCGCGGCAACGCCTCGGAAATTTTGTCGCTCGCGGGTCAGCATTCCGCCGCCAAGGGCGTTGACGCCGCCGATTCGCTTGCCGACGCAGCCCTGGCCGCCGGCGCCCTGGCCCGCGAACTGGGCACAACCCTGGCCATCACCGGAGAAGTCGATCTGGTCACCGACGGCCGGCGCACCCTGACCATCGAAGGCGGCCACGCGCTCATGCCCTACGTCACCGGAACCGGCTGCGCGGCCACCGCCCTTGTCGGCGCCTTCCATGCGGTGGACAAAGATCCGGTTTCCGCCGCCGCCACCGCCCTGGCCTTTCTCGGCGTCGCCGGCGAGACGGCCGGCGCCAAGTCCAGCGGGCCGGGATCGTTCATGATCCATCTGCTTGACGCCCTCTACAGCCTCAGCCCCGACGAGGCGGAAGCGCGCAGCCGGATTCGTCAGAGCTGAAATGATTGACCTTTCCCTCTACCTGGTGACCGACCGGGGCCTCTCCCAGGGACGATCCACGGTTAACGTGGTCCGGGCTGCGGTTCGCGGCGGCGTCACCTGCGTGCAGTTGCGTGAAAAGCACTGTTCCGCCCGCGAATTCATCGCGGAGGCACGGGCGATCAAGGCGCTGCTGGACAGCCTGGAGACGCGCATTCCCCTGATCATCAACGACCGGATCGACCTGGCACTGGCCGTTGGCGCAGACGGCGTCCATCTGGGCCAGAGCGACATGCCCCTTGCCGACGCCCGGCGTCTTGCCGGCAAGGCGATGATCATCGGCGTGTCCGCCGAATCAGTGGAGGACGCCGTCCGCGCCGAAGCCGAAGGCGCAGACTACCTCGGCGTCAGCCCGGTCTTTGCCACCCCGACCAAAACCGACGCGGCCCCGCCCCTGGGCGTTGACGGCGTGCGCAGCATTCGGGCCGCCGTGGGCCTGCCCCTGGTGGGCATTGGCGGCATTCATGCCGGCAACGCGGCAGACATCATCCGCGCCGGAGCCGACGGGGTGGCGGTGGTTTCGGCCATTGTCTCCGCCGCCTGCCCCAAAAGCGCGGCCACGGATCTCAAACACCAGATATTGACAGCCAAACAACAAGGATAACCATGGAACAACACAAGGTGTACCGCCGGGTCCTGACCATTGCCGGCTCGGACAGCGGCGGCGGGGCAGGCATTCAGGCCGATCTGAAAACCATTGCCGCCAACGGCTGCTACGGCATGAGCGTGATCACTGCCCTGACCGCCCAGAACACCCTCGGCGTCACCGGCATCCATGCCGTGCCGGTTGACTTTGTCGCCGCCCAAATGGAAGCGGTGCTCTCGGACATCGGCGTGGACGCGGTCAAGATCGGCATGCTCTTCTCGCCGGAACTGATCCGGACCGTGGCGGAAAAGCTGCGGCAATTCGATGTTCGCGCCATTGTTCTTGATCCGGTGATGGTGGCCCAGAGCGGCGACAAACTGCTCCAGGACGAGGCGGTCGACGCCCTGAAAGAATATCTCATCCCCATGGCCGAGCTGATCACCCCCAACCTGCCCGAAGCCTCGGTTTTGCTGGGCCGCGAGACCTTCACCACCGGCGACATTGAGCGCGCGGCCGTCGAGCTCGCCGCCATGGGCTGCGCCAACGTGCTGATCAAGGGCGGCCATCTGGAAGGGGGCGACAGCGACGATTGTCTCTATCTCGGCGCAGAGCAACGGATTGTCGTCCTGCCGGGCAAACGCGTCGCCACCAACAACAACCACGGCACCGGCTGCACCCTCTCCTCGGCCATTGCCTCGTTCATTGCTCGGGGCGCTTCGGTTGAAAACGCGGTGCGCCAGGCCAAGGACTACATCACCGGCGCCATCCAGGCCGGGGCCGACTACCTTATTGGCCATGGCCACGGGCCGGTGCATCATTTTTTCCGCTGGTTCTAAGCCGCGCGCATGAGTCAATCCCAGAGCTTGGCCCCGGCCATTGTCTTTGACCGGGTCAGCCTGGATTTTGACGGCAAGCCGCTGTTCCAGGAACTGTCGCTGCGGCTGGCGGGCGGGCAGACCACCTGCATCCTGGGCCCCAGCGGCTGCGGCAAATCAACCCTGCTGAAGTTGATCGCCTCCGCCAAGGATTCTCAACATTCTCCTCAATTTTGCGGCAATATTGGGTTCGATCCGCAGCTCCAAGGCGACCGCGTTGTGGCCTGGATGGGGCAGAACGATCTGCTCCTGCCCTGGCTGCCGCTGCTGGACAACGTCCTGCTCGGCGCCCGGTTGCGACGCGAACTGAGCGACGCCCTGCGGCATAAAGCCCTGCAACTCATCCGCGAAGCCGGCCTGACCGGCTATGAACAGGCCCTGCCCTCGGCCCTATCCGGCGGCATGCGCCAGCGCGGCGCCCTGCTCCGCACCCTGATGGAACAGCGGCCGGTCCTGCTGATGGACGAGCCCTTCTCCGCCCTTGACGCCCTGACCCGGGTCCGGTTGCAGAATCTGGCCGCCCGACTGACCCAAGGGGCCACCGTGGTCCTGGTCACCCACGATCCGCTTGAGGCCCTGCGCTTGGGCCACCGAATCATCGTTCTGGCCGGTTCGCCGGTGCAGGTGGCCGCCATGCTCGATCTTGAGGGCACACCGCCGCGCGCTCCCGACGATCCGACAATCACCGGCCAATACGCCGGCTTGCTGGCCCTGTTGATGAACGGCGAAACCGCATGAAGGCGCTGCGTCTTTTCGTCCTGCTGGCCGGCTTGCTGGCCCTCTGGCAGCTGGTCGTCTTCGCGACCAAGGCCCCGCCCTACATCCTGCCCGGGCCGCTGCCGGTGGTCAGGGCCCTGCTCTCCCACCTGCCCCTACTCGGCGGCCATCTCGCAACCACCCTGACCGAAATCCTGCTCGGCCTGCTGCTGGGCACGCTGCTGGGCACGTCCAGCGCCCTGGCGATGATCGTCTCGCCCCTGCTCAAGCGGTGGATGCTGCCGGTGCTGGTGATCAGTCAGGCCATTCCGGTCTTTGCCCTGGCCCCGGTGCTGGTGCTCTGGTTTGGCTACGGCATGGCCTCCAAGGTCGCCATGGCGGTGCTGATCATCTTTTTCCCGGTGACCTCGTCCTTCTACTCCGGCATGCAGCGCACCGATCCAGACCTGCTGGAACTGGCCCGGATCATGGGCGCGCGTCCCCTGGCCGTGCTCCGGACCATCGTTATCCCCTCCGCCCTGCCCGCTTTTGCCGCCGGCGTCCGGGTGGCCACGGCAGTGGCGCCGATCGGCGCGGTGGTCGGCGAGTGGGTCGGCTCCAGTGCGGGTTTGGGTTTCTACATGCTCCACGCCAACGCCCGGATGCAGATCGACCTGATGTTCGCGGCCCTGACCCTGCTGGCCGCCGTCTCGCTGCTGCTCTATTTTGTGATCGACCGTCTGCTCGACAGACTCATTTACTGGCAACCCAACCAAGGAACATCACTATGAAAAAAATCTCCATCTGCTTGCTGTCCCTGCTCTTTGTCGCCCTGCTCTCGCCGCTTGCGCCAGCCAGGGCTGCGGAAAAAATCACCGTGCTGCTCGACTGGTTCATCAACCCGGACCATGCGCCGCTCTATGTGGCGCTGGAAAAAGGCTTTTTCAAGGAACAGGGGCTTGAGGTCGAACTGATCGCCCCCTCCAATCCCAACGATCCGCCTAAACTGGTGGCGGCCGGCAAGGCGGACATTGCCGTCTCCTACCAGCACCAGCATCAGATGCAGGTAGACCAGGGCTTGCCGCTGGTGCGCATCGCCACCCTGATCGCCACTCCGCTCAACTCGCTGGTGGTGCTGGAGGACGGCCCGATTAAGACCATCGCCGACCTCAAGGGCAAGACCATCGGCTATTCGGTGGGCGGCTTTGAAACCGCGCTGTTAAAGGTGATGCTGGAAAAAGAAGGGCTGAAACTGGACGACGTCAAACTGGTCAACGTCAACTTTTCCCTGTCGCCGTCGCTCTTTACTGGTCAGACCGATGCGGTGATCGGCGCTTTTCGCAATTTTGAGTTGAACCAGATGGCGATTGAAAAACGACCCGGCCGGGCCTTTCTGGTGGAGGAATACGGCGTGCCGTCCTACGACGAGCTGATTTTGGTGGCAAACGCCAAGGCAGTGGGCGACCCCAAGATGCGTAAATTCGTCAACGCCCTGGAGCAAGGGGTGCAGTACGTGATCAACCATCCGGACGAGAGCTGGAAATTGTTTGTCAGCCACGGACGGGAGAACCTCGACGACGAGCTCAACCGCCGCGCCTGGAAAGACACCCTGCCCCGCTTTGCCCTGCGGCCCGGCGCCCTGGACAAAAACCGCTACAACCGCTTTGCCGCCTTTCTCCAGAAGGAAAATATCGTGACCAAGGTGCCGCCGCTGGACGCCTGGGCCGTTGAATTGCCGTAATTGACGTAATTGACGTAATTGCCTTAAAACGCCGCCGAAAACAGCGTATCCGAAATCTCAAAGGTTCGGATACGCTGTCGACCTTGAGGAGAGCGGCAACGCCGCTGGTCTCAACAAGAGGCCGTTTTTCCCATGGAGTCGATCACCACGCTTGGAGGGCGTCGCTGAGATCGGCGCGCAACTCGTCCGCCGTCTCGTAAAAGACCTCGGCCCCGACGGAGAAATGCAGCAGGATGTTGTTTAATTTCTCAGGGATATAGGGGAAAATTTTACGCAAATTGACGATTTTGTTCTGTGAGAGCAGCGCAAAATCCGAGGGGACAATCGATTGCAGCACCGCATCCCCCAGGCGCGGATCAGCAAGAATCTCCCTTGGGTTATAATCTCCCTTGCCAACGAGATAGATCAGGATGTTGCCGAGCTCAAGCAGATCAAGGGCAAACGGCTTTTCAGGTAGATAAAACTCATAATCAAAATCGATCCAGTAAAACACGCCGGTGTGGCGATCCACAAAAACATGATCGCGTCTGATGTCGCCATGGCGGAAGCCATTGTCGTGGAGAAAGCTGATGGCCTGCAGGGCTTCGAGAAAGCGGGCCAGTACGCTCGGCAGTTCTTTGTAAAAATAGTCCCGGTGCGGCAGCTCGCTGCTTTGAATGACCTTGTCCAGGCGATTGCCGTTGACCGGAACAATAACCCGCACCAGATTGCCGACCGCGTCGAGCAGGAGTTCCCCCTGCATGAAATGCGGCCGCCCCTGCACCAATTCCAGGATGCGCGCCTCCTTTTCAGGGCTGCGGTAGCAGGGAATGACGAATTCCCCCAGACGGATGTCAAAGGTCTCGTGAAAGACCAATTTCACGATATATGACGTCCCGGTGGCCAGCTCTTCCACCTTGGGAACCCACTGCTTGACCTGCTCGTCGACCCCAAACCGCCCCTCCTTGGTGTAGGAGGTAATCAAAAAATACCGGTCTTCCACCTGGAGAATGTCGCCGTAGTCAATCGAGGTGAAATCGGTTGTGTCGACAAAGACCCGCGAGGCCCGCCGCAGACTCCGGGTGACCCGGTGCTCTTTCAGACAACGGGCGATAGGCTCGGGCAGCGAACTGATTGCGTTGTACCCGGCCATTATCCAATCACCCAGACGGCGATATCCTTGCCGGTATGGATCAGGGCGCTGGAGATGGAACCGAAGAGAAACTCCTCTGCCTTGGGGATGCCCCGTTTGCCGACCACGATGGTGCCGTAGCCTTCCTGCTCCTGCATGTCGAGAATCGCGGCGCTGATCGATTTGCGATCCGCCATCAAACACCTGGAGGTCAGGCTGACCGGTGGAACCCCATGCCGCGCGAGGATGGTTGCCGCCCGGTCAAAAAGCGTGCTGGCCTGCTCGTCCTG
This sequence comes from Desulfobulbus sp., assembly GCF_030824455.1. Lineage (GTDB taxonomy): Bacteria > Desulfobacterota > Desulfobulbia > Desulfobulbales > Desulfobulbaceae > Desulfobulbus. The sequence continues at coordinate 9,842 of NZ_JAVBXR010000106.1, forward strand.
CTTCTTTTTGTACTCGTCCAGGGACGCCCCGGACCGATAATAATCCGGCGGCGGTTCCGGATAAATGTGCAGCAGGCAGAGAAAAACATCATCCCGCCCGCCAACGAGACTGCCCACATACTCAACCGCGTTGATCGACCGGGGGGAATCATCGATGGCGACAATTATTCGTTTCCAGTCCATAGGTTGGTTTCCTTGCCGCAGATTGGCGGCGCCTGCTTGTTGCCGTCCTCCGGCTGGCTGCTCCGGGTTGGGAGTCGGTTGCGCAAAACCTGTCGCAGTTTTTTGCTCAAGTCGGAAAACCGATAGGGTTTGGCGATGACGTCGCTGAAGCCGTAGCTCTCGTAATCCGCCATGACCGAATTGTTGCTGTAGCCGCTGCTGACGATCACCCGCGCTTGCGGATCAATGGCCCGCAGCTGTTCCATCGCTTCCCTGCCGCCCATGCCGGCGGGGATGATCAAATCCATGATCACCGCGTCAAAGGGCGCGCCGTCTTGCTGGGCAAGCGCGTATTTCTCCAAGGCTTGTTTGCCGTCTTGGGCAAACTCGGCCTCATACCCCATCCCCTCCAGCATGGCCCCGATGACGTCGAGCAGGATTTCGTCGTCGTCCATGACCAGTATCTTGCCGCTCCCGCAATGCAAACCCGCTTCTTCTGGTTCGGACACCGCAACCGGCGCGAGCGAGGCCGGCAGGAACATCGTAAAGGTCGAGCCTGCCCCTTCGGTCGACTCCACGGTCAGGCGGCCCCCATGTTTTTTTGACAATCGAGTAGGCAGAGGTCAGCCCGAGTCCGCTGCCCTTGCCCTTGGTGGTGAAATAGGGATCAAAAACCTTGCCGCGATGTGCTTGCGATATGCCGTCGCCCTGGTCTTTGATGGATATTTTCACATACCGACCGGGCGCAAGCCCCAAGTCGTCGTCTTCGGAGACAACCACATTTTCGCAGGCGACTTTGACGACGCCTCCCTCGTGGGTGGCCTGATCGGCGTTGAGGATGATGTTGGCCAAGGCCTGACCGATCTGCCCCTCGTCTGCTTCAATCTTCCAGAGATCGTCGGCCATGGCGTATTCGCAGGTTGACCTTGTCCCTTGCAGGGTTAAGCGCCCATAGGCCGTGATCAGATTGTCCACGGAAACAGAGTGTTTGACCGGGGCGCCGCCCTTGGCAAAGGTGAGAAATTGCCGGGCGAGCTCTCTGGCGTTCAAGGCCGAGGTTTCCGCAATGGTCAGGCGTTCATAGGCCTTGTCGGTAGGCGCCAGGAACATTTTGGCGAACGCGATGTTGCCCATCACCGCCATGAGGATATTGTTGAAATCATGGGCTATGCCGCCGGCAAATAGGCCTAACGATTCAATCTTCTCGGCTCTCAGGAGTTCTTCCTCGATCAATTTGCGCTGGGTGACGTCTTCGTAGGCTCCTAAAATTCCGATGACGGCGCCGTTGCCGTCGCGCAAGGGGGCCTTGGAGGTCGAGAGCCATATCTGCTTGCCGTCGGGCGTGGTTTGCAGCTCTTCATACTGCAATTTGGCTTTCCCCGAGACGATGACCTCAAGGTCGTCCTGACGGTAGCGGTCCGCTTGGGCTCTCCACCCCATGTCGTAATCGTTTAAGCCAATCAATTCCTCCGGCACGTTCAATCCGGCGTCTTGGGCAAAAAGCGTATTGCAACCCAGGAAGGTCAAGGCCAGATCTTTCCAAAACAGACGGATCGGGATGGTGTCGAGCACCAGTTGAAGCAGATTTTTTGTTTCTTTGGCCCGCTGTTCGCTTTGTTTCAGCGCTTCCTCGGTTCGTTTGCGCGCGGTGATGTCGGTCAGCATGGCAAAAGAACCAAGGAATTGACCTTGAAGCCCCAGTTGCGCCGTGGCGGAGACAAGCGCCCATATGTCGTGCCCGTCCTTGTGGCGCAATCGGCGTTCGAAGACATCGTTTCCGCCTTGCTCTCGTTCCCGCCGACGCCGGGCGCAGTCATCCGCATCGTCTGTAGAGATGAAGTCGGCAAAGGTTTTTCCCGCCATTTCCTCGGGGCCATAGCCCAACAACGCCGCCATTTTGGAGTTCACGTAGGTTGTGCGCCAGTCCTGGTCAAACACCCAGATGCCTTCCTGGGCAGTGTCGACAATGCGGCGATATTGCGCCTCGCGCTCATGGAGGTCGTCTTCGACGCGCTTGCGATCCGTCATGTCGCTGATCACCAACCGGCATTCGAAGGCGCCGGACGCCGTTTGCACGCCAGTGGCGGCTACATGGGCCCAGAACAGGGTTCCATCCTGTTTTGCCATCTGGAGTTCACAGACCTGCGGGGCGCCAATGTTCTGATGGAGCATCTGAAGATAAAAAAAATCCTGGTAGTTGCCGTCAATGTATCGGGCGAACGGTTGATTGATCATCGTTGCCCGGGCAACCCCCAGCAGCGTTGCCGCGGTGAGATTGGCCTCCAGAATCAATCCGTTGGCGGAGAGGGTGCAATAACCGACAGGGGCGAGATCGTAGAGATCAAAATATCGGGCGCGTTCACTGGCCAGTTCTTTTTGCATCCGGCGAAGTTCTTCATTCTGCATGGCCAGTTCGATCTGTTGCACACTCAGTTCACTGCTCATCACGCAGGAATCTTCAGCTGTTTGGGGGTCAATCGCGCCCGCCAAGGCGCCTTCTTTTGCGTTGACCGCTTCCTCGGCCAGCGGACGCAATTGATCGCCCTCGTGTGCTCGGCTCTCCGGGTTGATCATGCAGACACTCCGTACTGTTCGACGTCTCGTCGTATGGGCGGAAGGGGCGTTCAGTTCGCTTCAGGAGCCCCAGGGGAAAGCAGCGGATTGGGCTTAGACCAGAACAGGCGAAATCGTCAGCAAATCGAGGGGGACGGAACGCTTCCCCCTCGATTTGTGCCGAAAAATTTCGCTTATTCGATTTTGATCGTCGAGCGTTTGGTCTTTTCCATTTTGGGGATGGTCAGTTCCAGGACGCCGTTCTGAAAAGTGGCCTTGGCCTCGTCTTCCTTGACTGCGGCGGGCAAGGCAATGGAACGCTGGTAGGAGCCGCGGCAAATTTCCTGGCGGTAATATTCAGCTTTTTCCTCCCTGTTCATAGTGGCCTCAATGGTGAGGACATTGTTGGGGCAATGCTGATATTGATGCCTTTTTATCCACTCGCTGCAACTCTGCCTTAATGAGAGAATTGTCGTCCCGATCAATAACGCCCACACAGGGGGGGGCCTCAAATGACGACATCGAATGGTCCCCGGCCCTCTCCCGTCCCCCAAAGCAAAGTTGATGCCACCAGTGCCCAGGACGGTACTCCTCAAAGAATCGATCCATTTCCTTGAATAAACCAGCCTCGGACAAGAGATCCAAACCCTCAACGGGCGAAGGCAGATCTGGCGGCGGCTTTTTCTGCACTTGCTGTATTTTTTTCGTTTTTTCATTCATGGTTCGTGCTCCGTGCTTATCGGCCTTAGCGGCCTCATTTCGACCGTCAAGGCGCCTACGACATGGCTATCGGCTCGCCTGGTTTGCAGTCGCTGCGCCAGCAACAATCCTCCTGATCGCAGAACGGCTGATCCGTCTTAAAACAGGGGATATGTCCTTCCTGCTCCTGGATATATCGAATCAGTTCTTTTTTGTTCATCGCCCCAGGGTCCAGGCGCTTCTTTTTCGCTATGTCTCGAATGGCGTTAAGATGCACAAGCAGATCCTCCTCTTTCCCAGTGACTCTTCAGGCAACACCCGCTGATGCGGACCCGCTGCTTTGCAACGGCAGGTTGGTTTTCAGGCCCTGCGCCTGAAAGATTCCTCTGGCAACTTCTCCCGGAGCCCAAACCGCGTTAGATGGCGCTACAGGGGTTGCACCGCCGCATTGATCGGAGCGTTGAGCGAATAACCGCTGTCCCCTTTGTATGGGTTGAAAATAAGAACCGGGCAGGCCGCTCTCTTCAGCACCCGTTCAGCAACGCTGCCTAACAGAATTTTTTCAATGCCCTGGGCGCCGTGCGTGCCCATGATGATCATGTCGATCTTTTGGTCCCTCGCATATTCCACAATGCTGTCCGCCGCGTTGCCCCGAAGCACCACACCGTCGCAGAACTGACAGGACGCTTTGATTTTTGTGATAAATTCGGTCATTTTTTTCTGGGCGCGGCCAAACAATTCCTCATCCGCCTGCAAAAATGAGGTGGAATCGACGTCAGAATAAGCAACAACCTGCGCGAATTGCTCAACCACATGAAGGAAGGTTGTTTTTGCTCCAAGTTTATTCGCAACACCGACGGCAAAATCAGCCAAATCATCGGTATGCTGATGAAAATCAACCGGCACGATAATCTGTTGAATGTCTGACATATGCTCCTCCTTGGAAAATGCTGAGTAAGAGCCCCACGCCATCCACGCCAAATCGGCGAGGACCGCTGCGGTTCCTTTTTCCCTGTTCTTCCTAAAAAAAACAATAGATCACTGGAATCGGTTTGCACATAGAGGATAAATAATTACAAAATGGATACTGTATATATCCATCACAACCAGCGCCTTGCTCCCCGCCCGCTCTTCGCTTCATTGTTTGTTGTTGGCAAGAATGTCCTGAATGTCCACCATCTGTTGCGCAAAACAATCCGGGCAACAGCCATGAGAAACGTGGACGCCTTGCATCCTGAGAAAATACTCTTCCAGGCTGTACCAATGCTCTTGGCCATGCTCAATCCGCTGGTCGACTCGTATTTTCTTACAGTAACTGCAGACAGGCAGGATTCTCTCGTACAGGCGCACTTTTCGCTGCAGGTCTTGTTTGGCAAAGCAGTTGGACATCCTGTACAGCAACTCATCGGCATCGCACGGCTTCTGCAAAAAATCATCAGCGCCCAGTCGCAGGGCGTCGACGGCGGAATCAACGTCCGCGTATCCGGTCAGGATGATCACCATAATATGCGGATCCTTACGCTTGGCCTCCTTCAGGACCTGAAAACCATCGCGGCCGGGCATCATTAAATCGGTGACGACCAGATCCCAGGAGCCGCTCTCGATCTTGGCGACAGCCTCATCGCCGTTGGTCGCCAAGCTCACCTCAAGGTTGAGGTTGTCGCTTGTTAATTCCCGGGCAAGGCTCTCAAGAATGATCGGTTCATCATCGACAAGCAGTATTGATTTATGATCCATGGATTCCGTCCGCACCCCGTACATGCCCTGGTGTTGCCCATGTCGGTTCTTCTCTGGCTGATCTGTCGGGTGGATACTGCGAATACTATGACGCGCGGCATACAAAAGGACAATGGGATAAAATCAGCTATTTAATGGACAAAAAACTATCCATTGGTGGCGTTCGAGTCGTATTCCATTTCAAAAGTGCGTTGTGTTTGTTTGTCAAATAAAGGCGAGATCTCCCCCTTCGGTCGAGATGACAAAAATGAACGTTGGTCAAGGGATAAAACAATCGTTATTCAGGAGTTTCTTTGGGGCTGTCGACGAGCACAGCGAGGAGAAATCTCGCAAAGATCCTGAGATTTCTCCCTGCGGTCGAGATGACACACCTTCGTCGGCGATGTTTTGCGCTGTGCATCATGCTTCACTTGATTTTGAAAAGAATGAGACGAGGGACAGGCGAGAAACGATTGCGGAGGAACGGAGCGGGATAAGGCGATTGCCAGGGGAATTGTTTGGGTTGCGGGGTGATTATGGATGCTGCTGATTGCCGTCCAACGCCTTCCTGACCAGCGTGGCGAGCTCTTTCCGGGTCAACGGTTTCAAGGCAAATTCCCGGACACCCAAAGCTTTGACCTGTTCCTGGGTAATCAGGGTGCTGTGGCCGGTGCACAGGATAATGGGGATATGTGGGCGGATTTGCAACATCCGCCGAGCGAGATCGATCCCGGTCATACCCGGCATGGTCTGATCGGTGACGACCACATCAAACTGATCAGGGGTATTCTGAAAGGCGGCGAGCGCCTCTTGACTGCTGGTGTGGATTTCCACTTGATAACCAAGTTGTTCAAGGATTTCCTTGTTCATCTCGGCCAGCATCACCTCGTCGTCAACATAGAGAATCCTCTCCTTGCCCATGGGAATCATTTCCGCAGGCTGCAAAGGCGCATCCAACGCCTGTTCGACGGCGGGAAAATAGACCTCAAAGAGCGTTCCTTTGCCCAGCTCGCTGGTGCAGTCAATAAAACCGCCATAGCTGGAAACGATGCCATGGATAATGGCCAGCCCCATGCCGGTGCCTTTGCCGATCTCCTTGGTGGTGAAGTAGGGGTCAAAGATTCGGGCCTTGATCTCCGCAGGGATGCCCGGACCTGTGTCGCCGACCGCCAGCATGACGAATTTGCGCGGTTCCATGGCCCACTGTTGGCCAAGATCGTCCCGACCGAGTTCGCGATCCGTCAGGGTGACGTCGAGCTTGCCGCCTGTGTGCTCCATGGCGTGGAAGGCGTTGGTGCACAGATTGACGACAATTTGGTGGATATGGGTTGGGTCGGCCAGAATAAGACGGGAGGAGTCGATTGTATGCTTGATGACGATAGTGGACGGCAAGGTGGGACGAAGGAGTTTGACCGCTTCCTTGACAATCTGGCCCGGCCTGAGGGGAACGCGCTCGCTGTCGGTCTGGCGGCTGAAGGCAAGAATCTGCCTGACCAGGGAGGCGGCCCTGTCGCAGGCCTCCAGAACTTTATCCAGACTCTTGCCGGCAAGCGATTGCTGTGGAAGCGCCCTTTTGGCGAGTTCGGTATATCCGAGCACTGCGCCCAGGATGTTGTTGAAGTCATGGGCAATGCCTCCAGCCAAGGCGCCGATGGCCTCCATTTTTTGCGACTGGACCAGTTGCCGCTGCAGATTTTTCCGCTCTTCCTCGGCCCGTCTGCGTTCGGTGATGTCGCGAAATTCGGTGACTCGGACCAATCGCCCCTTGTAGGGGATGGTGGAGCCTCGAACATTGAGGGGAAACACGGTGCCGTCTTTGCGCAGCCCTTCAATGTCGTAGGCCTGCTCAACCTGCTGACGAATCTTTTCCAGCACCGTTTCACGCCAATGCGGCGCAATCAGCTTGAGCCCATCCATGCCGATCAACTCCTGGCGAGAGTAACCGGTTATGTCGGCAAGACCTTGGTTGCAGTCTAAAATCACGCCTTGATCATGGATCACAATGCCGCCGAAAGAGGCGTCATGAAGCACGCGAAAGCGTTCCTCGCTTTCCCGCAATGTTTCCTCGGACTTCTTTCGTTCGGAAACATCACGGACAACCCCTATCGCATGCCATCCCCGTTGATCCGGATGCGCCGCAAGAGAGAGCTCGATAGACAATTCGCGGCCGGTTTTATGGCGGGCCTGGAGCTCGATGGTTGCACCGACGGCTTTGCCCTGCCCTGTTTGCAGGTAGCGGGAAAAAGCCGCCTGAAACGCTTGCTGGTAACGCTGAGGCGCAATCAGCTGATGGAGGTTCATGCCGACCGCTTCATCGCTGGTGTAGCCGAACATCCGTTCCGCGGCAGGATTCCAAAAAGTGACCAGGCCCCTCTCGTCCATGGCAACGATGGCCTCGTTAACGGTTTCGGTGATGGCTCTGAGCCGGGCCTCGCTCTCCCGCAAGGCGCTTTCAGCGCACTTTCGTTCCGTAATGTCCCGCCATACGCAGTGACAGATTGGGCGTCCATGGAAATCTACAGCCCGCGCCAGAACCAGGACATTCCTGAGTTCACCGCTCCGGGCGCGGTGCATGGTCTCGAAATCAGCCTTCCCGTCCCGCATCACCTGGGCAATACGCGCCCCTATGTCTTCGCGGGTCTCCATCGCTTCGACGTCAGCCACGCCCAGCTGTGCGAATTCTTCCCGGGAATACCCCAGTTGCCGGTGTGCGGCGGTGTTGAAATCCAGGAATCGTTGCGTCTCAGGATCAAGAATCAACACGCCGTCAGGAGACTGCTCAAATAAAACCCGCCGGCGCGTCGACTCTTTTTCCAGGGCCTGTTCCACCAGCTTGTGCTCGGTAATGTCGCTCAGCGCCATCCGGCATTCGGGCGCGTTGCCGTCATTGGGCGCCAGCGAGGATTCAAGCCGCGCCCAGAAGGGGGCGCTGTTGGCGGGCAACAATCGCAGTTCGCAGGCCTGCGGGGCCGCCGTCTGGAAAAGTTGCTTGCAGTGCAGATAAAAAACGTCCTGATCTTCTTTGCAGATGAAGCGGGTTATCGGTTGATCGATCAACTCTTGCCGAGCGACGTTCAGCAAGGTTGCGGTGGTCAGATTGGCGTTCAGGATGCTACCTTCTTGCGAAAGGGTGCAATATCCCACAGGCGCCACGTCATACAGGTTGCAATATCGCGCTTGCGAGATTGCCAAATCCGATTGAGCCCGGCGCAACTCCCCGTTTTGCAGTTCGAGTTCCACCTGATGCGACTGCAGCTCGTGGAGCAAGGCTTGTGTCTCTGCAAGCGACAGAGCCGCGAGATTTCCCTGCGCCAGGAGTTCGTTGACGCGCTGCTTCAGGTTGGCCTGTTTGCCCGGCTGACCGTCATTGTCGCAGAATGCATCGTCACTGTTCATATCGTGCCCTTGTGGGGTTTCCTGTGGCGCATCGAGGCATGCGGGAAGATCATGCCTCTATTTTACATCATGTCGGCCCAAAAAACAGCACGCCGATGAAAAACGCTGGGCGCCCCGCGCCGCGTCATGCACCGGCGCACCGCGCGGAACACTTCAGACCCGGTTGGATGCAATTGCGTTCTGTTGGCCCTTAATGGGCAGCCGGACAGTAAACGTCGCCCCGTGCCCTGGCTGGCTGTCGACCCGAATCTCTCCCCCGTGGTCTTTGATGATGCCATAGCTGACCGACAGCCCCAGGCCGGTGCCCTTGACTGCGGGTTTGGTGGTGTAAAAAGGCTGGAAGATCAACTCCATCATCTCCGGCTGGATGCCAATGCCGGTGTCTTTGATCGCCACGGCCACCTGATCGTTTTCTTGCCAGGTGCTCACGGTAATCACGCCGCCGGGTTGTTGGCACGCATCCGCCGCATTGGTCAGCAGATTCAGAAAAACCTGTTTGATCTGGTCGGGAACCGCCATGATCTGCGGCAACTGCTCGGCATAGCCGCGCACCACAGAAATTCGCTTGCCCCGAAAATCACTCTTATGCAACAGAAGCATGGAATCAAGCGACTTATGCACATCCATCAGCATCTTGCGGCCTGAGGAAGGACGATTGAACTCCTGGAGACTGCGAATCAATTCTTTGATCCTATCACCCTCGCCCACTGCGGCCTCCAGCAGGTCCCGGTCTTCTTTTGCCAAGATCGCCCTTTTTTTAACCCCTTTGAGGATGGAGAGAATGCCTTGCAAGGGATTGTTGAATTCATGGGCGATGGAGGCGGACAACTTGCCAATGGCCGAAAGTTTTTCCGCATGCAGATACTGCTTCTGGGTTTCCTGCAGCTCGCGGGTTCGCTGTTCAACCCGTCTCTCCAATTCGGAGTTGGCGAGTTTCAGTTGTTCCTGCATCTGCATCAGCTCGGAAATGTCGCGAAAAACGCCCACAACCTTCCTGAATTGCCCCTCGTGGGCGTCAAATGGATGCACCGAAACAACAGCGGGGAACCGCTCCCCTGATCGACGGCGCAGGGGCATGTCAAACGATTGCATCGACTTCCCTTGCGCAAATTTCCTCACCCTGGCCGGGATGATCTCAACCAGTTCCGGGGGATAAATGAGCGCAATGGAGCGGCCGATCGCCTCCTCCTGCTGGTAGCCGAACATTTTTTCCGCGCCGGCGTTAAAAACGGCAATGCGGGCGTCGCCGTCTTCCAGGTTGCAGACAATGAGGCCAACGCTGTCAAGGGCCTGGTAGACGGATTGGAGGTTGTCCGCCTGCTCCTTGAGCATGGCGTTGGCCGCCTGCTGCACCTGGAGCCGTTGTTCTTCGCTGTGCCGCAAGGCCGCTTCGACCCGCTTGCGTTCAGAGATGTCGCGGGCGGCAAAAAAAATGATGTCCCGGCCCCTGAGCGGGATGGTGCGGCCGGTGATTTCGACCGGGAAAATGGTTCCGTCCTTTTTGCGATGATGCCGCAAAGGGATATTGAGCAATGTATTGGGAGCGCCTCGCGCCTTCCGGACGCTTTCGAGCGTCGCCTCAGGGTCAACGGCAAGATCGAGACAGCGCATGGCGAGCAGCTCCTCTTCGCTGTATCCGTAGAGTTCGGTTGCCCTCCGGTTCACTTTGACGATCTGCAAGGTTTCGGGATCAATCAGGAACAACGCGTCAATCACCGATTCAAACAAAAGGCGGTAACGCTCGTCGCTTTCCCGCAGGGCCTCCTCGGCTTGCTTGCGCTCGGCAATCTCCCAACTAAGGTCGGCCAGGGCCGTCACGGCTTCCACATCATCATCGTTGTAGTTGGTTGCCTTGTTGCCCACGCCGAGCAGTGCGACAACCGCGTCGCCGCGCAGCACCGGAACCACCAGTTCGCGAACGACCGGGGCGTGGCCGGGGGGCAAGCCCTTGCGATGCGGCAGCGCGGCGTAATCGTTATGGGTCACCGGTTTGCGTTGATGAAGACAGTTCACCCAAACCCCTGCCTGGCTCACCGGATAATGCAACCCGGCCCCCTCGGCCTTGCACATGTGCGCCAAGGTGTTGGTTGACCAGGCATGGAGGGTCAGGGTCGCCTGATCCGCTTCCATGAAATGATATAACCCGATTTGACTGTTGGTCAGCGCCTCGGCCTCGTCAAGCGTGGCTTGGAGCAGTTCGGCAAGGGTTTGCGAGCCTGCCGACTGCAGGAGGCGCAATCGGGCCGCCATCACCGCTTCAATGCGCTTTTGTTTGCTGATGTCCCGAATGGCGACAAACACCACCTGGCGGCCGCCAAAGGGGATGGTCCGACCGGTGATTTCGACCGGAAAAACAGTGCCGTCCTTTTTGCGGTGCAGCCGCAGCGGGACCGTGGTGATCCGACCAGGAATTGCCATGGTCTCCTGGAGGACGCGGCTCGTCTCCTCCGGCTCGGCCGAGAGTTCGACGCCCTTCATGGCGAACAGTTCGTCCTGGTCGTATCCGTAGAGCGCCACCGCTCGTCTGTTGGCATTGACGATTTGCAAGGTGTCAGCGTCAAAAAGGAACAGGGGGTCAGACGCCGCTTCAAACAACAGCCGATGCCGTTCCTCGCTTTCCCGCAGGGCGGTCTCGATTTGCTTGTAGGGGGTGAGGTCGAGGTCGATGCAAAACAGTTCTGACCCCCGCCCGGCAACCTGGACGACGGCATGGCTGGAATAAACCGCCACGCGGGAACCGTCCTTGCGCATCAACGACAATTCCGCAGCCGGGATCGGTTGCCCGGTCTGCGCCATCTGCCGTATCGCCTGCTCGACCTTTTCCCGCATCTCGGGCGGAATGATCAAATCCGTCAGGTTGCGGCCAAGCGCCTCGCGCGCGCTGTAGCCGTACAGCCGCTCGGAGGCTTCGTTCCAGTGTTGCACCGTCCCGTCCGGACCGTACCCTTGAATCGCAACCGATTGCACGTCGTGCAGCACCTTCCGGAAACGCTCCTCGCTCTCGCGCAACGCCTCTTCCGTCTGCTTATGCTCGGTGACGTCCGACAGTACAACCCGGCATACCGGCGCACCCTCGGTCTGCGCCGGGATGACCGTGGTCACCAGATGCGCCCAAAAAACGGTGTGGTCCGGCCTTGCCATCCGCAATTCGCACATGCAGGGTTTGCCGCTGTCGGTTCCTTGTCGGCAGTGGTGGTGAAAATGATCGCACTCTTCAGGGGTGAGGATAAAGCGGGAGAAAGGCTGGCGGATCAACATGCTGCGGGGAACCCCCAACAGCGTTGCGGCAGTGAAGTTGGCTTCGAGGATGACTCCAGCGTCGGAGAGGGTGACGTAACCCACCGGAGCCAGATCGTAGAGGTCGAAATAGCGTTCTCGCACGGCGTCGAGTTCGGCGTGGGTCCGGCGCAGTTCCTCGTTTTGCATTTCCAGTTGGATCTGATGCACCCGCAAGTCATGAAAGGTCTGCTGCAGTTCTTCAAGCGACAGGGCCGCGATATTGTCTGCGGGCAGCCCTTCTTCCCGGGCCTTTGCTTCGGCCTTTTGGCGGAGCATGGCGGCGTGCTTGAGGTGAAAATCTTTGCTCGTCATGACGAGGCCTCCTTGTTGCCGGCGAATTTTTCCTTTCGTTCCGTGGTCGCGATTGCATAGATCTGACCGGCTTTGTTCACCAAGGCCGTGGCCGTGACGCACACGTCGATCACTGCGGCGTCCTTGGTCAGCCGCTGGGTGCGATACGGCTCCACGCTCTCGGAGCGGCTCAGTTTCCGCATCTGCGCGAGTGTTTCCTCTTGGAGCGCGGCGGGAACAAGGTCGCGGACATTCATCGCCAAGGCCTCTGCTTCGCTCCAGCCGTAGATTCGGGTCGCCGAAGGGTTCCAGGCCAGAATCCTCCCCTCAAGATCCTGAACCGTAATGGCGTCGTGGGCGTCATGGACAACCACCGCCAAGCGCCGCAAAGCATCCTGGGCCTCTTTCAGCTCTGTTGTGTCCACAAAGGTAATCACCGCGCCCTCAATCACATTTTCGAGCGTGCGGTAGGGCTGGATGCGCATGGCGTACCACCGGCCCTCGGTGGTCAGCACCTCAAGTTCGTGTGGCTTCAAGGTGTTCAACACCGCCTGCACGTCGGCCACCAAGCGATCATAGTCGACCATATTGGAAGCGAGATGGCCCACCGGGCGACCGACGTCGCTGGGGATCAAATTGATCAACTGGGTGGCGGCAGGGGTAAAGCGCAGAATGCGCAGCTGATGATCGACAAACACCGTGCCGATGCCGGTCCCGGCCAGCAGGTTGTTCATGTCGTTGTTGGCCCGCGACAGGTCCGCCACCTTGATCTGCAGTTCGTTGTTGACCGTGCTCAGTTCCTCGTTGACCGATTGCAGCTCCTCCTTGGAGGTCTCCAACTCCTCATTGGCGGATTGCAGCTCTTCGTTGATCGACTGCATCTCCTCGTTGGAGGATTTGAGCTCTTCATTGGAGGTTTCCAATGCCTCGTTGGCCGTCTGCAGATACACCTCTTTGGCGAGCAGTTCCTGCCTGAGGGCTTCGATGCGGATGTCGGCGTCTGCAGCGAGACCCTCCTCCGTAGCGGCGAGCAAAATCGCCGGCGACAGTTGCTGGGGGGTCCGGCAACGGCGCGTCCTGGAGAACAACCAGATACAGTTGCTCCGCCGACGGCGCAGCAACGCTGGTCACGGCCGGGGCAATGGTCAGGTTGACGGTGGTGAAGTCGCCGTTGGTTCGCACCCGCAGGCCAAATCGGCGCACGGTGATTTTCTCCCCGGCCGCCTTGTGCAGGCAGGTAGTTAAATCCCGACGCAATCCCTCGCGCGCCATCTTGAGGATGTTGTTGACCCCGGCCTCGCCGGGCGCGAGTTCCAGATACATCCCGGTGCGGCCGTGGAGGTAGAGAATATCGCCCTGTCTGTTGACCAGGGCCGCCGCCGGGGCAATCTGCTTGAAAAGTGTTTGCTCGGCGAGTTCACGCAGCGGCAGCTTCACGTGCCCTCCTCTCTGTTCTGTGATCCGGGGACGCTCCATGGGCAGCGTCGCTAAGAGCGGCACGAAGCGGTTCAGCGGTAAGCGTTGTGCGCTGTGGGCGCCTTCTTGACGTTGATAAATTTTTGCCGTTCGGTCGATCACGGCAAAGTAATCGCCCAAATCACCCACAGTTTCCGAAGTCCCCAACAGGAGGAACCCACCCGGGTTGAGGGCGTAATGAAACAGAAGAATCAACTTTTTCTGCAAATCGCCGCCGAGATAGATCAATAAATTGCGGCAACTGATGAGGTCCATTTTAGAAAAAGGCGGGTCTTTGAGCACGTCCTGTTCGGAAAAAATCAGCATGTCGCGGATGCTTTTGTGAATGCGGTAGGAGGCTCCGTCAGGTTCGAGCGTGAAATAACGCGCCAGCCGTGCGGGCGAGACGTCGGCGCTGATTCCAGCCGAGTAGATTCCGGCCCGCGCCGCGGCAATCGCCCGGTTGTCGATGTCGGTGGCAAAAATCTGAATTTTGTAATTTTGCTTCACTGTTTCCAGGTGTTCCTGGAGGAGGACGGCGAGCGAATAGGCTTCCTCGCCGGTGGAGCAGCTCGGCGCCCACACCCGGATCACGGCGCCGGCGGGCTTGCCGGCAAACAGGGCGGGCACGACCTGTTGCTCAAGAAACTGGAACACTTCCGGATCGCGGAAAAAATTGGTCACCCCGATGAGCAGGTCGCGGAAAAGGGCCTCCACTTCCGCCGGCGTCTGCTGGAGCAGCTTGACGTAGTCGTCCGCCGATTCAATCTGGTGTATGGCCAAGCGCCGTTCAATCCGGCGAAGGATGGTGCTGGGTTTGTACTGGGAAAAATCGTGGCTGGTTTGGTCGCGCAACAACACAAAAATTTTTTGCAGGGTGTTTGCTCTCCTAATCGCCTGATCGGCGATTGCGCTCAAGGGCTGGTTAAACGCGTGAGCCGTGTAGGCATTGAGTTGGCCGGGCATTTCGGCCGGCGAAAGCGCGTAGTCCACTACTCCCGTGGCCAGGGCGCTGTGCGGCATGCCGTCGTATTCGGTGGATTCGGGGGTTTGCGCCAGCACCAGCCCCCCTTCCGCCTTGATCGCCCGCACCCCCTGGGCGCCGGCGCTGCCGGTTCCGGAAAGGACAATGGCAATGGCCTGTTCGCCCTGATCCTGCGCCAGGGAACGAAAGAAGAAATCAATCGGGAGGCGTTGCCCGCGCGGCGCAGAGGGCTCCAACAATTGCAGCGTGCCGTTGAGCAGGGCCATGTCGCGATTGGGAGGGATGATATAGGTGCAATTGGGACGGACCCGCATCCCGTCTTCCGCCTCACAGACCTGCATGCGCGTATACCGGCGGATGATGTCGGTGAGGATGCTCTTGTGGTCCGGCGCCAAATGCTGCACCAGGACAAAGGCCATGCCGGGATCGACTTCGGTGGGAAGAGCGGAAAAAAAAGCCTCAAAGGCCGAGAGCCCCCCGGCCGAGGCGCCGAGGCCAACAATGGGGAAACGAGATTCCGGAGGCGTGTCCGGTGCAGCGGCTGGTCGCTGCTTGCCGGGTTTTCTTGGCGCTCTTTTCTTGCCGGTCATAGCATGCTTCCCCCCTGTGGCCAAGGCGCTGCGGGTGATCGTGATCGATCCCGCCGCAGCTGCCGTTGTCTGCTTACAGTGACACTAGAGCCTTGGATTTTTCAAGAAAAAGATGACCTTGAGTTTGTCATATAAAGGCGAGATCTCTCCCTTCGGTCGAGATGACAAAAAATATGAACGTTGGCCAAGGGATAAAACAATCGTTTTTCAGGAGTTTCTTTGGGGCTTCGGCGAGCACAACGAGGCGGAATCCACCAAAGACGTCAAGAAGGCCTTGGTGGACTCCATGCCGGAGATCTGTTCATTAGGATGTAGCGAGGAGCGAGGCGGGTGTTGCTGCAACGCTTTGACAAGGAGGACGTTGGCAAGGAAGGCGGAAGGCGCTGAATCTATATGACCAAAGACGAGACAACGTTGCCGTTGTCTCGCCAAACAGGCCACACCCTCAAACCCGCCCCCCTTGTGGGAGCGATTCAAACTTGGGGCGCAAATCTTTGTTTGCCCTGCTCCTGCATGGCGACAATCCATTTGCGGATGCCCTGTTTCTCGGCACGCCAGCGGGGATAGTCCCGGGCCGACTGGAGGGCGGCGTACAGGGCCAGGCAGTTGTCCAGGCCCACCGTCTCCTCGATGGCCTCGGCGGGGAATTGCTCGTCCAGGTCGCCGGGTCGGGCTGTTTGCTGATAAAACGCCAGCCTGCCGAAATAAAAAACGAGCTGTTCCAAAACGTCCCAGAATTCTTCCCGCCAGACGGCAATGGTTTCGCTTGTCTGCAATCGTTGCAGGCCGGCGTTGAGATCGTCGACGGCAAAGGCCACCTGGGCGAACTGATACCGGCCGTCCGCCGGCGGGGCATCGCCGTTGACCTCGTGCCAGGATACCAGGGCGTGGGCG
Organism: Desulfobulbus sp.; assembly: GCF_030824455.1. Lineage (GTDB taxonomy): Bacteria > Desulfobacterota > Desulfobulbia > Desulfobulbales > Desulfobulbaceae > Desulfobulbus. The sequence goes on from NZ_JAVBXR010000106.1 coordinate 25,862, forward strand.
CGGGTGGCGATCTTCATGGCCTGAAACTTGCTCCAGAGGAGAAACTCGTAATAGTATTCGGCAATGGCCTGATCCGCTTCAAACCGGTAGACGTTGCCGTGGTCGGCGCCGTACTGGCTGAGATTGCCCAGATGAACCAGTTCGGTCACCAGGGTGTGAATATAGGAAAGGCCGGAAACAGCGGCCTTGTTGACCAGAATCTTATGATTGCCGTTGGCGGAGGGATTATACGCCAGCCGCGCATTGCCGTTCTCCAGACCGAGGTGGGCGTAGTAGGCCGCGAGTTGTTCGCACTCGTCCGCGAAATTCTCGGTTTTGACGATCAGGGTCCGGTCCGCCAACCGCTCAAGGTCGACTTCTTTTTTGCCGATGAACCCCAGCGCCAGGTTGATCCGGTTGGTTTCCCCGGTGGAAAAATTGAACATCTCCATAACACGCTCCATGACAATCAATGAAAAAAGGCAGCCTGAGACAGACTGCCTTGCATCCTGCAACGACTGCGTTTATTTCGCGGCGTTTTTTTCCGCTTCTTTTGCAGCCATAACCTTCGCTTCCTGCTCCAGCAACTCGCCCAGGGCCCTGGCGGTTTCGCCGACCACGGTGATGCAGTGCTGCCGGCGACTCTCCGGATTGCCGTAAAAATCTTTGACCTGATCCCGGTCCATCCAGTCGACCCGGGCGATCTGACAGCAGTTAATGCCGCCGTGGGCTGCAGTTAGCTCCTCAAATTGTTTCATCACTGCCTTGGTGGCGGCCCACATCCGCGGATTTTCCTTCTCCTCCAGACTGGAGCGGCTGTACAGGCTGCCGATGACGCTGACCGCGCCCACCAGGGCTCCGCAGATGTTGCCTGTGCCGCCGATGCCGCCGCCAAAGGCCCCGAGGGCTTTGATCACCGAGGGGTCGTTGACGCCGAGTTTTTCGAGGCCGATCATCGCCAGCACCTGACTGCAGTGCATCCGTTTCGTAAAGAGGTCTATCGCCTTGTCGCGCATTTCATCCGGCTGCATCCTGTCCTCCCTGCATTGAGTTTGAAGGTGAAATAGAGTATGAACGGGCTGAATGTACCCGATTCCCTCTGGGCGCGCATTGCGATTTTACCGCAAAGCCCCTGATAACGCTGTTTTTTCCGGGGCAACAGATCCTGCCTCTGTTTGCAGGAATGCTGACCAAGCTAAACAATATGTTCAACACCCCTGTTGTTGTTTTTGACTTTGAAACCACCGGCATGTCGCCGACCTACGGCGACCGGCCAATCGAGGTGGGAGCGGTGCGGATTGAAAACGAGCGCATCGTCGACCGATTTCAAGAGCTGATGAATCCCGGTTTTCGCATCAACGGGTTCATCGAATCCCTGACCGGAATCAGCAATCGACTGGTGGCCCAGGCGCCGCCCTGCGAAACGGTCATGGCCCGATTTGCCGACTGGATCGGCGACGCGCCCCTGGCGGCCCACAACGCCGGTTTTGACCGCAAATTCCTCGACGCCGAACTGGCCCTGATCGGTCGGAGTCGGGAAAACCCCATGGCCTGCACAGTCCTTGCGGCGCGCAGACTCTTCCCCGAATCCCCCAACCACAAACTGGCCACACTGGTCGGCCATCTGGGCATCTGCACCGACGGGACCTTTCACCGCGCCCTAGCCGATGCCGAGATGACCGGCCAGCTGTGGATCGCCATGACCGACCTGCTGCGCGAACGCTACGGCCTGGACGAGATTCCCTTCACCCTGATCCAGGAACTAACGCGGATCGCTCGCGCCAAGGTGGATCGCTATGTGCGCGCCTATGCCGACCGACAAGCGAGCAGCCTCGCCAGCACCAACACGCCATGATTCCGTTTCTATTTCAATAATGAAACGCGTTTACACCAGAGAACGCGAGAGGGCCGGCGACCGTAGCCCGGATGCAGCCTGCGGAATCCGGGGTTTGATGTGAGGTGTTCCCGGATTCCGTTGCACTTCATCCAGGCTACGGGTTGGAACAAGGATTCAAACCGCGTAAAGCCGGCGCCTCAAACAATATCTGCAGGCGACTGCTCGGCATTCCGTTAAAAACGGCTCATCAGTAATTTTTTTTCAGAGACAAGGTTTGGGAAAATCGGTAAAAACGCCGGTTGCGCCGAAGGCAAAAAGCTGGCGCTGACGGCCGGGATCGTTGACGGTGAAGACGTTGACCGCAAAACCCGCCGCGCGCAGAGTTGTCACCAGGGCTTGGTCGGTGACGTCGTCTGCCGGATGGTAGGCGCAGGCCCCGAGATCGCGCAGGTAGGAGGTGAGATCGGGAGGATGGACGCCTTCCTGCAAGGCGGCGACCGCGATCTCCGGGGCCGTCTGCCGGCAGGCGCGGAGGGCGTGGTGGTTGAAGGAAGAAACGATTACCTGGGCGCTGGCGCCGGCGGCCCGAACGTCGGCGACAACCTGGGCGACCAGGGCGTCATTGAGCCGGGTTTGCCCCATGTCTTTGAGCTCGACATTGAGCGGCATCTGGTTGCCGACCGCCCAGGCCAGGGTCTCGGCCAGGGTGGGCAGCTGTTGCGGCATCAGGTCGCGCAACAGCTTGCCGTCCACCACTCCCTTGCTGATGGATGAAAAGGGATCGGCGGCCAGGAACCAGGAGCCGACATCAAGCCTCCGCAGCTGGGCAAGGCTCCAGTCGCGGAGCGCCAGGTTGCTCACACCCAGTTCCGGGGCCAATGCAGCGGCGTTGCTGGTCCGGGCCAGATGGTCGTCGTGAAACACCACTGCCACACCGTCGGCGCTCAGCTGGACGTCGAGCTCCACCATGTCGCTGCGTCCCAGGCTGTGGGCAAAGGCGCAGAGGGTGTTTTCCGGATAGCAGGCTCGGTAGCCGCGATGGGCAATGACTAGCTGCCGGTTGGCGAGGCGATTAAAAAAATCGCACGCCGGTTCTGTCATTCCTGCAGCCGTCTGCTCCTTGGAACCCATCGGTAAGCTCACTTGCCCGCGCTGCTTGCGGGCCCAGTGAAGTGTTTTGTTATCTTTCTTATTTTATTATTAATATTTACAATGTATTTACACTGCTCACTTTCTTCACTCTTAAATTCTTTACTAACATCAACTTGTGCAAATGCAAAAAATTCCCCTACAGCATCATTAACACCTTTACGCATTTTAAGGGTTAATTCATAATCGTTCGAAGAGTTAAATACGATGTATTCATTCACTGCGGAATATACTTTGTAGGCAGCAACTCTCATTTGATTATCCGATATTATTTGGACCTCACTAAAAATTGTTAGATAATTTATATAGTCGTCTTCTTGGCAATTACAGCTTGAATAAATATATTTCTGGGTGATAATTTGAGATTGCGCAATGAATTCAATGTATTTACATTTTCTTTCTCCCTGTGAAATGTAATACCGATTTATCTTTTCTTTATGTCGCTCATTACTATGGGTTTTCTTTAATACAAAATACCCTGAAACCGCTGCAATTAAAGAGCCAAGGCCTATTTTTATAGCTGTATCTAATACTTCAACAAGAGTGATAGGCATGTTTATTTTTTGTTTTTGAACATAACAGGTTTATTGCACCACCAAGCGGCGTTTTTGGACGGCGCCGTCTGGCCCGGCAATCATCAGATCGCTGAGTTCATTGCGATCATCGGCTTTGGGCGGGAAATGCGTGTGCAGCAACGCGCCTATCTCTGCAATCACCGCGCACAGGGACTCGCACTGGCGGTTTTCCCTGATGCCGCGGACCAGCGCATCGACAAAGGCCTGCCAGACCTGCGGATTCAGTTGCTCATTGATGCCCCGATCACCAAGGATCCACACCTTGCGTTCAAGCACCGAGATGTAAATCAACACGCCGGTCGCATCTCTGGTGGCCTGCAATCCTTCTGCGTGAAAATGGGCCAGGGCCGCCCGTTCCACCTCCTCTTCCGCTCGTAGTCGACCAATACACAGCCGGAGCAGCGCCGGATAACGCATCAACGGACGCGCCGCCAAAAAGAAGAGCGGAAAATAGATGAGAAAGAGCCACAAGACTTCGCCCCGCCACCACAGCAGCACACTGGTGGCAAAGGCGGCGAGCAGCGCGGCGGGCAAGGCCAGCAGGGCCGCCCCGATGAACACGGCTTCGGGGTAGGCGTGACTGGACGAAACCACCATCGGCACGATTTCTCCTGTGGTCTGCTGCTCCACCGCATGGATCGTCCGGGTGATCTGTTGCTGTTCTTCCCCGGTGAAAAATTGTTGCGCCAGCATGTGCATTGTCACCATCCTCCTGAAGCGCCTCCGCCGCCAAACCCGCCGCCACCGCCGCTGAAGCCGCCTCCGCCGCGAAAACTGCCGCCGCCGAACCCTGGAAATATGCCGCCGGAGCGGTGGATGCCGGAAGTCCCGGCCAGGATGCTGGCGATGAATGCGCCCAACATGCCGACCGGAATGAGCAGCACCGTAATCAGCCAGCCAAACAGGCCAGAGAACAGGGCCGCCGCCAGCACAGGGGCAAACACGCCGCCCAAACCAATGGCCAGCGGTCTCTTCCATTTGAAGACATTGCCGATAAAGAACAGACCAACAACCAGGAAGACAAGAAATCCGCCCGGATCCTGTTGCCCGGATCGACGGGTCGAATCGCCTTTGCCCGCATATTCGCCTTTGACGGCGGCAATCATCGCCGACACGCCGTCAATCACGCCCTGGTCAAAAGCCCCCCGCCGGAACGCCGGCACGATCTTCTCCCGAATAATGCGGCCGGCAACAAGATCGGTCAACCGGCCTTCCAGCCCGTAGCCCGACTCGATGCGAACCTTGCGGTCATTGACCGCAATCAGCAGCAAGGCGCCGTTATCAACCCCTTTTTGCCCAATCTTCCAGGTTTCGGCCACCTTGAGCGCATACTCCTCTAAAACGGCCCCATCCAGGCTGGGAATGGTGAGGACGACGATCTGGGTGGAATCGCTTTGCTCCAGGACCTGCAGGGAATGGTCAAGCAGGCGGACCGAACCCGGCGAGAGGACATGCGCGAGATCGTTGACCCTGCCGGTCAGGGGCGGAACCTCCAGGGCCAGCGAGGGAGCGATCAACCCGCTTGCGGCCAGCAGGAGCAGGGCGACAAACGGCAGCACGATGAAGCAGCGAACGATCTTCATAGCAAATTCCCCAAGGTTAAAATTTGACCTTGGGCGCTTCCTTGGCCTCGGTCGCGGCCTTGAAATATTCCTTGCGCTCGAGATGGAGCAGAAAATTATTGGTCATACTTTCCGGAAATTTGCGAATCGACGCGTTAAAGATTTCGACCGCCTGATTGTACCGCTGGCGGGCGACGTTGATCCGGTTTTCCGTGCCTTCCAACTGGTTCTGCAAATCAAGGAAATTTTGATTGGCTTTCAGGTCCGGATACCGTTCCGACACCGCCATCAACCGGGCCAGGGACGAACTCAGACTGCCCTGGATTTCCTGCAGTTGCTGCATGGCCGCAGGATTGGACAGATCTTTGGTGGTCAGTTGCACCGAGGTCGCCTTGGAACGGGCGTTGATCACTGCTTCCAGGGTCTCCTTTTCGTGGGAAGCGTATCCTTTGACGGTTGCAACCAGGTTGGGGATCAGATCGGCCCGCCGCTGCAAATTCGACTCAATATCGCCCCAGGCCTTGAATACGGCCTCCTCTTTGGTCTGCAGGGAGTTGTATCCACACCCGGAAACCATCACCAACATCATCAGCGCGGTTACCAGTCGAGCGGCTGTTCTTTTCACGGCATTCTCCTTTGGTTCATAAAGGGAGGGAAAGATTCCCAGGATGACAGGGGTTTGGTTTACGATTTTTTGCTTTCCCGGGCAAGAATCCACTGCACCGCATCCTGCAAATCCTCGGCCACGTAATGGGGCTGCACCGGCTGGGTCGGGCCGATGTAACAGGCGTCGCCCCGGCCATAGCCGGTCAGCACCAGAACGGTGGTTGCGCCGACGGCGGCCCCGCAGCGCAGGTCGGACCAGCGGTCGCCAACCATATAGGAACGCGCCAGATCCAGCCCCAGCTCGGCCGCCGCCTGTTCGAGCAGCCCGGTTTTGGGTTTGCGGCAGTTGCAGGCCAAGCGGAACCGTTCTTCTTTGGCCTCGGGATGGTGCGGGCAGATGTAGAGGCCGTCGATGCGGGCGCCCTCAAGGGCCAGTTGGCGGCGCATTTTTTCATGCACCTCGTCGAGCAGAGATTCGGGAAAATAGCCGCGTGCCAGACCTGACTGGTTGGTGACCACCGCCACCGGCAGACCGGCCTGGTTCAGGCTGCGGATCGCCTGCCCCACACCCGGCAGCAGATGAAAACGGGTGATGTGGTTGATATAGCCCATCTGTTCGTTGATGGTGCCGTCGCGGTCAAGAAAGACCGCCGGCCGGCGGGTGGTCGGGTCGGTTGCTTTGCTTGATGCAAGCTGATCGGTCATCATGCCTCCGCAAGAATGCGCTGCACTGCGGCGAAGACCTCGTCGCTTTCGATCAGTTTCATGCAGCGGAAGTGTTTTTCCGGACAATGGGTCTTTTTGCAGGGGCTGCAGGGCAGCGACTTGCGAATCACCACCGCATTGTCGGCGTAGGGGCCGGTGGCGATGTGGTCGGTGGAACCGAAAATGGCCGCCAGCGGGGTATGCAGAGCAGCCGCCACATGCATCAGGCCGGAATCGTTGGTCACGAACACGTCGCATTCGCCGATCAGGGCCATGGCCTCGATCAGGCTGGTGGCCCCGGTGAGATCAATCATCCGCGAGGCGGCCGAACCCGCTGCGGCAATCACGGCGGCTGCGGTTTCACGGTCGGCGGCGCTGCCAAAGAGCACGATCCGGGCCTCGCTGCCGCGACACAGCATCTGGGCCAGTTCGCCATACTTCTCGGCCGGCCAGCGTTTGGCCGGACCAAAGGCGGCGCCGGGGTTGAAACCGATCAAGGGCGTCGCGCCCACCCGAACGCCGCTCAACTCGTGCATCCGTTGCTTGACGCGGTCGATCTGGTCGCCGGGAATGAACAGCTCCAGCTCGTTGGGCGCGGGTTGCAACCCCAGGCCAAGCAGAATCCGCTGGTAATAATGCACCTCATGTTTCTTGTTCAACTCTGTGACTTTGCGCACCCCGTGGGTGAGCAGCAGGCCCCGGCCGTCGGTGGTGTAGCCGGCCCGAATCGGAATGCCTGCCGCCAGGGTGATCAGAGCCGCCTCAAAGGCGTTTTGCAGCAAAATCGCGCAGTCAAACTGCTCCTGACGCAGTTCGCCCGCCAGCTGCAGCATCCCTTTCACGCCTTGGTGCCGGCCTTTTTTCTCATAGATGATCAGCCGATCCACCCGGGGACTGTAGCGAAAGACGTCGCTGACCCATGGATGCGCCAGCAGGGTGATCTCGCTTTCCGGAAAATTCTCGCGGATGGTGCGCACCGCCGGGGTGGACATCACCGCGTCGCCGATCCAGTTGGTGGAACGCACCAGGATTTTTTTGGGATGCAGGGGCAGGGATTTCATGGGGTGCGCTCTCCAGCCGCCGCAGCCAGCAATCCGGCCAGACGTTCGGCGGCAAAACTGATTGAGGTGTCCTGGCTCAGGGCTATTTCATAATTGACCATGGCCTGTTCGTTGTCGCCCAACCGCTCCAGGTTCAGGGCCAGATTGGCGTAGTCGATGGCCGAGGCGGGATTAAGCTCGACCGCGCGGCGGAAATGCTCGACCGCGGCCGCGTATTGCCCGGTCTTGTAGCAGCAGACGCCCAGGGTGTTGTAGATGTCCGGCCGCTCCTCGTCGAAGCTCAACCCCTGCTTGAGGGCAACAATGGCCTCGTGGTATTGGCCAAGATCGCGCAGGCAGCAGCCCTGGTAGGAATAGAGGTAGGGCAGGTCCTCCGCATTGGGCTGCAAGCTCAGGGCCGCGTCAAAACAGCCCAGCGCCGCCTCGATCTCGCCCTGCTCATAGAGATTCTGACCGCGGTAAAAGTGGAGCGCATAGGACTTGGGCAGCAACTGCTGCATGACGGCCAGCTTGGCGTCCAGCGCGTCTCCGGTCAGCAGACTGGCGGCCAGTTTGGCGGCGAACAGGGCCGCATTGCCGCCCATGGCCCGCTCGCGGAAATGGGCCCCGGGAATGATGGTGTAGACCGCCGGAATCTGCAGCTGCGGATGGGTGGCGTCCACCACCAAGGCTTCCAGGTTGATCCGCTGCAGGGCGGCCACGCAGTTGCGGACCTCCTCGTAGATGTCTGGATCCTTGAGATCAACCACCTGGTCAAGCCGGATGGTCCGACCGCTGTGGAGCACATGGGCCACCTCGTCCAGACTGAGCGGTTTGGGCAAACCGCTGGCCACATAGTTGGAGCCGCTGTTGAAATCGCCGGCCAGCTGGGCCACCTCGGTCAGGGCGCGGATCAGGGCCTTGTTGGCGTCGGGGGTGGTCCCGGCGGTGTAGACGATCTCGCTCTGCTCCGGGAAGGTGGTCGGGTCCCAGGCCAGGGCGCCGATGGTGGGGATGCCGGTGTCGAGCGAGAAATCGTTCAGCGCCACCTCAATGCCATTGGCGCGAAACTTGGCCAGCAACTCCCGGGCGACCGGATCGGTGATCGAATCCTGATCGATCTGCGGGGTTGCAAGCCGGTCGCGGGTGACTAGGGCGCAGACGTGCCGCTCGACCACCTCGCTGATCCCCTGGATCACCGCCTCTTCATAGGTGTTGCCCGCCGAAGGGCCGTTGAACTCGTTGATGGCGTAGAACCAGGAAAAGGGCACGAGCAGCGGCGTGTTGTCGGACAGGCGCAGGGCCCAGGTCCATTGCAGGGGCAAATCGGCCAGCAACTGGCGGAGCATGGCCGGCGGCAGCGCACCGTCGTGGACCGAGGCGAGCAAAACCTCGATGTCCAGCACCGGGTGGCCCGCGGCCTCCATGGCGGCGTAATCGCCGCTGAGGAAGTTGTCCGCATTCTTGAGAAAGCTGAAGAAACTGAATCGTTCGCCCAATTCCATGCAGGCGCTGGCCCGTGACTGCTCGGGCGTCGAGCCCTTGCCCATCTGTTTTTTATTGCCGATGATCCGCTGCGCGTCCTCGCCGCAGACGCTGAAATAGACCGGAATATCGAGCCGGCCGTTGTCAATCCGGCGGATTTCCTTGAGCACGTCCAGATTGATTGCTTTCAGCCGCTCCTGAAACCGGGCCACGGTTTCTTCGGGGGTGCAGGCTTTGTCTTGATCGTAGGTGTAGTTTTTCCGGCACGACTGCAGGGTGATGATTCTTTTGTTCATGAACTTTTGGGTGAGTAGAGGATAAATCGGCCGGCGTTGTGCTGCATGCTGCAACGATCAGCGCGGGCCTGGTTGGTTGTTGGACTGTTGCATGGTTGTTTGGGCGAGCTGTTCCGCGATTCGGTCGATTTTCCGCCGCCAGTTCGCTCCTTTGGGGATCAGAATGATCCGCCGCGCCTCAACCGAAGCGTGTTCCAGGCAAATCTCCAGCCGGTCGTCGGGAGTCAGGGAACCCAGCCGATCCGGCCATTCAACAACAGTCACGCTGGGTTGCTCGAGATACTCAAGGACGCCCGCCGCCTCGACGTCGTCCTCGTCGGCCAGCCGGTACAGATCCATGTGCACCATCGGCAAACGGCCCCGGTATTCATGCACCAAGGCAAAGGAGGGGCTGGCCACGTACTGGTCGTCGCCGACCCCGAGGGCCCGCGCCAGGTGTTGGGTCAGGGTGGTTTTGCCTGCGCCCAGGTCGCCCTGCAACAGCACCAGGTCGCCGGGCGCAAGCACCCCAGCCAAGGCTTCGGCCAAGGGCGCCAGGGCCTCGGGCGTAGGGCAGACCACTGTCAGCGATCCGTCGGCTTCCTGGGTCCATGTCCCTTGCTGCGCGTCTGTGGTCATCCGTTGCCTCTGTTGCCTCTGTTGCCTCTGTTGCGGGGGGCGCACGGCGTGCCCGTTGGCCCATCAGTAACACAGGACGCGTAAATTATGAAGTCGGAATTACGCTGGCGGATGTTCAGGCGGGCAGGCAAGGAACCGGGGAATGTTCGGCGCCGGGCAAACGTCTATTTGTGGTATTTATGGCCGGCCTTGATGGTCCAGGCCCGGTACAACTGCTCAAGCAGGATCAGCCGGGTCATTTCATGGGTGAAGGTCAAACGGGAGAGGGCAAGGGTGACCTGCGCCTGATCCAGCACCGAGCGGTGCAGCCCCAGGTGGCCGCCAATGAGAAAGCAGACCGTGCCCAGGCCCTGGTCTTCCCACTGGGTCAGCATTGCCGCCAACTCAAAGGAATCCGGGGTTTTGCCGCCGGGATCCAGGGCAACCCGGAGGTTGGCCGCAGCCGCCTGCTCCAGCAGCAGGCCGGCCTCGATGGTTTTGATCACCTCGTCCGGGTCCTTGCGGCTGTGGCGCTCGCGCAGCACCGGCAACTCGACCGCGGCAAACCGACTGAGCCGGCCGGCGTAGTCGCGGATGCCGGCGTCAAGATAGGCTTCCTTGGTCTTGCCGAGGAAGGGAATCAGGATTTTCATCCGCCAAATTTGCCGGCTGCGCCCTGTTCAAGCAGCGCCTTGAAAATACGGCAGAACTCGTCGTAATTCAGTCCTTTCTTGAATCCTGGGCAGGACTCGGTGATGGTGCGGTAGTTGTTTTCGTCGGCCAGCATGCTGGGATGCAACGGCCACTGCCGGCAGCGCCAGGGACGGCCCTCGTGGACGGTGCAGCCGATTTCCGCATCAAAAAAGATGCAGTGCCCGTCGCGGACCTGCATCTGCACCACCGAACCGGTGACCCGCCAGTAGCGCGTGCTGGTTTCCTCGCGGCTGAGGCCCAGGGCCTTGATCATCCGTTCCTGATCGCGTTCGTCCAGGGAAACGGTGGTCTCTCCGTGGCAGCAAAAGCCGCAACGGGCGCATTGGTAGATGTCGGATACCTGGCAAGAAGGAGTTGTGTCGTTGTTCATGGCAAAAAAAATCGCCGGTCCACTCGGGCCGACGCTGTCTCTCTTAAGGAAAAGGGAATAGGGATCGACGATCAGGCGTAGCCGATGACGTCGCCGAAGGTGGAAATGTCTATGCCAAAGGTCTGGGCCGCTTTTTTCCATTTTTGATCGTCCGGGGTGTGGAAGAGCACCTCCAAGTCCGCCGGGACGGTCAGCCAGCTGTTGTCCACCAGTTCGCCCTCCAATTGGCCCGCGCCCCAACCGGCGTAGCCCAGCATGAAGAGAAAATGCTTGGGGCCCTGCCCCAGGGAAATGTCTTCAAGCAGGCGGGAATCGCGGCTCAGATAGACGCCGGGCTTCACTTCCACCGAATAGCGGTCCGGGGTTTCGGTGGAGTAGAGAATGAAACCGGCGTCGGTTTCCACCGGTCCGCCCATGTACACCGGTGGGATGGGGCCGTCGGGAATGGTCAGATTCGAGCCGTGAAAGACGTCCAGCAGGGTGATTTCCGGATTGGGGTTGTTGATCACCAGCCCCATGGCCCCTTCCTCATTGTGCGCGCAGAGATAGATCACCTGCTCCTGAAATCGGGGATCAGGCATCTGCGGGGTGGAAATGAGAAAATGTCCTGCCAGACTGTCCATAATCGTTCCTGTGCGGTTGTCTTCTGCTTTCATGCTATCATCAGCGAACAATCTGGGTCAAGCCGGTTTTTCCGCCGGCGCGGCAACCCGGCAAAACCAATGGAGTTGCCGCTTTGTTGCCTCTCAGGTACAGTTTAATCGCATCCCCCGGAACAAGCAACCGCTATCAAGGAAATCAAGGAAGCATATGAGCAAACACGCACCGCCGCAGTCGCACGCGGACAAACTCAAGAAAGCACTGGTATGGATGACGGAGGCCCTGCAGGAACAGCCTCAAAAAAAACGGCAGACTGTTTTGCAGGAAGCGGAACTGCGCTTTGATCTCACCCCGCTGGAGTGCCAATTTTTAGACAAACATTTCAGCGACTGCTGAAGTTCGAAGCCCCCGCAGCCGCGCCGGCCGCGACCGGTCTCAGACGGGAGGGAGGGGAGCGGCCGGCAGTTGGATGATCACGGTCGCGCCCTGGCCGAGCTCGCTTTCCATCTCGATGGAGCCGCCGTGATCGGCAATGATCTTCTGGGAGATTGCCAGGCCAATGCCGGTGCCGCCCTGCTTGGTGGTGAAATAGGGGTAAAAGACCTGGGGCAGCAGGTCGGCCTCAATGCCCTGGCCGGTGTCGCTGATGCGCAGTTCCACCGTGCGCCCTTCCGCGCGGGCGGAGAGAGCGACCGTCAGCTTTCCGCCCTGCTCCATGGCCTGAATGGCGTTGAGCAGCACATTCATCACCACCTGCTGCAAGCGGTCGACGTCGCCGAGCACCGAGGGCAAATCCGGCTGCGCCTCCAGCACGGTGGCAATGCCGTTCTCCGCCGCCTCCGCCCGGATCAGATCCAGGCTGCGCGTCAGCAGACGCCCCAGGTCAACCCGGCCCAGATGCAGGGCCGAAGGCCGGGTAAAGCTGAGCATTTCGGTGATGGTCCGGTTCATCCGCTCGGTTTCCTGGATCAGCAAATCCGCAGTGTCCTGCTCCCTGCTGCCCGCCGGAAATTTGTTTTTCAGCAGCAAGGCCAATCCTTTGATCGAACTCAAGGGGTTGCGCACCTCATGGGCGACCCCGCCCGCCATCCGGCCCACTGCGGCCAGCCGTTCGTTTTCCCGCATCCGTTGTTCCAACGACCGGATCTCGGTCACATCTGAGATCAGCAGCACCCGGCCCATAAACTGCTGCTCGCTGTCGGTGATGGTCAAGGGATGACAGAGCAGTTCGCACCGGCGGGCGCCAACGGTGAGACGCACGCTGCTCTCCCGGGGCGCGGCGGCTGGTTCGTCGTCGGGTTGGTCGCTGGGTTGAAAAAAAGCGGCAAGCGGTTCGGGCAAAACCTCCGTCGGTCTTTTGCCGGCGGCCGCGCTTCTGCTCAGCCCCAGCAGGTCGGCAATGGCCTGATTCCAGGTGGTGATTCTGCCGGCGGCATCGGTAGCGATGACGCCAACCGGCAGTTTGGCGATCAAAAGCGAGGTGTAGGCCTGGATGTCTTCAATGGTTTTCTGGGAAATGCGAAAGCCCTGGACTGCGGACAGAGAAAACCAACCGCCCAGACCCACCAACAGCATGGCCAGCGACAGCATAAAAATCTGCATCCGCAAGCGGCCAAGGGTGCGGTCGAATTCTTTCATATCCAGCCCCACCACCACGAAATACTGTTCGCTGGTGGGAATGCCTTCGGGATAGAGCCTGAGCATCGGACGCCTTTCCTCATGCTCATGCAGAAAAAATCCTGGCTGCCCCTCGCGCAACGGCCGCATAGGCGTCGGCAGCGTCGGCATGATGGCCGGGAAGGCGGGCGAAAATTGCCGCACCGTCTCGAAAACCCGGCCATACTCCCGCAGCGCCTGGATGGAGTAGGCCATCTGCGGTTGCTCTTCGCTGGCCGTCTGGTTGCCTTTTTTTTCCGGCAGGGGTTCGTTTGCGCCGACGCGGGCGTGGTCGCTGTGGGCAATCACCTTGCCTTTGGCGTCGACCAGGGAGAGAAAACGCAGATCCGGGTCCTCGGACAGATGATCAATCACCCGTTGCACATGAACGGTCCACGATTCGTTGTTCCAGTAGTCTTTGCGCAGGTCGTTGAGAAAGGAGGCCCGTGAGCCGGAGTGAATCACCCGCATCAGGGTCGAGGCCTTCTGCAGCATGGCGTTGGTCATCAGCCGCTCTTCCAGCCTGAGGTTGTGAAAGGCAAAGGTGACCACGATCATGATCAGCAGGCCGGCGGCCGCGGCCAACAGCCAGGGCGAGGAAAAGATGTAGGCCGGGCGGTTGAACTTTTTGAGCAATCGCATCTTCATGCCGGGTTTGTCTGCAAGGATCAAACCAGCGGGGTCAAACCAGGGCGTCTTCCGACCAGGGCCGCTCTTGTTGGTCGAACTTGATGCTTGCGAACAATCGTCTGGATACTTTTTACGCATCAAAGCCGCCACACCTGGATAGGAAGGGAACAGACGCCGCTTGCTTTTCCCCGTGGGGGAGCGAAGAATTGCGGCCGTTAAAAAAATCACACGCCATTTCAGCACCTTAAAATAAAAAAATATTCTGGCACGGTTGTCGCTTAAGAACAGGCACAACAGGCAAACATCAATCGCATGTATCTCAGGAGCATGAAACCATGGAAACAACCAGCGCCAAGAAAAAAATAATGTTAGCGGCCATTCTGACCAGTGGTTTGACCCTGGCCATCAGCCAGGCGGCATTTGCCCAGCCCAACCAAGCGGCCGAACCGGGGCCCAAGGACAAACCGGCGGCGCATTCCGGTCAGCATCAGATGAACACGGAAATGCAGAAAGCCCGAGAGAAATTCCTCGCCGACACCACGCCTATCCGCAAGGAAATGGCCGAAAAGAGCGCAGTGATGCGGGCCCTTATGCACGCCGGAACCCCAGACACGGCCAAAGCCTCGCAGGTTGCCGGCGAACTGTTTGAACTGCGAGAGAAACTGCGCCTCAAAGCCATGGAAGCCGGCATGCCGCTGCCCATGCTGCTGATGGGTATGGACAACGACGCTATGCCCTGCGGCAGCATGCACCACATGATGAAATGATGAAATAACACAGCTGTACGAACACCCCTCCAACGCCCTCCTGTCGCCCCGGCGGTTCCCTCCCTCCTTTCCGTCGGGGCGTTTTTTTCTCTCTTCCTTCCTGCGATTGCGGTTTCACTGACCGCTCACATCATATTTTCCGGATCCACGTCAAAACTCATAGTCACCGAACGCGGGCAGAGTGTTTTTTTCTCGGCCGCCAACGCTTCGCAGACCTCGTGCAACAGTGCCGACGATCGCCCTTTGAGCAGCAACTGCCAGCGGGTGCGGTCTTTTATTTTGACCAGCGGCGACGGCGAGGGGCCAAGGATCTCGAGATGAGCGGTTTGCGAACGGCTCCGGAGAAATTCCGCGACCTGCGTTGCGGCCTGCGCCACCTGCTTTTCCTGCAAGCCGCTGAACCGGATATTGACCAGCCGCGAAAACGGCGGGTAGCCTAAGGGACCGCGCGCGGCGATCTCCTGTTCAAAAAACGCCTCGTAATCGTGGCGTTGCGACAACCGGACTGAGTAATGATGCGGCTGATAGGTCTGAACGATCACCCGGCCGGGATCCGTGCCCCGCCCTGCCCTTCCCGTGACCTGGGCCAGCAGGGAGAAGGTGCGCTCCGCCGCCTTGTAGTCGGGCATGGCCAGACCGGCGTCGGCCCAGACCACCCCCACCAGGGTGATGTGGGGAAAGTGCAATCCTTTGGCGATCATCTGGGTGCCGATGAGGATGTCGATCTGCCGCAAACGCACCGCTTTGAGCGTGGCCAGATAGTGCTTGCGGTTGCCGGTGGTGTCGCTGTCTAGCCGCGCGACCCTGGCCTCGGGAAACAGCTGCCGCACCTCTTCCTCGATCCGCTCTGAACCGATGCCCATGCCCGCCATCCGGGTGGAGCCGCAGGTCGGGCAGATGGTGTCCGGATGCTGGGTGTAGCCGCAATAGTGGCAGAGCAGCACCCGTTGGCCGCGATGCAGGGTCAGCGACACCTGACAGTGCTTGCACTGGAGAATGGCGCCGCAGTCGCGGCAGAGCATGGACGAGGAAAAACCCCGCCGGTTGACGAACAACAGGCTTTGCTTGTTCTGCTCCAAGGTTTCCGCCAGCGCGCTGATCAAACGGTCGGAGAACACCAGATCGGGCCGGGATTTTTTCACCGAGGCCAGATCGACAATCTCCACCGTTGGCAGGGGCTGTTCCGCCACCCGTTTGCGCATGGTCAACAGGGTGTATTTCTTTTCCCGGCAGTGATAAAAACTGACCACCGAGGGCGTGGCCGACCCCAGCAGCACCGGACACCCGAACATCTGCGCCCGCAACACCGCCAGATCGCGGCCATTGTAGCGCAGCCCGTCTTCCTGTTTGTAGGCGGGCTCGTGCTCTTCGTCGACAATCACAATCCCCAGATTTTCCAGCGGCGCAAACACCGCCGAACGCGCCCCCAACACCACCTTGGCGGTTCCGGAAAGCACCGTCTGCCATTGGTCAAATCGTTCGCCGTCGCCCAGGCCGCTGTGCAGCACCGCCAACTGCGAGCCAAAGCGGGAATGGAAATGGGCCTCCAGCTGCGCGGCCAAGGCAATCTCGGGGACCAGCACCAGGGCGGTTTTGCCTGCTTCCAGGGCATGCCGGACCGCCCGCAGGTAGACCTCGGTCTTGCCGCAGCCGGTGACCCCAAAAAGGAGAAAAGGGGCAAAGGCGGCCGCGTCCACCGCCGGGAGGAGGCGCGCCAGCACCTGCTCCTGCTCGACGGTCAGCTGTTCCGGAGCCGGAAAAAAGGCGGGCGCTTCACGAAAAGGGTCGCGGTAGACGCGTTCGCTGGCAGAGCGCAAAACGTCCAGTTCCAGCAACCGGTTTAACCGGGGCCCGGCGCCGGCATACTGATGATTGATCAGGGTGCGCGGCACAGGCTGGCTGCTGCCCTGACAATGCAGCGCTAAAAATATCCCCAGGGTTTTCAATTCCGCTTTTTTCAGGACAATGCCTGCGTTTTTTTCCAGCGCCGCTGCAATCCCAGTCACATCGTTCATGCCCTGCGCCTGGAGCAACAGCGCC
This sequence comes from Desulfobulbus sp., assembly GCF_030824455.1. Taxonomy (GTDB): domain Bacteria; phylum Desulfobacterota; class Desulfobulbia; order Desulfobulbales; family Desulfobulbaceae; genus Desulfobulbus. The sequence goes on from NZ_JAVBXR010000106.1 coordinate 42,470, forward strand.
AGCGCCCGCCCCGGCGCCAGGGTCTCCTGCATCTTGGCCTTGACCTGACGGGTGCTTCGCGAGGTGGGCGAGAGCGGCAGGGCGGTGCGCAGCACCTCGCCCAGGGGGTGATGATAGTAGCGGGCAATCCAGCGATAGAAGGGAATCAGGCCAGGAGGGAAAACAGGCGCCGAAGTGAGCGCCTCGGCAATGGGTTTGATCACAAAGGCGGCAGCGTCGGGGTTGACCGGCGGGGCCAGGCCAAGCACATAGCCGATGGCCCGACGGTTGCCCAGCGGCACGCGAACGCAACAGCCCGCCGGAATCGGTTCGATTCTTCCGACGGGCTGGCTGTAGGTCAGGGGAGCGGCAAGCGGCGCGTCAACCGCGACTTCATACACAAACTCCACTGACGCTCCGGACGAAAAAAATGCCTGTTATTGTCCCAATTCAGTGCAAACTTTACGTAAATACGCTTGAAAAGGTTTGCCCAGGCTGTTGTGGCTGACGGCAAAATCAACAATCGCCTTCAGGTAGCCCAGTTTGTCGCCGGCGTCGTAGCGTTTGCCGTTGAATTCATAGGCGTACATCGCCCGTTTGTTGGACAGGGCCAGCAGGGCGTCGGTCAATTGGATTTCGCCGCCGTGGCCGGGGGTGGTGCGCTCCAGCAGCTCAAAAATCTCCGGCATCAACAGGTAGCGGCCGATGATCGCCATGTCCGAATTGCAAGTGCCGGGGGCTGGTTTTTCGACCATCCGGTCGACCTTGTAGGTCCGTTCCTGCTCAACGGCAACGCCTTCGACAATGCCGTACTGGTGGGTCTGATCCATGGGCACCCGCTGCACCGCCACAATCGACTCGCCCACCTCTTCGTAGAGCTGGATCATCTGCTTGCAGCAGGCGACCTTGCTCATCACCAGGTCGTCGCCGAGCAGCACCATGAACGGTTCGTCGCCGACCACATTGCGGGCCATCCAGATGGCGTGCCCCAGGCCCAACGGTTCCTTCTGGCGCACGGAAATGATGTCGATCAGGTTCGAAATATTGCTCAGCTCTTCCCGCAACTGATCTTTTTTCCGATCTTTGAGGATCGTGTCCAGCTGGAAGTCGTAGTCGAAATGGTTTTCAATCGCCGATTTGCCGGCGCTGGTGACCAAAATGATCTCCTCAATGCCCGAGGCCACCGCCTCCTCGACGATGTACTGGATGGTGGGACGATCAACAATGGTAAGCATTTCTTTGGGAATAGCCTTGGTTGCCGGTAAAAATCGCGTTCCCAATCCCGCCACCGGGATGACGGCTTTTCTGATAGGTTTCATTTGATCCTCGCTGTGCGATTATTGGTCGTTCTCGTGCAAAGCCCAGAGAACAGCGTTCCCTGCTCGCAACATGCTGTTTGTAGGTTTCCCAGGCTTTCGCTTCAAGGGTTTCCGCCGGGTGGTCACATTTCAGATGTGATGGCCCTGAAATTCAGGTATAGAGGCCTGAACAAGCGGCACGTCTCCTGATTGTACTCCGAACGCCCAGACATCCTCAAGAAAATTTCCATAATTTCATGCATCTTTCTTATCCTCCCGAACTGCCGGTCAGCGAGCGGCGGGAATCGATTGTTGCCGCCATCCGGGAAAGCCAGGTGTTGATCATCATCGGCGACACCGGCAGCGGCAAGACCACCCAATTGCCCAAAATGTGCCTGGAGGCCGGACGCGGAACCGCCGGCATGATCGGCTGCACCCAACCGCGCCGGATTGCCGCCCTCTCGGTGGCGGATCGGGTGGCCGAGGAAATGCGCGCCCCGAACCTGGTCGGCTCCAAGATTCGCTTCCACGACCACACCACCAAAGACACCCTGATCAAATTCATGACCGACGGCGTGCTCCTGGCCGAAACCCGCCAGGACCAGCAGCTGAAGCGCTACGACACCCTGATTGTCGACGAGGCCCACGAGCGCAGCCTCAACATCGATTTTCTGCTCGGTTATCTGAAAAACCTGCTGCCCGCGCGGCCGGATTTGAAACTGATCATCTCCTCGGCCACCATTGACGCCGAAAAATTCAGCGCCCATTTCGACGGCGCGCCGGTGATCGCGGTGTCCGGCCGCACCTACCCAATCACCACCCTGCACCAAGAAGCGCCTGAAGAGGACGACGAGGAAGTTTCCTATGTCGATCAGGCGGTTGCCGCAGTTCTGGAACTGGCCACATTGCCCCAGGGCGGCGACGTGCTGGTGTTCATGCCCACCGAGCGCGACATCAGCGACACCCTGGACGGCCTGCAGCACCTGGGCGACAGCCATCTGCTGCTGCCGCTTTTCGGCCGGTTGCCGGCCGCTGATCAGCGCAAGATCTTCCGGCCAACAAACCGGCGCAAGATCATCGTTGCCACCAACGTGGCCGAAACCTCAGTCACCGTCCCCGGCATCCGCTACGTGGTCGACACCGGCCTGGCCCGGATTGCCCGCTACAATCCGCGCACCGGAACCACCAGCCTCAAGGTGAGCCGCATCTCCCAGGCCTCGTGCCAGCAACGCCGGGGCCGCTGCGGCCGCACCGGGCCGGGAACCTGCGTCCGCCTCTACAGCGAGGAGGATTTCCTTAGCCGCGAGCCTTACACCCTGCCGGAGATCCAGCGCTCCAACCTGGCGGAAGTCATCCTCCAGATGATCAACCTCAAGCTGGGCGATCCCACCCGGTTTCCCTTTATCGACGCCCCGCCTTCCACAGCGGTCCGGGAAGGCTACCGCTTGCTCCGGGAGCTGGGCGCGCTCACAAGCGACCATCGCCTCACCGCCAACGGCCGGTTGATGGCCCGGCTGCCGCTGGATCCGCGCATCTCGCGGATCATCATCGAATCCATGACCCTGGGCTCGAGCCGCGAGGTCACGATCCTCGCCGCCGCCCTCTCCATCCAGGACCCACGGGTGCGGCCGCCGGACAAGGAACACAAGGCCGACGAGGTTCACCGCCAGTTTGTCGACAAGAAATCCGATTTCCTCACCCTGCTCAACATCTGGAACGGATTTTTTGTTCCCGGCGAGGAGCCGCCGTCAAAATCAAAACTGTCGCGATTCTGCAAGGCCCATTTCCTTTCCTGGCAGCGGATGCGCGAATGGATGGACGTGCACGAACAGATCAGCCGGCTGCTCCGCGAGGATAAGGGGTTTCACCAAAGCGAATCGCCTGCGGGCTACGACTCCGTTCACATCGCTCTGGCCAGTGGATTTCTGCGCAACATCTGCCTGAAAAAAGAGAAAAACGTCTACCTCTCCGCCGGCAACAAGGAGGTGGTGCTGTTTCCCGGTTCCGGGTTGTACAACAAGGGGCCGCAGTGGGCCATTGCCGCCGAATTCATTGAAACCACGCAGATGTTCGCCCGAACCGCAGCCGCCATTGAGGTCGACTGGCTGGAGCGGCTGGGCGGCGAGCTGTGCAAGCGCTCCTGGTCGGACCCGCACTGGGAAAAGAAAAGCGGCAAGGTCCTGGCCCTGGAACGGGTCAGCCTGTTTGGCCTGACCATCGTGGCCGGCCGCAAGGTTGAATACGGCCGGATCAACGAACAAACCCTGGCCGAGGCGCGCGACATCTTCATCCGCTCGGCCCTGATCGACAACCAGCTGGGCGGCCAGTACCCCTTTCTTGAGCACAACAACGCCCTGGTGACTCAGTTTCAGGAGATGGAAGAGCGGTTCCGCCGCCGCAACATCGTGGTCGACGACGAGGTGCTCTACGGTTTTTACGACGCCCGCCTGGGCAAGGTGTACGACCGCTTCACCCTCAACCGGATGCTCCGGGGCAAGAAAAGCGACGCCTTCCTGCGCATGAGCGAGGAGGACATCTGCCTGGCCGTGCCCGACGCCGAGGAGCTGTACCGGTTTCCGGCCACCATCCGGGTGGGCGAGTTTGACCTGGAGCTCAGCTATCTCTTTACCCCCGGCGACGAGGCGGACGGGGTCACGGTGCGCATTCCCCGCACCCTGCGCGACCATCTCAATCCGCAGATCTTTGAATGGCTGGTGCCCGGTCTGCTGCCGGAAAAGCTGCTGCTGCTGTGCAAACGGCTGCCCAAGCAGCAACGCCGCCGTCTGGCGCCGCTGCCCGATGCGGTGGATCGAATCATGGACGGCCTGATGCTGACCAAGGGCTCGCTCTACCAGGAACTGGAGCGGGCCATTCTCCGCGCCTATCAGGTGACGGTGCAGCGCGGCGACTGGCAGGCCGACGCCCTGCCGCCCCATCTGCGGATGCGCTTTCTCCTGGTGGACGATCAGGGCAAACCCCTGGTCGCCAGCCGCGTCTTTGACGAGCTGCTGGCCTTTGAGCAGCACAGGGGCGGAGCCCAGGCCGAGGGCGGACGTCTTGAACTGCCGGGGCCGCGCGAAATCACTGATCAGGACCTGGACAGCATTGACCCCAAGCTGCCGCTGACCGACGGAAACGGCCGGGTGATCGGCCTGTTCTTTCCGGCCTTGCAGGTTGATGAAACGCGCGGCGCGGTGCAGCTGCACTTTATCGACAGCGAACCCCAGAGCAGGCGTCAAAACCGGTTGGGGCTGCAATTCCTCTACGGCCTGCATTTCACCAAGGAAATGACCGCGCTGCGCAAACTGTGCAAGGGTTCGCTCACCAGCCGCTCCGCCTCCTGGCTCAGCCTGGGCGCCAAGGCCTCGGCCGCCGAGCTGCGCGTTGCCCTTCAGGCCTTTCTGCTCGATGCGGTTTTTGCCACCCATGCGGGCAATCTGCCCTCCTGCGCCGAGTTTCAGCAAACCGTGGCGCAGACCAACGAACAGGGGTTGCTGCGCATCGCATCCGCCCTGCTCGACACGGTCCATGAAACCCTGCAGCAGCGGCGCCTAGTCAAAAACGCGATCATGGAATGGGCCGCCCGGGCCAAGGCGAACAAAAACTATCAGCAGTCCCGCCACCAGGAATATTTATTGGCCCTGGAGCAGATCGTGCCGGAGCATTTCCTCCACACCCTCCACGCCGAACAGTTGCGGCACAAACCGCGCTACCTCCAGGCCCTGGCCCTGCGGATCGAACGAGCCGAACATTCGCCGCTCAAGGACGACAAAAAGGCCGAACGCCTGCGCGCGCCGCTGGCTCGCCTGCAGCAGATGACCCATTTCAACGCCCCCACCCTGCCCTGTCGGCTCTGCCAGCAGGAATATCTCGATCTGCTGGAGGAATTCCGGGTCTCGATCTTTGCCCCGGAACTGGGCACGGCCCAGCCGGTTTCCGAACAGCGGCTCACGCAGAAATGGCAGGAGGTGGAAAGCGTCTGCCGGCGGGTGGAGTAGCTGCCCAGCCTGATCCCTGGTTGCGTTTTTTTGTTTCTTATCCTACAGTTTGTCCATTCCCTCCCTTTCGACATCGCCGCCGGGACCGTGGCTGCACGGTTGAGGCGACCGAACCACAACGAGGCGCACCCACATGGACAACGAATCGCAAAAAACAGTTTCCCCGAGAATTGTCATTGGTTACGAAACCATCCGCGATCTGGCCTTTTTTCAAGAGCAGTACGACCGGCTGACCCACGAAATGCAGCAGGTCCAGGTGCAACTGGCGAGTAGTCCGCCCCTGGAGCCCGGCTCGCCCGGGGCGCAGAAACGGGAAGAATGGCGCGCCTGGCTGCAGTTGCAGATCAAAAGCAAACAACGCGCCCGCGATGAACTGCTGCACGGCGTGCAGAGCAAAGGCATTGTGGTGGAGCAGCTGCCGGAGTAACCGGCTTTCCACTTTGCGGCTGCCCGCCGGTCGCCGCCAGTCTGCCAGTTCACTGATCCGCCGATCCATTGATCCGCCTAGTCTGCCAATTCGCGTTCTCCTCACCCGACCCCAGATGGTCTCAACCAACCAATCAACCGGACATGCCTTTCTTTATCCAGAACATCATATATGCAATTTTATTTTCTGTTCTTTCGTTGTTGTCAGCAAACGATTGCCTTGCCGAACAACAACCGGGACGTTTTTTTGTCATGGGCAGCGGCGCCATGCATTTAAACAACCTGCGCAACAACCGCGAAGCCAAGGTCGAGCTGCTCAAGCCCGACGGCTCGTTCAACGAACCGGCGTTTTCCAAGGTGGACTGGGTGTTTGGCTATCCCACTGAGGAGACCGGCGAGCACATCTCACCCCGAATGCTGTTCATGCTCAGCTATTTTGCCGAGCGGCTCGCCCCCGGCAAGACCATCAACATCGAGTCCGCCTATCGCAGCCCGGAATACAACGACCAGATCCGCGCCCAGGGCAACAACGCGGCCAAAACCAGCACCCACATGGACGGCCTGGCGCTTGATTTCTGGCTGGAAGGGGTGGACGGCAAACGGCTGTGGGAGACGATCAAGGCTAAAAATTGCGGCGGCATCGGCCATTACGGCGGCAAAACCGTGCATTTCGACGCCGGTCGCCCGCGTTTCTGGGAGGCCGCCACCTCGGGAACCCGCGCCCCGGAGCCGGACAACAACCGTCACCTCTACCTGGCCACCGATTTTGACCGCTATGCGCCGCAGGATCGGGTTCGGCTGTCGCTCTCCAGCCTCAGCTCTTTTGCCTTTGGCGTGCGGCCAACGGTGCAGCTCTTCGCTGCCGCCAATCCGCAGCAGCCGGTTGGCAGTGTCCGCCTCGATCAAAGCGCAGGCGCCGATTGCCTGCAAATTGGCAACCGCAAGGCGGCCCACGCGCTCACCGCCCGCCTGCCGGCCAACACCCCGCCCGGCCGCTACCTGATCAAAACTGAGTTTTGCGACAAACCCTTCCCGCAAATGCCCTCCGAGACCTTTTCCAATCCCATCGAACTGCACCGCTGAGCTACGGCAATCGGCTTATTTCCTTGCTCAAGCAAACGAAACCTGACGCGCACAAGAAAACCTTGCCCGAAAAGGCTGCGTCATTTCGAGCGTAGCGAGAAATCTCAAGCCTTTCCTTTGAGTTGAGATTTCTCCTCGCTGCGCTCGTCGAAATGACGGAGGTGGGAGATGTTGCGTAAGTTGGGCAGCACGTAGATTGGTGGTGAGGAACCAACCCCAACAACATCAGTATCTTTCGCCATCGCCCCTTTTATCATTTTCGCAGATACCCCTGTCCCTGTCGCGGCCAATCATCGCCGCCTCGATACGCCAGGAGTTCACCCTGTAGCTGCTCATCGAGGAGATCGATCTGAAGTACTCAAGGGGCAAGAAGGAAGGAAGCCGGTCGCAGGTGCGGACCGAGTTGTAAATCGGGAATTAAAATGCAGACAGCAATTGCCATACAAGGAATAGCAGGCCATATCCTGTTGATTATTTGCACCAATATCGTTAACAATCGGCTGTTGTGCAGGCGATTGTTAACGATGAGTAAGCTTGGGTGGGGATCATGGCAGACCAACAAACCAAAAAGGCACTTTTCAAGTGGAAAATTTCTAAGATCCTATTGCTTGGTTTATTTGGACTGATAATCGGAGGCTTCCTCGAGTATTACCTCCATTTTCGACCGACGGATGTTCTTGCCAACAAATTTCTCACTCTTAAAGTTTTTCTCCTCGATTTCTTCATCCCTAACGCGTGGTACGGTAAATTGCAATGGTTGGCCGCCCCGATCTCGTTGGCAACTCTTGCCCCATGGCTCTATGGGTTCCCGTTGACTCGTAAGATACTGAATAAATGGATTGTCGATCCTCCTCATTTTGTTCGCAGTAACCTGGATGAAGCTCGTCAAGATACGATGTTTCTCTTTATTGATCCTGAGTCTCCCAATGAAACACTCCCTTTTCTCCCACTGGTTGGGCGGGAGAATGATTTGGCGGCACTTGAGGAATTTTTACTGGATCCGACAGGTCAGTTCTTCTGGTGGTCTCTTACAGGGCCAAGCGGTGTTGGCAAAACCCGATTGGCTATTGAATGGCTTGAGGTCGCCAGGCAACAAGGTTGGGATGTAGGAACAGTTGATTTTGAGGATGCGGAAAATATTTCCGGTTGGCGAGCACGAAAGCCAACGGCATTTGTCATTGATGAACCCAAGAACGCCCAGGAATTAGTACAAATGTTGGTGGACCTGTCTGAAGGAGCAAGCCGGAAAAATCCTGTCCGAGTATTGGTGGTGGACCAAATTGAACAAACTCTTCAGGAGAAAAATGGGCAGAAATTATCGAATGCAAAAGTTGCGAGGTATAAAGGTTCGAAAAAGTTCTGTTTAGAAGGATTGTCGTCCGAAGCTGTAAAGCAGTTAGTTGAAATCCTCAAGCCTTCTATGCTTGAACAACATTGTTTACTCAGCCAGATTAGTGGTCGTCCTCGAAAGGCACTCATTCTGTTTCTCGGTGGGGCAATTAATTATTTTGACGCATTGGCACAATGGGCTGATAAAATTTTACCTCGTCCTTCTGGTCAACACCAGAAGAGCGACCTCGATACCCTCTTGGTACTCGCGCTTGCCGCAATAGCAGGCCCTGTGCC
>NZ_JAVBXR010000014.1 GCF_030824455.1 Desulfobulbus sp.
AATTGTTGAGCATTATGCACACACTCATCGTGCATCAGAAAACCTTCGATTATTCAAAGGCTTTTCAGGTTACGGCTTGACAATTCCCTTTAACGGGCATTTCGAACGGAGTGAGAAATATCGCGCCATAATGAGATTTCTCCTCGCTGTGCTCGTCGATGACGAAGCGGCGCGCTTCACTTTGGAAATAGCAATGGAATTAGCCGGGGAGCTTGGCAGGGGAACCGATAAGCGCCTCCAAGAGCTCGGCGTCGCTCAGATGATTGTTTTCGATCCGTTCCGCTTTCAGGTAAGTCGCTCCGATCCAGACCAGAAAATGTTCGATCCGCTCTGAACGGACCGGGTCCTGGCCCATATAGCGATCAAAATGATCCAGACTGCCGCGCTGTTCGCGCGCCGCCATGCGCGCCGCTCTGACGGCATGATCAATGTCGAGAACCAGGGTGCGCGCGCCGGTTGCCGGAACGATGGCCCGCAGTGCCCGATCCGCAAGCCAGGGCATTCGGATGTCCTCAACCCGGTCGAAGAGATGTCCCAGGGCAAAGGCCAGCAGGCGGATGGCGGTGTGGCTGACCACAAGGATGGAGCCCTCCGCAGGCGGGCGAAACCGACGGATGTCGCGCCAGACGAGCAGGGCTGTCAGAAAGGGGAGAAGGCGGCAATGGAGCGGCAGGGTAGCGAGAAAGAGTCGTTCCATCCAGAGGTTGAGGGCGCTCTTGTTTTCCGAGGTCCGCCGGTCGTCGGCCTGGGCGCTGAAGGCCCCGCGCCGGCGTTCCACCTGGATTCCGGCCGCCTGGGCGGCGTCGGTCAGCACATTGGCGCAATGATCCTTGCCAGCCAGATCGGTTCCCAGGATCAACAGGGTTTTGGGAAACGAGGTGAGGAGTTCGCGATGGAGCGTCATTGTCAACCGTCCAGAGGCGGGGAAAGAAAGCGCGGGCGTCTCAGGGGCCGCAGCACTTTTTAAATTTTTTGCCGCTGCCGCAGGGGCAGGGACTGTTCCGCCCCACCTTCGCAGCGTGGCCATCGTCGATCAGATCGCCATTAACATACAGCCATTCCCCGGCCTCCCGCACGAAGCGGCTGACTTCGCGGAGGCAGAAAACCCCGTGAGCGCTCCGCGCCGTGGCCCGAAACTCGACCAGACCTTCGGCGTCCTCTTCCCGCCCCTGTTCGGTGCGCAAAATTTCCAGGCCGCGCCAATCAGGAATGGTCGCGGCGTCGATGGCGGCCGGCCGGGTGTTGGCCCGCCAAGTCCGCAGCAAATAGGCCGCGTCCGCCTTGGTGTAGGCGGTGTAGCGGGAGCGCATCAAGGCTTCGGCGGTTGGCGCCGCGATCCGGCCGCTCAGAATTGGCCCGCAGCAGGCTGAAAAGGGGACGCCGGAGCCGCAGGGGCAGGGTGCTTGATCAATCATGGTGGTGCAATCCATAAGGTCCTCCGCAATTGAGCCGCGATCAGGCAGCCACGCCCGGCGCGTCGGTTTCAAGGGCTTCACGCACCTTGACGGCCAGGTCGGCCAAGGTAAACGGCTTCTGCATGAAGTGCATGCCCTCGTCGAGCACCCCGTGGTGGGCAATGACGTTGGCGGTGTAACCGGACATGAACAGGCGCTTGAGGCCAGGGTAGAGGGACAAGAGGTTCTTGGCCAGATCGCGGCCGTTCATCTCCGGCATGACCACATCGGTCATCAATAGATGAATTTCGCCGGCGTGCTCCCGCGCCAACCGGATGGCCTCTCCCGGAGTGACGGCCGCCAGCACCGTGTATCCCTGCAGCTCGAGCATAGTTTTGGCAATGTCGAGAATCATGGTTTCATCCTCCACCACCAGAATGGTTTCGGAACCGCGCGCAACCGCTCCCGCCGCCGCAACCTCCTGGCGTTGCTCGGCCTTGCCCCGATGGCGGGGCAGGTAGACGCGGAAGGTGGTCCCCTGTCCGGGTTCGCTGGACACGTTGATCAGGCCATTGTTCTGCTTGACTATGCCGTAGACCGTGGCCAAACCCAGGCCGGTGCCCTTGCCCGTCTCCTTGGTGGTGAAGAAGGGCTCGAACAGGTGCGGCAGCAGCTCCGGCGCGATGCCGCAGCCGTTGTCGCTCACCGCCAGCAGCACATAGTCGCCGGGCGCGCATTCCAGGTGCTCGGCGCAGTAGGCCGCGTCAAAGACGACGCTGTCGGTTTCGATGGCGACCTTGCCGGTGTCGCCGATGGCGTCGCGGGCGTTGACGCAGAGGTTGACCAGCAACTGGTCGATCTGCGAGGGGTCCATGTTGACCGGACCGACGTCGGCGCCCGGCCGCCAGACCAGATCAATGTCCTCGCCGATGAGGCGGCGCAGCATCTTGAGCATGCCGTCCACCGTCTGATTGAGATCCATCACCCTGGGGGTCACGGTCTGTTTGCGGGCAAAGGCAAGCAACTGGCGGGTCAGATCGGCCGAGCGCTCGGCGGCCTCGCGGATGTGCTGCAGGCTGGAGAAAAGCGGCAGGCCGGGGTCGGTCTGATTGAGGACCAGTTCCGCGTGGCCGAGAATCACACTGAGCATGTTGTTGAAATCGTGGGCCACGCCGCCGGCCAAGCGCCCGATGGATTCCATTTTCTGGGATTGGAGCAACTGGAACTGGAGTCGTTCCTTGTCCGCCTCGGCCTGTTTGCGGCCGGTGATGTCCTGCAGGCTCAGCTGGATCAATTGCCGGTTGCGGTGCATAAAAGACATCAGCTGCACCTCGGTTTCCCAGATCTCGCCGTCTGGCCGCTGGTGCCGCCACTCGAACACCAGCGATCCCTGGGTGAGAGCCTGGCTGATTCTGTTCGCAGCCGCAATGTCTGACGGCTCGTGATCGTACTGGAACTGCGGCGACACCTCTGCAGGCCCCTTGCGCAGCAGCTCGGCCCGGTCCGCGACGCCGTACATGCGGACCGCCGCCGGATTGCAGTCGATAAAGCGGCCGGTTGCCGGATCGATCACCGCCAGCGGAATGTGGGAATCGTGGAACAGCACCTTGTTGAAGGACTCGCTCTCCCGCAGTTCGTCCTCCGCCTGTTTTCGCTCGCTGTAATCATAGATCAAGGACAGCATGACCTCGGCGCCGCCGAGATTGACGGCCACCGCAGACCACAGGGCGTCTCGAACCTGTCCTGATCGAGCGACGAAGCGAATCGGCTCGTCGCGAAACGATCCGGTTGCCTTGAGCCGTTGGCCCAAACGGGTTCTGCTTGCCGGATCCTCCCAGATGCTTTGGGCGTAGGAGGTGTTGCCGATGGTCTCTTCCCGCGTGTATTCGAGCATCCGCAGCCACTGTTCGTTGACGTCGATGAAGCGGCCGGTGGCAATGTCGGAGATGACCATGGGCGCTGGAGAGAGGACAAAGGCCTTGGAAAAACGCTCCTCGCTCTCGCGCAGCGCCGCTGCCGCCTGTCGCTGCTCGGTGACGTCGAGATAAACGGCCATCAACAACCGACGGCCGGGCGCGCCGATGAAACGGCCAAACAGCGAACAGATGCGGATGGAGCCGTCGCGACAGCAGAGCTGCGCTTCAAAACCGGCCACTGACTGCTCTTTGTTGGCCAACTCGACAAATCGTCTGCGGTCGTCGGGATTGCGCCACAACCCAATGTCAAACCCGCTTCGGCCTTCGGCTTCTTCCCGCGTGTACCCGAAGGTCTGATGCCAGGTCTCGTTCCAGGTCGTTCCCTGATAACCGTCGACCTCGGAGGCGAAGGCCATGGGAACCGGCGCCGATTCAAACAGCTGGATAAAGCGGCTCTCGCTCTCCCGCAACTCGTCGTTGCGCTGTTTCACTTCGCGCAAGGCCTTGGCCACTGTTCTCCTCAGCTGGAGATTCCAGAAAAAACCCAGGCAGAGCAAGGCCGCAACGCCTGCTCCGTACCACTTGATTTCGGACCAGGAAATTGTGGAAAAAAGGGAGTGGCCGGTCCAGGAGGCGACAATCGCCGCGATCTCGCGCCCCGACATCCGGTTGAAGCCGTCGTCCACCACGGCCAGGAGCGCCGCATTGCCTTTTCGGACTGCGGTGTGGAGCGGGCTGACCGCGACCGGACGCGCGGTTTCGCGAAACAACCCGTTGGCGGCGTGCTTGGCCAGGTAAAAACGCCCCACCTCGGCGTCAAGGGCCAGCACCTTGATCTCGCCCCGCACCGCAGCGCCGATCAGGGTTTCAGCGTCGGCGTAGGTCTGGAGCAGGATCGTGGGATGGCCCTGGCGGATCAGTTCCACCGCGCTGTCGCCGGCGACAACCCCGACCGGAAATCCCTGCAGATCCTCAAGACCTCGGATGCCGTGGATTTGTTTGTGGAAAAAAATCGAGCTCGGAATCGAGAGATACGAGCGGGAAAAATCAAAGCGGCCAAGACGCTGCTCGGTTTTGAACAGCCCGCCGACCACGTCGGCCTCTCCGCGGTCCACGGCGACGAGGGCCGCCTCCCAGCGCATCAGACGAAACTCAACCGGGATGCCGGTCTTGCGGCTCCACAACTTCCAGACGTCAACGGTGATGCCGGCGGGACGACCTTCGGCGTCGAGAAAGGTGAAAGGGGCGTAGGCGGCGTCATCAACAACCGTTATCCGGGCCGGTTTGACGGGAACGACCCCGGCGGCGGAAGGGCCGGAAAAGAGCTCAGCAGGGCTGAAAACGCCCACCAGGAGCAGTGCCCAGACGGACGCCGTTACAAAAATCCACCGTGTGGCGCTGTGTGCCATGCGTGCAAGCCCTCTTGCTGTGTCCATGTTCCGGCCTGCGTAAAACGCCTGGGCGGATGTCCCGCGCGCTGGACCTGAACGGTTGCTTCACTGTAGCGAATGAATTCGAGATAACCTAAAAAAAATCCTGGAGGCGCTATATTATTGAGGTCTGTCCCAATCCGGGAGCGGCTTCGCGACCGCCGGATTTTGGTGGATTGAGCAAAAAATCAGGGAATTTCCCAGTGTTGTCGGCAAGCCGCCCATTTCCCGGCTTGCGCAACAGGGCTAAAAAGGCTATTTTCAGGGTTTCGCCGTAACGCCGGTTCGTGTAACCTTTTCAGATTGCTTCCTTTTTTAAACTCAACCGTTGCATTGCCCACCTCGCCATGAAAAACCCAGACGCACCACCTGCTCCTTCCTCCGCCATCCTGCTCATCCATTGCCCCGACAACAAAGGCATCGTGGCCACGGTCAGTGAGTTTATTTATAAGAACAACGGCAACATAACCTTTCTTGACCAGCACGTTGACGCCCTGCGCCAGGTCTTTTTCATGCGCATCGAGTGGGAGTTGGAGAATTTCATCATCCCCGACGACAAGATCGACGAGTATTTTGCCACCCTGATCGCCCAAAAATACGACATGAAATGGCAGCTGCACTTCTCCCACGAGACGCCGAGGATGGCCATTTTCGTCTCCAAATTGCCGCATTGTCTCTACGACATCCTGTCTCGCTGGAAATCCAAAGAGATTGATGTGGAGATTCCCCTGATCATCAGCAATCACCCCGACCTGGAACCGGTGGCCCGCCAGTTCGGCATCGACTTCCATCTCTTTGCGGTCAACAGCGACAACAAGCGGGAACAGGAGCAGGCGCAACTGCAGTTATTGGCCGAGCACAAGGTGGAATTCATTGTCCTCGCCCGGTACATGCAGATTCTCTCTGACGACTTTATCAGCAAGTATCGCAATAAAATAATCAATATCCACCACTCCTTCCTCCCCGCCTTCCCCGGCGCCAAACCCTACCACTCCGCCTTTGAACGGGGGGTCAAAATCATCGGCGCGACCAGCCATTACGTGACGGCGGATCTCGACGCCGGGCCGATCATTGCCCAGGACGTCATCCGGGTCAGCCACGCCGATTCGGTCGAGGATCTGGTGCGCAAGGGCAGGGATCTAGAAAAGGTGATTCTTTCCCGCTCCATCTGGCACCACCTGCAACGGCAGATCCTGGTGTTCCAGAACCGCACCGTGGTCTTCACCTGAGGTTCGCCCCGGTTTACATCGCCTCGGGCAGCGGTTCGGCGTCCGGCGGCGGTCCGTCCATTTCAAACAGGTGAAACTCCAGCGTGCCGTCGTAAATCAAAAAGGTGGCGACGTACCTACCGGGCTCGTCGGGAACTGCGGTGTTGGTGGTGTAGATGCCGATGTAGCGGTCCTGGGGCGGCATTTCGGGATCGACCAGCACCCACATCAGCGGCGCGTTGTCTCCCTTGGTCTGCACGGTCAGAATCTGGCCGCCAAAGGGAATGGGCACGGCCTGGACGCGGTTGGGCGTAAGTTCAAATTTCCAGATGGTTTTCATGGCGGTTGCTCGGTTGGGGGTGATCATGTCGGTTGCAAGGCTTGGTTGCGTGCCCCCTTTGTACCGTCCTTGACCGCAAGGCGCAAGACCTCGCCGCATGCCGGCGGCGGTGCGGACCGGGCGAGATCGCCCTTGCGGATTTTCACATTTCTGTTATCTGTGCAGTAGTTTTTTCCGGACCGTGAACGGAACCCTGCGACTTTCCATCAAAGCCGTTCCCAGAACTTCTTCCCATCAGGATATGTTATGAAATTTCCTATTGATTTGTCGGCGTACACGCCCTTGCGTTTCTCCGTGGCCCAGGACGGGCTTTCTGCGGAGCAGCGCGCCGCCTTGGTGCAGAACATCAATCTGGTGCGCGACAGTATCGTTTTTTTCACCGCCCTGGCCAACACCAAAGGACTGGGCGGCCACACCGGCGGGGCCTACGACATTGTCCCGGAGCTGTTGATCGCCGATGGGTTCATGAAGGGCGGCGACTCCTGCTATCCGGTCTATTTTGACGAGGCTGGCCACCGGGTAGCGATTCAATACGCCATGGCGGTGCTCAACGTCTTTCAGCCGGCCGAAGCGCTGCTCCATTACCGTGAATTCGGCAAGGGTTTGTACGGTCATCCCGAGCGGCATGAGGAAGCCGGAATCTTCTTCAGCTCCGGCCGTTTGGGCCACATGTGGAGTCACGTCAACGGCGTGGCCGAGGCGCACCCGACCCAGAACGTGTTCATGTTTGGCAGCGACGGGTCCCAGCAGGAGGGCGACGACGCCGAAGCGGCCCGCTACGCCGTGGCCCGGAACCTCAAGGTCAAGCTGCTGCTCGACGACAACGACGTCACCATCGCCGGCCATCCCACCGAGTACATGAAGGGCTATGACCTCGAGCGCACCCTGTCCGGCCATGGTCTGGTCGTGCAGACCTGCCAGGGCGAGGATCTGGACAGCCTGTTTGCCTCCATCCGCCAGGCAATTGTCGTCGACGGACCGGCGGCGGTGGTGGTCAAACGCAAGATGGCGGTCGGCGTTGCCGGCATCGAAGGATTGCCCAAGGGCCACGACGTCATTCCCGTGCCGCTGGCGATCGACTACCTCACCGCCAAGGGCCACGCGGCCGCGGTGGCCATGCTCCAGCAGGTTCCGGCCAAGGCCGCCAAGGTCGAGTATCGCGGCAGTTCAACCCAATCGGCCAAAAACCGCGACGAGTTCGGCAAGATTGTCAGCGACCTGATCAAAGAGATGGACAATCCCGCCTCCCGGGTGCTGGTGGTGGATTCCGACTTGGAGGGCTCCTGCGGCCTGCACCACGTCCGCAAAAACTGCCCGGAGGTGTACGTCCACGGCGGCATCATGGAGCGCAACAACTTCTCGGTGGCCGCAGGTTTTGGTTCCAGCCCCGGCAAGCAGGGAATTTTCGGCACCTTTGCCGCCTTCCAGGAGATGGTGATCTCCGAAATCACCATGGCCCGGCTCAATCAGGCCAACGTCATCGCCCACTTTTCCCATTCCGGGGTGGACGACATGGCCGACAACACCTGCCATTTCGGCATCAACAACTTCTTTGCCGACAACGGCCTGGCCGAGCACGATCAAACCCGGCTCTACTTCCCGGCCGACGCCCTGCAGCTCAAGGCGATCCTGAGCTCAATCTTCAATAATCCTGGCCTGCGTTTCGTCTACTCCACCCGCTCCGCCACCCCGTTTATTTTGAACGAAAAGGGCGAGAACCGCTTCGGCGACGGGTACGCCTTTGCCCCGGACAAGGACGAGGTGATCCGCGAAGGTCGCGACGGCTACATCGTTTCCTACGGCGAGATGCTCTATCGCTGCCTGCATGTGGTGGAATTGCTCAAAGAAGAGGGCATTCAGCTCGGCCTGATCAACAAGCCGGTGCTCAATGTGGTGGACGAGGCCATGCTGGCCACGGTGGGTTCCAGCCCGATGGCGCTGGTGGTTGAGACCCAGAACAGCAAGACCGGCCTAGGCGCCCGCTACGGCAGTTGGCTGCTGGAGCGCGGCTATGCTCCGAAATACGGCGCGATGGGAACCTGGAAGGACGGCGCCGGCGGACTCTCCGAGCAGATACCCCACCAGGGCCTGGGAACCGCGGCAATCCGCGAAAAAGCGCTTGAACTGCTCAAAAAGGGCTGAGGCTGCTTAAAGCCGCTCCCACCCTCCACTCTATCCGTCAAACCCGCGTTGATGTAGGTGCCAAGCCTTCATCAACGCGTTCTTTTTTCTTGCGCTGTTGTTCGCTCAGCGCCGTCGGCCAAACTGCTCAAAACTGACCTGATTGCTGCACAGCGAGGATGCCGGATGGCCGCTCTTCGCGCCCTCCGGATACCCGACGCCGACCATCGCCAGCACCATCATCCCCGCAGGCAGACTGAGCAGTTCGCTCATATATTCTTGGGAGCTGGAGCCGTCGTCGCGTTGCCGCAACCGGATCTGCACCCAGCAGCTGCCCAGACCAAGATCGGCAGCCTCCAGGTGGATCAGGGCGGCGGCAATCGAAGCGTCTTCCACCCAGACGTCGCTTTTGTCCGGATCGGCGCAGACCACGATCGCCAAAGGTGCGCCGCCCAGGAAGGTTGCGCCGTGGGCCTTGGCGACCGCAAGCTGTTGCAGCCGAGCCGGGTCAGTCACCACGACGAATTCCCAGGGATTGTTGCCCTTGGACGAGGGGGCGCGCAGGGCCGCCTCCAAGAGGAGATCGAGTTTTTCCCGCTCCACCGGCTGGGCGGTGAAACGGCGGATGCTTCTGCGGGCGCGCAAGAGATCAATCAACATACAGTCCTCCTTAATTTAACGCTGCATTGCGGCCAGAGCGGCGGATATCTCGTCCTGGACGGCGGTGATGCACGCCTCCGGGTCGTGGGCGTCGCGGATGGGCCGGCCAATGACCAGATAATCGGCGCCGTCGGCAATGGCCCGCCCCGGCGTGGCCACCCGCTGCTGGTCGTTCAGATCGGCCCCGGCCGGGCGGATGCCTGGGGTGACCATGACAAAATCATGTCCTAAGCGGCCGCGCAACAACGCCGCTTCCCTCGCCGAGCAGACCACCCCGTGACACCCGAGACGGAGCACGGCCTCGGCCCGTTGCAGCACCAGATCATCCACGGTTCCCGGATACTGCAACTCGCGGAGCTGTTCCGCCCCAAAGCTGGTGAGCACGGTCACCGCCAGGATCTGAATCCCGGTTTCGGCCGCCAGGGCCGCCTCCACCACCGGCCCGTAGCCGTGCACCGTGGTCAGACTGACGCCCCGATTGGCAAACTGGCGCACCGCCAACTGCACCGTGGCCGGGATGTCGTAGAGCTTGAGATCAAGCATCACCTTGCAACCCTTGCCCACGATGTAGTCGACCATCGGCCAGCCGCCGGCAAAAAACAGCTGCAACCCGACCTTAAAAAAGCGGATGCGGCCGCACAAGCGGTCCACCAGCGCCCTGGCCTCGCCGGGGTCGGCAAGGTCAAGGGCAAAGATAATGCGTTCTTCCAATGGAATCGCGGTTGGGTTCATGCCCGGATCATCTCCTCGCTGAGCATGCGGTCGGCAAAATCAAAGACGAACTGCCGCTGGGCTG
Source organism: Desulfobulbus sp. (assembly GCF_030824455.1). Classification (GTDB taxonomy): domain Bacteria; phylum Desulfobacterota; class Desulfobulbia; order Desulfobulbales; family Desulfobulbaceae; genus Desulfobulbus. Next base: position 9,866 of record NZ_JAVBXR010000014.1, read on the forward strand.
GGGTGGCCAGGGCGATGCAGGTGCAGTGCATGTTGCTGGCGCTGCGCACCAGCAGCTCAAAACGAATCGAGCCCTGTTCGAGCACCACCGTAAAATAAAAAGGGCCGCACTCCCCGTGGTTCAACTGCTCCGGGCCCAGCAGGTCCGGGGGCACGCTGAGAAAAAAGACGCCTTCCAGGCCACCCGGTTTCAGGGTGCGCTTGAGGTAGCTGTCAAGGGCGTCGCGTTCGAGAAAAGAAATCTCGTCAATCATGTACTGGCGCATAATGTTTCACATTTCCAATCGTGGGATATTACAGATATTCAGCCGCCAGCGAGGCCAGATGGCTGCGCTCGGAGCGGGTCAGGGTGATGTGGCCGCAGGCCTCCTGGCCCTTGAGCCGCTCCACGGTGTAGCTGAGCCCGTTGCTGCTGGCGTCCAGGTAGGGGTTGTCGATCTGCTCCGGGTCGCCGGTGAGGACCATCTTGGTGCCCTCGCCCGCTCGGCTGACAATGGTTTTGACCTCGTGCGGCGTCAGGTTCTGGGCCTCGTCGATGATCACGTACTGACGCGAAATCGAGCGGCCGCGGATATAAGTTAAGGCTTCAAGTTCAATCCGGTCTTCGCGGAGCAGCCGATTGATGCCCAATTCGGCGGCCGCGTCCTGCTTGCCGCCGTTGGTCAGGCCCATCAGGTAGGCGAGATTGTCAAAGATCGGCTGCATCCACAGCTTCATCTTCTCATCCTTGGTGCCCGGCAGATAGCCGATGTCGCGGCCAAGCGGAATCACCGGCCGGGAAACCAGCAGTTTTTCGTAGCGGCTCGACTTGAGGGTGTTGGCCATACCGGCCGCCAGGGCGAGCAGGGTCTTGCCGGTGCCGGCCTGACCGATCAACGAGACCAGCGAGACCGTCGGATCCATCAGCAGCTCCAGGGCCAGCCGCTGCTCCATGCTCCGGGGTCGGAGGTTGGAGGCGGAGTCATAGGCCGGATTGAGCGGCTTTAACAGGTTGCCGGCCACCGCCCGGCCAATCCCGGTGTGCTTCTCGTTGACCGCATCAACCAACAGAACGAACTCGTTGGGCTGAAGCTCCTCTCCGTCCCACAGCAGCTCCTTGCTGTGGTGAAAGCGGTCGATAGTGGCCGCCGAGGTCTTGAGGCTGCGCCAACCGGTGTAGAGTTGATCGAAATCAGCCTTTTCCTTCTCAAAATCCTGCACCTCGATGCCCAGGGCGTCGGCCTTGAGCCGGGCATTGATGTCCTTGGACACGAAAATGACCCGTTTGCCTTCCCTGAACAGGCGGTAGGCGGTGGCGATGATGCGGTTGTCCGGAATGTTGAGATCAATGCAGGCGCCGCCGTCTCCCTCCTTTTCCATGGTGATCCAGACCACGCCGCCGTCGCTGGTGGGCACGCCCTTGCCCAGACTGCCCTGGACGCGCAAGCGGTCGAGGCTACGGATGACGTGGCGGGCGTTGCGGCCCAACTCGTCGTTGTTCTTCTTGAATTTGTCCAGCTCTTCAATCACCGTCATCGGCAGCACCACGGTGTTGTCGGCAAAGCAGGTGATCGCGTCGCTGTTGTGGAGCAGAACATTGGTGTCGAGGACGAAATATTTGGCGGCCATGCAACTCCCTAAAACTGAAAAGGGGGACGGTTGACGAACGGGTTACAGGTCAAGACCGGTGGTGTCCTGGTTAAGGACCTCGCAGCCGTCCTCGCCCACAATCACCATGTTTTCCAGGCGGATGCCGCCCCAGTCGGCCAGATAGAGACCCGGCTCGACCGTGACCACCATGCCGGCCTGCAGCTGTTTGGTCCCGCGCGGCGACAGGCGCGGCTCTTCATGCACCGCAACCCCCACCCCGTGTCCCAGACCGTGCCCAAAGGCTTCATACCCGGCGTCAATCAGCGTCTGCCGCGCAATCCGGTCGACCTCAGCCCCGGTGACCCCGGCGCGAACGGCGCCGATCCCGGCCAGCATGGCCTTGCGCACTGCGCGGTGGCGGTCGATGTAGGTCTGATCAGGTTTGCCGGCGACAAAGGTCCGGGTCATGTCCGAACAGTAGCCCTGATACACCAGCCCCATGTCGATCAGCACCAGATCGCCAGCCTGCAACTCGCGGTCTGTGGGCACGGCGTGCGGCCGGGCGGCGTTGGTTCCAAAAGCGACGATGGTGTCGAAGCTCGGGCCTTCCGCGCCCATCTCCCGCATGGTCAACTCCAAGGCCAGGGCGATCTCCCGTTCGGTCATGCCAGGTTCGATGGTGTTGTACACCGATTGAAAGACTTTCTCGTTCAATTGGGTGGATTGGCGCAACAGGCGCAATTCGTGTTCGTCCTTGATTGCCCGCATCTTTTCGATCAGCCCGCTCTCGGCCTGCAGGGTCAAGCCCCGCTTTTCAGCCATGGCGGCCAGACGCAGGAAGGACGAGTGGAGAAAGTAATCGCTTTCAAAGGCTAGCGTCCGAACGCCGCTCTTTTTGCACAATTTCTCCAACAGCTGCAGCATCCCTTTGGCGTAAGTGTCCACCTGAAAAAGCGGTGATTCCGCCTCGGCCTGGAGGGTAAAACGGGAATCGGTCAGGAGATGCGGCATCCCCTCGGCCGGGATGAGGAGAAAGCCGGCGCTCTCCTGGATGCCGTGGTCGGGCGCGGTGTAGCCGCTGAGGTAGCGGCGGTTGTCCGGCTGGGAGACCAGCAGGGCGTCCAGCCGTTTGCGCCGCAGGACCTGTTGCACCCGGGTGAGCCGTTCAAGCTCGGCGTTGCGGCTCATGATCAGGCTCCGGTCCAGTCCTTGAGTTGGGCCTTGAATTGCTCCATGGCCTGACCGTACTGCGCGTCGATGTCGGCCTCCAGTCGGTTCCACTGCTCCTTGAACTGGGGTTCCATGGTGGGATCGATCTTCATGCTGTCGGCCTTCATCCCTTTACGGAGCAGCATCTGTTCGATCTGCATTCGCATCTGCTCCTTGAGCTGCTCATACAACTGCTTGCGATGCTGCCCGTACTGGGAGGCAATGGTCTGTAATTCCTGGCAAAGAGCGGCAATATCCGGGGTTCCCTGATTGAGTTCGACCACGCCTTTGACGGCCTGTTCGATCCGTTTGACGCCGTCTTCGTCGCGGGGCAGAAAGAGGTTGCGCAGCAGCGAGGCCAGCATGCCCTTGCGGACCGATTCCTGCTGGGACGGGTCCTGCTCGCGGAGGATTTCGACGAGGGTGGCCTTGCCGCCGTTGAGGTACTCGGCGGTCAGTTGCATGCCTTTTTTCAGGCTTTCCTCGTGGCGCATCTCGTCCGGAGTGGCCATTCCCATGCGGGCGGCGCGCTCCATCACCAGATCCATGGTTGATTTTATTCCAGCCATTGTCGGTTTCTCCTAGCAGATTGTTGTGGGGGGTGCATATGGCCTGCGAATATAAACACTGTCTGCGGAAACTACAAGTTGCGGCAACGAACCAGGCGGGCGGCGAAAAAGCCGTCCAGCCCGTCGGCCGGGTTGGGACGGAAAAATCCAGACGCATCGGCCAGCCGCCGGGCAGACTCCGGCAGCAAGGGAGCCGTTCCCTCAACCGAAAAGAGCGGGCAGCGTTCCAGAAAAAGACGGACCACCTCGCTGTTTTCCTCAGGCTCCAGCGAACAGGTGGCGTAGACGAGAATGCCGCCCGGTTTGAGCAGACCGGCGGCGATCTCCAGCAGGTGGGTCTGGGTCTGCTGGTACGTCGCCAGCTCCTCGGGTTGACGGTTCCAACGGATGTCGGGCTGGCGCCGGATAACGCCGGTGCCCGAACAGGGGGCGTCGATCAAAACAGCGTCAAAGGGCTGGGGCCGGGTGGCGGCAAAGGCCCGCAGATCAGAGCGCACCGCTTGGACCGCATCGTTGTGTCCCAGCCGGCGCAGGTTTTCTCCCAGCAGGCGGGAACGGCGCGCGTCAGGCTCCACAGCAACAATGCCGCCGTCCGGCGGCAGCATTTCGGCCAGGTGCGAGGTCTTGCCGCCCAAACCGGCGCAACCGTCGAGCACCCGACAGCGGGCGGGCAACGGACCGACAAGTGGTGTGGCCAGTTGCGCCGCCTCGTCCTGGACCTGAAAATTCCCTTGCTCATAACCGGGCAGGCCGGCGATGGAGCCCGGGAAGGTTTCGACGATCAGACTCAAGGGGCTGAAGCGGCCGTTGCGGACAACGATTCCGGTCTTTTCCATCAGGGCCTTGAGGGCTGCACGACTGGAGCGGCGACTATTGACCCGCAGGGTGAGGGGTGGCTCAACGTTGTTGCTGATGCAGATCGCCCGTGCCGTTTCCGCGCCGAATGCCGCCTGCCAACGCTCGATCAGCCAGGCCGGGTGATTGAGGATCGGCGGGCTGGCGGCCGCCGTCTGCTCGGGGCTAGGCAGAGTGGCTCGGCCCCTGGCGATGGCGCGGAGGATGCCGTTGGCAAAGCCGATCAGCCAGGCGGGTTGACCAGCGGCTTTAAGGGTGTTGACCGTAGCGTTGACCGCCGCCGATTCCGGGATGCGGTTGAGAAACAGCAGTTGATAGACCCCGATCCGCAGGGTCATCAGGGTGCGCGGCTTCATTTTCCGCAGCGGATGCTTGGAAAAGGTGCGGATGATGTGGTCAAGGTGTTCCTTTTGCCGTAGCACGCCGTAGACCAGGGTTTTCACCAGGCCGCGGTCAATGTCGGCCAACCCTTCGATGGCGGAGTGAAACAGGAGATCAATCGAATTGTGGGTGGTGGCCCAGAGGCAAAGGATGTCAACGGCGGTGGCGCGCGGCGTGGGGGGAGGCGAGGTCATTGTTGGGCGTGATGTCCTTGAGGAAGAGAGAAGGGCCATTGGCTAATGGCAATATTCCCGACGGGAAGGACTGCAATTGGTTCATGGTCGAGGGAAAATGGGGTGGATGGGCACATCGGTCGATCTCCTTGAGGGCTCTGGCTCTGACAACCTGGGTTGAATATCCTATTGGGCGTGTCTGCAGAGGCGATGAAACTGCTTGTTAGGTTGCGCGGGCTCTGGGCCAGGAAAACACTTCCTGTTCCGTGACTAATACATCCATGGGCACGTCGTGGGGGAGAGCGGGAAGGTGATCCGCCACTTGTCGGGAAAAAGCCAGACCGATGCGCAGGGCTTGAGCGGCGGCGCCAGAGAGAAAGCGATCATAATAGCCGCCGCCGTACCCCAGTCGGTTGCCGGCGCGATCAAAAACAGCGCCGGGAATCACCGCCGCTTCGATCTGCGAGGGCGGCAGGAAACGGAGCGGGGCGGCGAAATCGGGCTCGGGAATCCCTTTATAGCCGGGAATCAGGTCAAGGGCAGGGTTGGTTATCACCACCGCCGACATCCGGGACTGTGCAGGTTGAGTCAGGGGCACGCAGACGGTTTTACCCGCCGCCAGGCAACGACGAATCAAATCCCAGGTTTCCACCTCGCTCTGGTAGCTGCAGTAGATAAAAACGCTGTTTTTCTCCTGAAAAACAGGCAAACGCATCACCGAGTCAACAATCTGCCGGCTCAAAGCGGCGCGCTCTGTCGGCGACAACAGAGCGCGTGCCGCCAAACATTGACGACGCAACAGTTGCCGCTCTGCAGCCTGGTTTTCTGTCATGGAGGAGCCTCTGCAAAAAAAAGGGCGGCACCCGTTGGATGCCGCCCTGTCGCCGTTGTTAAAAAACGATTACATCGGCAGCAACAGTTTGTTGGTGTCCTCGTTCCAGGTCACCACCAGATACCAAAGGGTGCAAAAACCAATGATCAAGGCCATGGTGTACCCGTAGCCCATGGCGTCGGGCAGATAGACGTAGCTGCCCAGATAGCCTTTGCCTTCAAAATCATAGGCTTGGAACCATGCCGACACCAAGGAGTTGGAGAGCGAGAAAAACGGCACCGCAACCCAAAGTTTGATCTGGCCTTCGCCAACCCGCCACAAAGCGCCGGATCCGCAACCGCCGGCCAGCATCGCGCCAAGGCCGAAGATGAAGCCGCCCACTACGCCGCCCCAGCCAAAGGTGCCGCGCACGTAGTTCATCGGATCAAGCACCGGCTCGCCGCCGATGCGGGTGGCCACGCTATATTTCAGCACTGCGGCGCCAACGGCGACTATGACGATGGACAAGGCCACGGATTTGGCCATTTTGCAGTCGCCGGTCATATGCGGTTCACGGAAACCCTGAATCATGCACCAGCGGCCGCGCTGCATGGTGTAGCCGAGACCAGCCGCTATCAATACGATGCCGGAAAGCGAGGAGATGTATTCCACATAATCGTCGCCGTCAAAATTGGCGTAATAATTGGCGCACCAGATAAGACCAACCACGCCGGCAACGCCCAAAATCCATTGGATAGGGTACGGGATATTCAGCGTCCAGGAACCGCCGCCGCCCCAGCTGATGAGCTCCATTTCCTTGTACAGCAGCCAAAGTCCCAGTAAAACGCCAGGAACCAGACCAACCCACATGGCAAAACCATTGGCGGCAAGATTGCCGATGGCGTTGTACATGCCGCCGACGTTGCAACCGCCGGCCAGCGCCGCGCCGATGCCCATGAGAATACCGGCTATAATGGCCTTGACGTACTCGCGGATCGGGGGAAAACGGAACGCAAACTGACCGCCGAGACAGGCGGAAATAAAAGCGCCGCCGATAAAGCCAAGACCGATAACCGAACCGGTGTTAAACAGCATCGATTTAGTGAGAATCTTGTCGCCGTCTTCGTTGACGAAACCAACCAATTCCGCCAGATCGCCATTGAAAATGCCGGCCTGCCAGAGCATCCAGTCGCCCCAGTTGCGAATGGCGCCAACCGCGCCCCAAGGACGCCACCAAGCCATGATAAGAATGCTCAACAGGGCAACGATAATGCCGGTGATGACGGGATTCCACTCCTCCTGACAGAGCACTTTATATAAGTGCTTAATTTTTTGCCAAAAAACCTTAATGTCTTCCATTTCCGAACAGCCTCCTTTCCCTTTTTTTGATAACGACGCCAGACTCAAACTTCTAAAAATAGGTTTATTTTACTAAAATTCAGCAAAAATACCTTTGCCCTCGATATTTGTCAATACAAGTGAACATTTAAAAAAAACGATTCAATAATTTGTTTTTGTTGGATAAAAAAATGATTCTATCCTCATTACTGAATCCTTATTCAATTTTTGTTTCTATCTTGACAACCCACCCTTTTATCTATAAACTAAATCGTCCTTTTTTCATGTATAAAATGGTCTTTTTAAAAAAGTATTTTCTTAAGGAGAACAACAATGAGTGACGTTAAAGTAGCGCCTGAAGGTTTGGCTGTTGCCGTAGTTCTGGATGCAAGAGGTTTAAGCTGCCCCATGCCGCTCCTCCGCACCAAAAAAGAGATCGGCAAGATCAGCGCCGGTCAGATTCTCCACATCCAGGGCACCGATCCGGGTTCCAGAAACGATATTCCAGGTTGGTGCGAACGCGCTGGTCACGAATATCTTGGAGAGAAGGAAGAAGCTGGTTACATTAGCTTTTTTATTAAGAAAGGATGATCATTCCATCTTTACAGTCCTTTTGAAGGAGGAAAAAGCCAATGGCTGCTGATCCAAACAAACTCGGAATTTTTGTTACCTCGCCCCAGCACATGCGTCATATCCTTGGCATCGCCAAGGCTGCGGTTCGCGCTGGCAAAACGGTAATGGTTTTCTTTACATACAAATCCATCCACCTGACCAAAAATCCTCTTTTTGTCGAGTTGACCCAACTGTGCGCCGTTGAAAACATTGCCATCTGCGCGGACAGTTATATTTGCGAAGGATTTGACAACGTCAACGACATCCCTCGCGGCCTGATCGACAAGCAGATGCGGACCCAAGCTTTCCACGGCGCCATTCTTGACGAATGCGCCAAGTATATCGTGATGTAAGGAGATACGGAAATGGAATCATTGAAAGTTTACATCCTGATCGCCAACCGTGTATACAATGACGGTATCCGTTCCGGTTTGGGCCTCGCCGTAGAAAACCACTACGCCTTTCCTGTTATCATGAACGGAGAATTTCCGCGCATGTCTAACTACATGGCTGAAAACATCGCTTGGATTTCCGATATGGAAGGCCAGGTGTACAGCTGCGGCGCCGAGGCTCCCACCGATCTGCCGGAGGGAACCGAGATTGCCAATATTTCCTTGGAAGAGCTTGGCGAGGCAATGAGAGAAGCCGATTTTATTATTCCCTACGGTCTTCCCAAACAATCCCACGAGCCTCCAGGTGCTTGTAGCGAATAACAAGAGAATACGAGGAATGGTGATACAATGAAAATATTGCAGGTATACAAGTCAGAACCCACCGAGGACGTAAAAAAACTGGTTGAAATTCTCAACCGTGACCGTACCGCCGATGAATTCAAATTGTACATGGGCGAGCCGAATTACGACACCTTGGTTCAGAAAATTTTTGCCAACGATAAGACAGTTTGCTGGTGGTAAGGCTTTTTTAACCGCTGCGCATTACACTGCGAACCCCCTGTCATTGCTGAATGACAGGGGGTTTTTATTTTGCGTTAAGAATTGTTTCCATGACGCAATCGTGGAAATAGGGCCTGAACGCCCGTATGAGTGTGTTGTCCCGCGTGGGATGAATTCTATTGGTCAATAAGACCACAACGGTTTCCTTTTCAGGATCAATCCAAAACGATGTTCCGCTGAACCCCAGATGGCCAACACTCTGCGGTGAGAAATATCGGCCGCTACTCGATTGCCCTGGCGACGGCGAATCAAATCCCAATAGCCAACTCTCTTTTGGGTGTTTGCTGGTCAAGGCTTTGTTGAGCAGCGCGGTTGCAATACTTGGCCTATCTATTCGACCTTTCCATACATCCAAAAGATATTCGCACAGGGTCATAACCCCTTCAATTGTTCCAAACAGACCAGCGTGCCCCGCAACCCCGCCCATGAGCCAACTGTGCTCATCGTGTACCTCTCCGTGCATTAATTTTTTTCGCCAGGGGCATTGTTCCGTGGCGGCGATAGAGTCTAAAGCCCTCGTCAAAGGTTCATCAATGGGTAAAAAGCACATTTGATGGGAGAGTTGCAGGGGAGCGGCGACGACATTTTCAAAAAGCCGGTCGAGTCGAAACCCTGATGTTTTTTCAAGTACCACCCCCAAGAGAATAAAACCAAGATCGCTGTACATACACCGTTCACCAGCGCCATATTCCAGCGGTTCCTGAAGAGCTTTGTTTATCAACGATTCTTTGGCTCCGGACAACAGTTGGGGCGAAAATTCCTTAAAAAAAGGCTTATACGCAGGCAACCCCGAAGAGTGATTCAAAATATGGTGGAGGCTTATCTGTCGTTTGTCTTTGGGGAGTAAGCCATCCAGCACCCCTAGAGGACATTTGTTCCATTGCAGCAGGCCTTTTTTTATAAGATCAAGCGTGCATAAGGTCGTGCACAGCGGCTTGGTTAATGAGGCCAAATCAAACAGGGTTTTAGTGGTTACCGCTTGACCTTCGGGTCCCATCCGAGTCGAACCGCCGCAGAACCGTCCGCGATGACTAGTGGTTTTATGCAGCACACTCACGCCTGCCGCCACCCCGCAAAACACCCCTTGTTCAAGGCCTTGCCGACACACCTCGAAAAGCTTTTTATTTAATTGATTTTTCATTATTTTACAGCCTCTTGCATCAAACAATTTGTTTGATCTTTCGTCTCTTTTCGAGTATTTTTGATTGATTAACAACTTGTTAAAAACACTGTTAAAAACCTGTGGCAGAGAATGTTGAAAAGCCACAAAGGCCGCTGAACAGCCTCTTTTCAAGACAAACCAACAAACCTGCACACAGCGCTTTTAACATAAAATATATATAAAATACAGATTGTTATAAGCGATACAAACATATCAACAGCCATAACATCAACAACAAATACTCTATAAATAAAGGATAGTTATTATGGCCTTCCAGTTTAATATAGGCAGAGACGATTTACTTCGAGCCATAGGGGCTCAGCAGAATATAACGAGTAAAAAAGGAACCTTTGCCATTTTGGCGAACGTTCTTATTGAAGTGGAACCTAACCGCGTCGTTTTCACCGGAACCGATATGGAAATAGGTCTCAAGCAAATTGTCCCGGCGGAGGTTGTTGAAACAGGCATATTAACCCTTCCGGCAAAAAAACTTTTTGAAATAGCCAGAGAAACAGGTTCTTCCATCATTTCATTCAAAGAATTGGAAAACAATTGGGTGGAAATAACCGCTGGACCCAGCCTCTACCGCTTGGCTGGAATGTTGGCCGATGAATTTCCTCAATTTCCCGCATACGATGAAAGCGCCATGGTGGCTATGGATTGTTCCATCATGGTGGATCTGGTCGATAAAACCATTTTTTCGATTGCTCAGGACAAGGAAAATATGTTCACCCTGACTGCGGCTATGCTGCAGAAAGAAAAGAAAGACGATAAATTGATTTTCAAAATGATTTCCTCTGATGGACATCGTTTAACCATTATGAGCAGGGAAGTCGACGAAACCCTCGATGCGTTGCGAATGAACGACAGAACCTTGATTCCGCGAAGAGGTGTTCAGGAAATACGCAAATTTTGCGACAACAAAACGAGTTTGTTTTTTGGGATTGAGGAAAAGCAAGCTGTTTTGAAAACTGACGATGCGTTGCTTATTATTCGACTTATGGAAGGAGATTTTCCTGATTTTCAAGGATTGCTCAATATATTATCAAAAGATAATTCTATTCAAATTGAAAGAACCCGATTTCTTGAAAGTTTAAAAAGAATCAATCTTTTTACAGAAGACCTCTTTCATGCGATTAAAATTGATATAGCTGACAACAAAATGATTTTGACCTCGCAAAATGCAGATTTTGGTTCAGCAAAAGATGAAATAGATGTCGAATACACTGGAGAACCGCTGTCACTTGGATTTAATTGTCGATATTTTATCGAAAGTCTTCAAGTCATGGAAGGAGACACGGTCACTGCAAGTATCAACACTCAGGAAAGCCCTTGTATGATAACCTCTGATGACGACATCGGTTTTTTAAGTATTATTATGCCGATGAAATTGTAATAAATATAAATTTTTAAATGTATATTGTTTTGAGTTATATTTGGTAGTTAAAAACATATTGATATGTTTCATTATTTCATAACTACCTTTAAATTTTTATAAAGAAGGAAAAAAGTGAGTGATTTAACCAATACATCGTATGGAGCTGAACAGATCAAGGTCCTTGATGGACTGGAAGCCGTGCGAAAAAGACCTTCCATGTACATCGGAAACACCGGTGTTGAGGGACTGCATCATCTTATTTATGAGGTGGTGGACAACTCCATTGATGAGGCTTTAGCGGGACATTGCAATAAAATTAGTATTGTCATTCACGAGGACAACTCTGTTACCGTCAAAGACAATGGTCGCGGCATTCCTGTGGACAAGCATCCCACAGAAAACATGTCCGCGTTGGAACTTGTTATGACCACCCTGCATGCAGGCGGCAAGTTCGATCATTCGAGCTACAAGGTATCCGGCGGTCTTCACGGCGTGGGCGTGTCGGTGGTCAATGCCCTGAGCGTCCACACCATTGCTCAGGTGCAGCGCAACGGTAAAATTTATCGTCAAACATACGAGTATGGGATCCGCACCTGCGACTTGCAGGAAATTGGAACAAGTGAAGAGACCGGGACGAGCATCTATTTTCAGCCGGATCCGGACATTTTTACCGAAACCACGGTTTTTCAGTACGAGATAGTCAAAAACCGGATGCGCGAGTTGGCTTTTCTTAATAAAAACATAGAAATAATTCTCAAAGATGAACGTGACGGCGCTGAGGATAACTATCATTTCGACGGCGGCATAATCTCTTACGTAGGGTATCTCAACCGCAACCGGACCTGCGTTCATCCAGAACCGATTCTCATCTCCGGCGAGCGCGACGGCGTGCAGGTGGACATTTGTCTGCAGTATTTCGATGGATATTCCGAGCGGTTGTTTTCCTTTGTCAACAATATCAACACCCGTGAAGGCGGTTCGCATGTGGCCGGTTTTCGGGCGGCGCTGACTAAATGCATCAACCGCTATGCCAGCGACGACGTGGTTCCGAAAAATCTCAAGGAAAAGATGGGCGGCGACGATGTCCGCGAGGGATTGACCTGCGTCATATCAGTGCGCGTCCCTAATCCGCAATTTGAGGGACAGACCAAAACAAAATTGGGCAACTCCGAAGTAAAGTCCATCGTCGAATCCTTGTGCAGTGAAAAACTCGGGGCCTATCTGGAGCAAAATCCAGCGGTGGCGCGGGGTATTTTGAGTAAGGCGGTCGAGGCGGCCCGAGCGCGGGACGCGGCCCGCAAAGCGCGTGATCTTTCGCGCAAAAAAGGCAGCCTCTCGGTGCTCATGGCGGGAAAACTGGCTGAGTGTCAGAGTAAAAATCCGGCTGATCGCGAATTGTTCATCGTCGAGGGTGATTCGGCGGGTGGTTCTGCCAAACAGGGTCGGGATCGGGCCATTCAGGCTATTTTACCGTTACGCGGTAAAATTATGAATGTGGAGAAAGCCCGTTTTGACAAAATTTTAGGTTCAGAGGAAATTAAACAGTTGGTGGCCTCCCTGGGGACCGGCATTGGTTCTGAAGAATTTGATCTGGAAAAACTGCGGTATCATAAGGTAATCATCATGACCGACGCCGACGTCGACGGAGCCCATATCCGAACCCTGTTGCTGACCTTTTTCTATCGACAGATGTTGCCGCTCATTGAAAACGGGCATGTCTACATCGGCCAGCCGCCCTTGTATCGACTGGGGAGGGGCAAGAAAGAACAGTACTTCCTCAATGACGAAGAACTCAACGCCTACCTGTATTCCCAGGCCAGCCAGTTGATGCGCATCCAAACCGATGCGGACGTTGTGATTGCTGAAGATGAAATGGTCAACGTCTTGCGCAAGCTTTCCGCCTTTGAGCGGGTTGTCGCGTATCTGGAGCGTTTGAATATTAAAGAATCCATGACCATGTTCTTGCTGGAAAACAATGTACACTCCGCTCTGCAGTTCGAAGATCGAGGTTTTGTCGAGCGATTGGCCGAACAAATCAAAGACAAGGCGTCCCAGATTGGCGTTATCCGTTCCTGCGTTTGGCGACCGGCCTGTTTTGAGTTTGACGTCACTTTCGCCGGTCAATCGCATATGGCGGCTGTGCTTGGTCCCAATATTCCTCTGATCAACGAATTCCGGCATGCGCTGGAACTGTATAAGACCCTCAAACAATATCTGACCACTTCCTTTCACTTAACAAGAACCGGCGCCTCCGGACAGGAAACAGTGGTGACGGCTGAAAACTGGCACAGTTTGATCGAACTGGTGCGCGAGGAAACGTTTAAAGGCAGTCATCTTCAGCGGTACAAGGGTCTTGGTGAAATGAACCCGGAACAGTTGTGGGACACCACTATGAACCCAAGCAACCGCACCTTGGTTCAGGTAAAGATTGATGACGTTGAAGTCACCGACGACATGTTTACGACGCTCATGGGAGACAAGGTCGAACCGCGGCGGGAATTCATACAGAATCACGCCCTCGAAGTGGCTGATCTTGATATCTGACGAGTGACCGTCAATCAAGCAACAGCCTCGCTCCCTTTAAGTTAGAGTCAATCAGGAATTTACAATGACGGAACAATCAGTAGAAAGTGGTCAACAACCAACCATAGCCATATCCAAGGAGTTGCGCAAATCCTACCTGGATTACGCCATGTCGGTGATTATCGGCAGGGCCTTGCCCGATGTCCGCGACGGTTTGAAGCCGGTGCATCGCCGCACCCTGTTTGCCATGCGCGAATTGGGCAACACCTATAACCGGCCCTACATCAAATCGGCCCGCATCGTCGGTGATGTAATTGGTAAGTATCATCCCCACGGCGACACCGCCGCCTATGACACCTTGGTGCGCATGGCCCAGGATTTTTCGATGCGCTACCCTTTGGTGGACGGCCAGGGCAACTTCGGTTCGATGGACGGCGATTCAGCGGCGGCCATGCGGTACACTGAAGCCCGCATGACCCGGTTGGATCAGGAACTGGTGGCTGATCTGGAAAAGGAAACCGTCGATTTTGTTCCCAACTACGACAACTCCCTGCAGGAACCGGCGGTTCTCCCTTCCAAGATCCCCAATATCCTCATCAACGGTTCGGAAGGCATTGCGGTGGGTATGGCCACCAAAATTCCGCCGCACAATATCACCGAGGTTATTGACGGACTGATCGCGTTAATGGAAAACCCGGACATCACCGTGCATCAGTTGATGGAAATCATTACCGGACCTGATTTCCCAACCGGTGGTTTTATCTGTGGCCGAGCTGGAATCCGAGAAGCCTACGAAACCGGTCGCGGCGTCATTATCATGCGCTCCAAAACCCATATTGAGCAGCGCGGAGCCCACGGGGAATCGATCATTATCACCGAAATCCCCTTTCAGCAGAACAAAGCCTCCCTGGTGGAAAAAATAGCCCTGCTGGTCAAGGAAAAACGGATCACCTCGATCAGCGAAATCCGCGACGAATCGGACCGGCACGGGGTGCGGGTGGTGTTGGATCTGCGCAAAGATGAAATCGCAGACATCGTCATCAACCAGTTGTATAAAATGACGCCGTTGCAGAAAAGTTTTGGCATCATCTTGCTCTGCATCGTCAACAACAAGCCGGAAATTCTCAATATTAAGCAGATTCTGCAACACTTCCTGGCCCATCGGAAAACAGTGGTGTACCGGAGAACCGCCTTTGAACTGCGCAAGGCCGAGGAACGGGCCCATATCCTCGAAGGGTTGAAAATAGCCATCACCCATCTTGACGAGGTGGTGGAGTTGATCAGGGGATCGGCCAATCCGGCGGTGGCAAAAGAAGGTTTGATGCAACGCTTTGAGCTTTCCGAGATTCAGGCGCAAACTATCCTCGATATGCGTCTGCAACGTCTCACTGGCCTAGAGCGAGATAAAATTGTCAGTGATTACCAAGAAATAATCGAAAAAATCAACTGGCTGCAACAGGTATTGAACGACGACAACCTAGTGCTGGAGATCATTCGCGAAGAGTTTGCGAAGATTCGCGAGGATTACGGCGATGGGCGTCGCACTGAAATTATCGACGCACCCGACGAAATTTTGCCTGAAGACATGATTACGCCTGAGGAAATGGTGGTCACCATCTCCCACACTGGCTACATCAAGCGCAATCCGATGAATCTGTATCGGGCGCAGCGTCGGGGCGGCAAAGGCATTAAAGGCATGGTCACCCTGGACGACGACTTTGTCTCCAGTCTTTACACCGCCTCTTCGCTGGACACTTTCCTCTTTTTCACCAACAAAGGACGGGTTTTCTGGCGCAAGGTCTATGAATTGCCATTGGCCGGCCGGACTGCGCGAGGCAAGGCGATTGTCAATCTGCTTGAGTTGGGCGATCAGGAAAAGGTGGCAGCCGTTTTACCGGTGGCTGATTTGGCCAATATGGACGACACGCTTTCGGTGCTCACCGTCACCAAGCTCGGCCGGGTGAAGAAGACTTTTATATCCGAATACAAACGGCCGATGCGCAAAGGAAAGTTTGGTTTAACCATCCGTGACGACGATGAAATTCTCACCGCCGCGATCACCTCGGGCGACGATGAAATATTTTTGGTCACCAAGAAAGGGTTGTCGATCCATTTCCACGAATCCAACGTCCGCGCCATGGGGCGTCTTGCCGCCGGCGTCAAAGGTATATCCCTGGGCGAGGACGACGTGGTGGTGGGTGTGGCGGTCTTGAAAAGCGATGATTCCATTCTCACCGTCACTGAAAACGGTTACGGCAAACGCACTGCTGTGTCTGAGTACAAACTGCAAAGTCGCGGCGGCAAGGGCGTGTTCACTATTAAAACCAGCGAACGTAACGGCAATGTCGTTGGCGTCTTGCCAGTGGTTGACGAGGATCAGGTGATGCTCATCGCCAACTCCGGCAAGATCATCCGCATGCCGATGGACACTCTTCGCATCATCGGCCGCAACACCCAGGGCGTGCGTTTGATCAATCTGGAAGAAGGGGAAATGGTGGTCGACATGTCCATGCTTGCCCGCGAAGAAGGAGTGGACCTTGAGGACGACATCATTGAGGGGGAGTATGATGAAGAATAAAATTGCCATGATAGGCGCCGGCAGCTGGGGCACAGCCTTAGCCTTGCTGTTGGCGCGAAAGGGTCTTCCGGTTGTTCTCTGGGACCGAGACGTGGATCATATTCACCAGTTGGCTCAAGATCGGGAAAATAAAAGATACCAGCCGGGTCATGGCTTTCCCGATGTCTTGGACGTTACCGGCAACCTTGCCGAGGCTGTAGACGGAGCCGAATGCGTGGTCATGGTGGTGCCTTCCCACGGCTATCGCGCGGTGTATCGGCAACTTTATCCACTGCTCAAAGAGGATGCGCTTGTTGTCTCCGCCGTTAAAGGCATTGAGATCGACAGCGGCCTGACCATGACCGGCGTCATGTGGGAGGAGAATTCCACCCCGAAACGTCTTCATTTGGGCGTCTTGAGCGGTCCGAGCTTTGCGGCTGAGGTGGCGGATCGTCAACCCACGGCGGTGACGGTGTCTTTTGCCGACGCCGAGGCGGCTGAGACGGTTCAACGCCTATTTTCCACAGATTACTTCCGCGTTTATACCTCCGACGACGTTGTTGGCCTTGAGATCAGCGGCGCGATGAAAAACGTCATTGCCATAGCAGCGGGAATCTGCGATGGGTTGGGGTATGGGCTCAACACCCGCGCCGCCCTGATGACCAGGGGTTTGGCCGAGATAACCCGCATGGGTGTGGCGCTGGGCGGCCAGCCGCAGACCTTTGCCGGCTTGGGCGGCATGGGTGACCTGGTTCTTACCTGCACCGGCAATTTGAGTCGAAATCGCACCGTTGGTTTGAAATTGGGATCAGGTTTAACCCTGGAACAGGCTCTCAGTGAAATGAAAATGGTGGCTGAAGGCGTGAAAACCACCAAATCGTGCTACGCTTTGGCTCAGCAACTGCAAGTCGAGATGCCGATACTGGAACAGGTGCATCAAGTTCTGTATCACGACAAAAAATGCGAAGACGCCGTTCGAGAGTTGTTTCAACGAAATCTGAAAAAGGAATCCAGATAAAAAACAAAGCACCGCAAAATGCGAACGACCCGTTGGCTATTTTCTGATGCAGAGGTGAGATAACCGAACACTCGGCAGGCGGCGGCGAGCTTCTGCTCGTTTCTTGGCCGTCGTCGATTCCTTTCTTTATATTTTACGGAGGTAAGCGATGAGAAAATGGGAATGCACGGTTTGTGGTTATGTTCACGAAGGAGAAGAGCCTCCGGATGAGTGTCCGGTGTGCGCCGCCGACAAAAGCATGTTTGTGGAGATAACCGAAGAAGCCGCGTCATCCTCGGAGTCGACGGCAACACCGGCGTCGGCGTCAAAGGCCGAGGAAAAAACGACATTCCTTGCCACGGTGTATCACGTTGCTTCGGAACAGATCCTCAAACATCATCTCCATCCGATCATGGTGCACACGCCCAACGGCATCTTGCCGATGGCACTTATTTTTTTGCTTATAACGGCATTTCTGGGTTTTCCCCTCTTTGAAACTGCGGCTCTCTACAGTTTTGTTTTTGTGTTGATAACCATGCCGATCGTCGTGTTTACCGGCTATGAGGTGTGGCAAAAGCGGTATAGAGGCGCCATGACCACCACATTTAAAATCAAGATAGGCGCCTCAATAGTGACGGTTCTGTTATTGTGCGTCCTTTCGGTTTGGCGGATAGTGCGCCCAGATATCGTCACCACAACTTCGACGGGACGATGGATCTTTCTCCTGCTCTCATTAGTGCTGGTGACTGCTGTGGGTTTGGCCGGGCATATGGGGGGCAAATTGGTGTTTGGTTCCCGCAAAAATTAGCCACCCGTGATAATAAGTATCAAATGGTTTTTATTCTTATTTAAGCTTGCTTGTCATAAAGATATAGGGTATCATCCTCCAATTGGTGCAAGAATGGTCGAATAGATTCGTCTATTCAATGGATTAAGAGGAAAGGCTGATTTTTGAGGACAATGCTTTTTATGCGTTGCTTCAAAGAGAGGCGACAATCAATTAAAGAACAGGAGAAAAGCCATGCCCACAACAAAAGACAATCTCAAAGAAGCCTTTGCCGGTGAAAGTCAGGCCAATCAGAAATATCGGGCTTTTGCCAAAAAAGCGGAAAAGGACGGATTCGCCAACATCGCCAAATTATTCCGGACCACGGCCGAAGCGGAGCGCATCCACGCCGAAGGCCACCTCAAAGCCTTGGATATGATTGCCACCACGGCGGAAAATCTTCAGGCCGCCATCGACGGGGAAACCTACGAGTTTACCGAGATGTATCCGCCGATGGTTGAATTGGCTGTCGCCGATGGACATAAGGCAAAAACCATGTTTAAATTTGCCGTCGACGCTGAGGCGGTGCATGCTAAAATCTACGCTCAGGCGCTTGAAGCGGTAAAAAAAGGCGTTGATCTTGATGTCAGTGAATTTTATCTATGTTCGGTATGCGGCTATATCGAGTTGGGTTCCGCTCCGGAAAAATGTCCGGTGTGCGGCGCGAAAAAGACTATTTTTGAGAAATTCGCGTAATTATCCGCCAAGTTCAGCGGCAAGGCCGCTTTAAGGATCTCCGTGAAGTAAATCAGTGACACACCACGGAGAGACGGCAGACATCTAACCCCGCAACATGTGTTTGTTGCGGGGTTAGCGTGTTTTGTTGAAAGGAAAAACGCGTTGGTTTTGGGGCGCAAAAGCCGATCCCATTCTTTCCACAGCAATAACGCTTTCCTCGAGTGCGCGATTGTGCGACACTGCATAGAAGTAGGTGACGGAGGTTGACCTTTTCATAGCGCGTCGTTTTTAACCTTTCAATTTGGCTTGAAAAATCTATGGGATCGAAGATTCTTATCGCAGACGACGACACCATGGTTCGTCTTGCAATCCAAAAAATCCTCAGTTTGTTTGATCACGAGGTGGTTGCCGTGGAATCCGGGCGGCAGGTTCTGGAACGGGTTTCCGATGAATTTGACGTCATCGTGCTCGATATCAATATGCCTGATATGGATGGTTTCGAAACATTGGCGCGGTTGAACCAGCAACGGGTCGATATTCCGGTCCTGTTTCTTACCGGAGCAGGTTCCATGGATTACGCGGTAAAGGCCATCAATCTGGGCGCATACGATTTTTTGACCAAACCTATTGCGGATATTGAACTGTTTCACGCCAAGATTAAGCAGGCGGCGGAAAAACGGCGTTTTCTTCTTCAAGAAAAAGCCTATAAAAAGGATTTGGAGCGAGAGGTTCAGGCAAAAACCCGAGAGTTGGCGGAGAAAAATGTTTTGCTTGAGCAGTACAGCAATCACCTGGAGAACGCCACTGTTCAGATCATGTCCAGTCTGCAGGCGGCCATGGAGGAAAAAGACGGGTACACCGCCGGCCACACCCGGAGAGTGACGGAATTATCGGTGTTGCTGGGCGAGGCCGCCATGATCGGCAGCGACGATATGCTTGTTCTTCGCCGGGCTTCACAGTTCCACGATATCGGCAAATTGGTGATCGACCTCTCCTGCATTCAAAAACCCGGAGCCCTGACTCCGGAAGAGTGGTCGTTGATTAAAAAACACCCGGAGGTGGGGGCCAGCATCATCGAGCCCCTAAGCTTTATGGACCGGGAGCGCGACATCATCCGTCATCACCACGAAAAGCTCGACGGGTCGGGCTATCCGGACGGCATCGGCGGCAATGAGTTGGACACGCTGACCCGGATCATCACCATTGCCGACAGTTACGACGCCATGACCTCACGACGCAATTATCGTAAAAATCTCACCAGCCCCGAAGCAGTGGGCGAACTCCGTCGTTGCGCAGGCAGCCAGTTTGATGCGGAGTTGGTTGAAATCTTTGCAGGGGTTGTTCTTTCCACCTGTTCGCGGTATAAACAGTAGCTGTTTTTTAATGAACAACCGCACCTGTCCCTTTTGTTTTTTCCTTTGATCAGCCATGAAAATTACTCGAGAAGAAGTGCAGCACGTGGCCAAACTGGCCCGGCTTGATCTGACCGCCGCCGAGGTTGACCGCATGACCGGACAACTCGACGCCATCCTCTCCTATGTGGCCAAACTCGACGAGTTGGACGTCACCGGCGTGGCCGTCACTACGCATACCCAACAGGTGGTCAACGCCTTTCGCGAAGACGAGGCGCGCCCGTCGTTGCCCCGTGAGCTTGCCCTGGCAAATGGACCGGAACAAAACGGCGAATCTTTTGTGGTTCCCCGGGTCATCGGCTGATCCATCGGCCCGGCTTTTTCTCTCTCTCTTACACCCCCCACAATAAAGCATGGAACTGTACGCGTTAACCCTACATGAGGCCGCAAGCCTCCTGGAACAAGGCGAGGTGAGTTCGGTTGCCCTCACCGAATCGGTGCTTGGCCGGATCGAGGCGGTGGAACCCAAGGTGCAGGCGTATCTAGCCTTGGATCAGGAAGGCGCGCTGCGCCAAGCCGAACAAGCCGATCTCAACAGGAAAAACGGCCAAGTCGGTCCGCTCTGCGGCATCCCTCTGGCGATCAAGGATGTGCTCTGCACCACCTCGATGCCCACCACCTGCGGCTCCCGGATTCTGGAACACTTTATTGCCCCCTATAACGCCACGGTGGTCACCAAATTGGCGGACGCGGGATCAGTGCTCCTGGGCAAGTTGGCCATGGACGAGTTTGCCATGGGTTCGACCAGCGAAAACTGCGCCTTTCAGACGCCGCATAATCCCTGGAAATTGGGCTATGTGGCCGGAGGTTCCAGCGGCGGTTCCGCTGCTGCGGTGGCGGCTGATCAATGTTTTGCTTCGCTCGGTTCCGACACCGGCGGTTCAATCCGCCAACCCGCCTCGCTCTGCGGCACCGTGGGCATGAAACCAACCTACGGCCGGGTGTCGCGCTATGGGCTGGTGGCTTTTGCCTCGTCGCTGGACCAGGTTGGGCCGCTGACCAAGGATGTCCGCGACTGCGCCCTGATGATGAACGCCGTCAGCGGCTACGATCCGCATGACTCAACCTCGATTAAGTTGGAGGTTCCCGATTTTACCGCCGCCCTCCAGGACGGCCTGAAAGGGGTGCGAATTGGCATTCCCAAGGAGTATTTCGGCGAGGGTCTGGACTCTGAAGTTGACCGGACGGTGCGCGACGGCATAGCCATGCTCCAGGAGGCCGGGGCTGAGATGGTCGAAGTCACCCTGCCGCACACCGAGTATTGCGTGGCGGTCTACTATCTCATTGCTCCGGCCGAGGCCAGCTCCAACCTGGCCCGCTTCGACGGAGTTCGTTACGGCTACCGCGACCGCAGCGCCGATACGCTGATCGAGATGTACAACCGCTCGCGCTCCCAGGGATTTGGCGACGAGGTCAAACGGCGGATTCTGATCGGCACTTACGCCCTCTCGTCCGGTTACTACGACGCCTTTTACAAAAAGGCCTCCCAGGCGCGCACCTTGATCAAGGAGGATTTCGCCAAAGCCTTTGCGAGTTGCGACCTGATGGTTTCACCGGTCACCCCGACCCCGGCCTGGAAGATCGGCGACAAGGCGGACGACCCGTTGGCCCTGTATCTCTCCGACATCCTTACCCTATCAGCCAACCTTGCCGGCATTCCCGGCATGTCGGTCCCGTGCGGATTCAACAACCAGGGTCTGCCGATCGGCATGCAGCTCCAGGCCGCCCATTTCAATGAGGAAATCCTCTTGCGCGCCGCCTACAACCTTGAACAACGCGCCGGCGTTGCAGGAAAAAAACCGGTTATCGCCTGATTATGCAACTTCCAGTTCCCCAACACATTGCAGCCATTGTCCCCTATCCTCCCGGCAAACCCATGGATGAACTGGAGCGCGAGTATGGGGTGACCAACGCCATTAAACTGGCCTCCAACGAAAATCCCTGGGGCCCCTCGCCCAAGGCGGTTGCCGCCATTGGCGCCATGTTGCACAATCTGCACCGTTATCCCGACGGTTCCAGCTATTCTCTCACCGAGGCCGTGGCCGGTTGGATTGGCTCGGAGGCTTCGGAGATCGTGCTTGGCAACGGTTCCAACGAGGTGATTGAGTTCCTGGTCAAAGCCTTTGTCGGCACTGGCGATGCGGTCATCACCAGCCACCCCTCCTTTCTTATGTACCAGAAGTTCGTCCAGGTGCGCGGCGGCGAGAATGTTGTGATTCCCCTGAAGGCGATGGACCACGACCTGGAGGCCATCGCAGCTGCGGTCACCGAGCGCACCCGCTTGATCTTCATCGACAATCCGAACAATCCCACCGGAACCTTGATCGCCAAGGAGGCTTTTGATCGCTTTTTGGCGGGCCTGCCGCAATCGGTGATTGTGGTGGTTGACGAGGCCTATGTCGACTTTGTCGAACCGGCCCAGCGCATCGACATCCTGGGGTATATCCAAAGGCCGGAGAATATCCCGGCGGTGGTCAGCCTGCGCACCTTTTCCAAGGCCTTTGGCTTGGCTGGCTTGCGGGTCGGTTTTGGGGTCATGCACCGCGAGGTCGCCTCCCTGCTGCACCGGGTGCGGCAGCCGTTTAACGTTAACCTGCCCGCCCAGGCAGGCGCGCTGGCCGCCTTAGGCGACACGGATCATTACGACCGCACCCTGCGCGGCACCGCCGAGGGGCGGTCTTGGCTGAGCGAGGCAGTGGCCAAGCTAGGGTGCGTTCCTTATCCTTCGCACACCAATTTTTTTCTGATCGACGTCAAGGGCGACGCCACCAAACTGTACGAGGCCATGCTCTACAAAGGGGTGATTGTCCGCTCCATGAAAGCCTATGGGTATCCGGATTTCATTCGCATCACCGTGGGCACGGCCGAGGAAAACCAGCGTTTTGTGACCGCCCTGGCCGAGTGTCTGCAGGATCTGGCCTATGTGTAAAGGCCTGCGCATCGTCACCATCGACGGCCCTTCCGGAGGCGGCAAATCCACCGTGTCGCGGGCGCTGGCCGCCAGATTGCATTTCACCTACCTCGACACCGGGGCGATGTACCGCGCCGTGGCCTATCAGTGTCGGGAAAAGGGGGTGGAGTTGGCCAACAGCGAACAACTGGCCGCCTTGCTGCAGACGATCCAGATTGAACTGTTGCCGCCAGCGGCCGGCGAAGATGACGTCCGAGTGTTGATCGACGGCAAAGAGGTGGGAGCGCTTTTGCGGACTCAGGAGATGGGCCTGCTGGCTTCGCAGGTTTCGGCCCTGCCGCTGGTGCGGAAAACCCTGACCCGACTACAGCAAAAAATAGGCGAGAGCGGTCGGATTGTTGCCGAGGGCCGCGACACCGGCACCGTGGTTTTCCCCCAGGCGGCCTGGAAATTTTTCCTCGACGCCAGCCCCGAGATTCGGGCGCATCGCCGGGCGGAGCAACTGCGCGGGAAAGGGGAAGAGGTGGATGAACAACAACTGCTGGCCCAGATTGTCAAACGGGACAAGGACGACCGCGAGCGGACCATTGCCCCGCTCAAGGCCGCGCCCGACGCCCTGACCATTGATTCCACCGGTTTGCCGGTGGAGGAGGTGGTGCGTTTGATGCACGAAAAAATTCTCGCCTCCTTTTGAAATAAGGAGGCGAGCTCAACACCATTGGTTGCCGTCACTGCAACCGTCTTGCACACGGCCTGCGTTCGAAGGGCTTTGCAGTCGTTACATTTCCTGCCTTGTCGTGATCAGGTTCCCCTTCTTGCCCTCTTGCCTCGTCCCCACAAACTGGGTGTCCTTTGCTTTGAGGATCAAAATCCCTCAAGCGATTTCGCTGTTATCGTCCATCGAGAAGTGTCCACAGAGCATATAACGGCGTGGACACGACCCTCTTGTAGTGGAAAGAGGGGGAAGATATTATCCCAAAGCCTCGCGAATCCGGCCCATGGCCTTGACCACATTGGCCTCGGAATTAAACGCCGAGAGCCGGATATAGCCCTGACCGCACTTGCCGAAACCCGCCCCAGGCGTGCAGACGACGCCTGCCTTGTTCAAGAGCAGATCAAAAAATTCCCAGGAATCGCGCTGGCCCTCGATCCAGACGTAGGGGGCGTTGTCGCCGCCGACATAGGAGTAGCCCAGTTCGGAAACCGCCTTGCCGATGATCTTGGCGTTGGCCAGATAGCCGTCGATCAGGGCGGTGCACTGGGCCTTGCCCTCGGGCGAGTAGACCGCCTCGGCCGCGCGCTGCACCGGATAGGAGACGCCGTTGAATTTGGTGCAATGCCGTCGGTTCCACAACGGGTGGATGGCCTGCTTGTTGCCTTGGGCGTCAAAGGCCATACACTCCTTGGGCACCACCGTGTAGGCGCAGCGGGTTCCGGTGAAGCCGGCGCTTTTGGAATAGCTGCGGAACTCGATCGCCACTTCGCGGGCGCCTTCAATCTCAAAAATGGAGTGCGGCAGCGCTGGATCGCGGATAAAGGCCTCATAGGCGGCGTCAAACAGGATCAGCGCCTTGCTGTCGCGGGCAAAATCAACCCAGACCTTGAGTTGCTCTTTGGTGATGGTCGAACCGGTGGGGTTGTTGGGGAAGCAGAGGTAGATCAGGTCCACCGGCTCCTTGGGCAGGTCGGGGACGTAGTTGTTGGCCTTGGTCGATTCGAGATACACCAGCCCTTCAAAGCGGCCGTCCTTGAACGCGCCGGTGCGGCCGGCCATGACGTTGGTGTCGAGGTACACCGGGTAGACCGGATCAGGAATGGCGATTTTGGCGTCGGTTGCAAACAGTTCCTGAATGTTGCCGGTGTCGCACTTGGCGCCGTCGGAAACAAAGACTTCGTCGGCCTGGATGTCGGCGCCGCGCGCCTGGAAATCATGCGTCGCTATCGCCTGGCGAAGAAAATCATACCCCTGCTCGGGACCGTAGCCGCGAAAGCCGCTGGTGGTCGCCATCTCGTCCACCGCCTTGTGAAAGGCGGCGATGCAGGCCTCGGGCAGCGGGTTGGTGACGTCGCCGATGCCCAGCTTGATCACCTCGCGCTCTGGGTTTCCGGCCTGGAAAGCGGCCACGCGTTTGGCGATGTCGGAAAAAAGGTAGGATGCCTGCAGTTTGAGATAATGCTCGTTCACTTTCAACATGACGAATCCCTTCAATGTGAAATCCCGCCGGCGTCCGGAAGGAGTTAGAGGTTAACCTTAACCCGATTGGTGAAATCAAAACCCTCAGTGGAAAAATCATAGTCCATGCGGCCGGCGTTCAGTTTCATGTCCGGCGCCTGGATAAAGACCTTGCCCGGACTGACCAGCATCTTGCTGGCGTCGTCGTATTCCAACCGTTCGGACAGCATGACTTGGTTTTGGGTTGGTTTGACGACCTTGACATGATCGGTGAGCACCAAATGCCGTTTGTCGATGAGATAGGTTCCCTTGCGGCTCTCGATATTGATCGGTTCTTTCTCTGTGCCGATGTACATGGCGCTGACCTGTTCCATCTCGATTTCATGGTCCTGTTCGCCGGTGTAGGCGCGCTCGGCGTCGATCTGCCATTCTTCCATGCCATTGGTGGTCATGGTGATGGCCACTGAATCCATGACGAAATTCTGCATCGGCGACTCGTCCTGCGGTTGAGCCAGCTTTGGATTGTAGCCGCCCCTGGGCGCGAGAAAGGCGCTGACTGAGGGCTGCCACAGGGGGCTGGTTGCAAAGAGCAACAACGGCAGCATCCACAACAGATTGCGGGGATTGTTGATCATCGGTCGAACTGGGCCCGCATGCGTTCCAGGTTGCCCTGCGCCTCAAGGATGAGATCGCAGACCTCGCGGACCGCTCCCCGGCCGCCGCTGCGTTCGGCGACATAGTGGACCCGCTGGCAAATCTCGGCCACGGCGTTGACGGGTGCTGCGGCAAAACCAACCCGGTTGAGAATCGGCAGATCGATCAGATCATCGCCCATGTAGGCCGTCTGCGGCGGCCGCAGGCCGGTTTGTTTGAGGATGGCTTCAAAGGCGGTCAGTTTGTCCCCTTGCCCCTGAAAGACGTGGGCCAGGCGCAGATCCTTGGCGCGTCGCTCCACGGCCTCGGAACTGCGGGCGGTGACGACGCCGACCGCCACCCCGCTTTCCTGCAGGAGCCTGATGCCAAGGCCGTCCTGGGTGTTGAAACTCTTGGTCTCCACGCCGCCTGCGCCATAGGTGATGCTGCCGTCAGTGAGCACGCCGTCGACGTCGAGCAACAGCAGCTTGACCTGCCGTGCCTGCGCCAGTGCCGCCTTCCAGACCTCGCTTCGTTCCAGCGGCCGGTTGCGGGCCATGGCTCGGTTACGCAGAGCCTCAGTCAATTCGCAGTCCGTGGGATAGGCGCCGCCTTCCAGGCCGCAGGTGTTGTTAGGCATCGATCACCCCGGCTACGGCCTGTCGCACCGCCAGCAATTGCCTGAGCAGGGGTTCGACCGCATCAAGCGGCAAAGAGTTGGGGCCGTCGCACAGGGCCTTGGCCGGGTCGGGATGGACCTCGATGAACAGGCCGTCGATGCCGACCGCCATGGCGGCCCGGGCAAGGGCGGGAATGAATTCGCGCTGCCCGCCGGAACTGCCGCCGGCGCCGCCGGGCAGCTGCACCGAATGGGTGGCGTCAAAGACCACCGGGTAGCCGAAGGAGCGCATCACCTGCAGGGAGCGCATGTCCACCACCAGATTGTTGTAGCCGAAACTGGCCCCGCGTTCGGTGAGCAGGATCTTCTCGGTCCCCGCGCCGCGCAATTTGTTGACCGCATGCTCCATGTCCCAAGGCGAGACAAACTGGCCCTTCTTGACGTTGACCACCTTGCCGGTGCGGGCGGCGGCCGCCAGGAGATCGGTCTGGCGACAGAGAAAGGCCGGAATCTGGAGGATGTCGAGGTAGTCGGCGGCCATTTCGGCCTGGGCTGGTTCGTGAATGTCGGACACCACCGGCACCCCGACCTCTTCCCGCAGGCGTCCGAGAATGCGCAGCCCCTTTTCCGCACCGGGTCCGCGGAAGGAGGTGAGCGAGGTGCGGTTGGCCTTGTCAAAGGAGGCCTTGAACACGTAGGAGACGCCGAGTCGGGCGGCAATGGCCTTCATCTCCCGGGCGATTTCCCAGGCCAGCTCGCCGCTTTCAAGCACGCAGGGGCCGGCCATGAGCAGCAGCGGCGCTCCCGGTCCGATGGTGATTGGCCCGGAAGGGGTGGGTTGGAGGACAACGGTGTTGATCATCTCAGGCCTTGTTTCCTTTTTTATAGGCAATAGCCGCCTTGATGAAATCGCGGAACAGGGGATGCGGTTTCATTGGTTTGGACTGGAACTCCGGGTGGAACTGACAGCCGAGGAACCAGGGGTGGTCGGCCAGTTCGACAATCTCCACCAGAGAACCATCGGGCGACGTGCCGCTGACGATCAAGCCGACCTCCTCCAGTTGCTGGCGGTAGGCGTTGTTGAACTCGTACCGGTGCCGGTGCCGCTCGCTGATCGACTCCTGCCCGTAGGCGGCCGAGGCTAAGGTGCCGGGCTTGAGCTCGCAGGGATAGGCGCCAAGGCGCAGGGTGCCGCCCATGTCGGAATGCTGGTCGCGTTTTTCGATCTTGCCGGTGCGGAAATCAAACCATTCGGTCATCAGGTAAATCACCGGGTGGGGCGTGGCCGGATTGAACTCGACCGAGTGGGCCCCTTCGATTTTGGCGATGTTGCGCGCGAACTCGACCACCGCCAGCTGCATGCCCAGGCAGATGCCAAAGAAGGGAATCTTGCGCTCGCGGGCATAGGTCACCGCCTGGATTTTGCCTTCCATGCCCCGGCTGCCGAATCCGCCCGGCACCAGGATAGCGTCACAGTTGTCAAGCTTCTCCAGGTCAGTGCCGTCTTCAAGGCCGTCGGCGCTGATGTACTGCAGGTTGACCTTGGTCTCGTTGGCAATGCCGCCGTGGATCAGGGCTTCGTGCAAACTCTTGTACGACTCGGTCAGATCGACGTACTTGCCGGTGATGCCGATGGTCACGAATCCCTTGGGATTCTTGATCCTGCGCACCAGTTGCTCCCAGGGTTCAATGTTGGGCGAACCGGTCCAGATGCCCAGCTTCTCCAGGATGCGGTCATCCACCCCCTCTTGGCGCAATTTGAGCGGCAATTCATAAATGGATTCGACATCCTCGGCGGAAATGACCGCATTGGCCTCCACGTTGCAGAAGAGAGCGATTTTCTTTTTCAGTTCCGGGGTGAGCGGAGCCTCGGTGCGGCACATTAGAATGTCGGGTTGGATTCCCGAGGCCAGCAATTCCTTGACCGAATGCTGGGTCGGCTTGGTTTTGACCTCACCGGCGGTTTTGATGTAGGGCACCAGGGTCAGGTGGATGAACAGGGTGTACTCCCGGCCGAGGTCGATGCGCAGCTGGCGGATGGCTTCGATGAACGGCAGGCCCTCGATGTCGCCGACCGTGCCGCCGATCTCGATGATCGCCACATCGGCGCTGCCGTCCAACTGGAGCACCGCCTCCTTGATCTCGTCGGTGATGTGGGGGATAACCTGGACCGTGCCGCCGAGATACTCGCCTCGCCGCTCCTTCATGATCACCGAATAATAGATCCGCCCCGAGGTGTAGTTGTTCTGCTTGCCCATCACCGCGTTGGTGTAGCGCTCGTAGTGGCCCATGTCCAGATCGGTCTCGGCCCCGTCGTTGGTGACGTAGACCTCGCCGTGCTGGAAGGGGTTCATGGTGCCGGGATCGACATTGATGTACGGGTCAAGTTTCTGGAAGGTGACGGTCAGTCCCCGCGATTCGAGCAGGGAACCGATGGAGGCGGCGGAAAGCCCCTTGCCCAGCGAGGAAAGGACGCCGCCGGTAATAAAAATAAATTTCGTTTTTTTGCTCAGGGAAGCTTTCATACCGATACCTTTCGGGGGCTGGGAAAAAAGAGGAAGGCAGCCGGGGCTGCCTTGGTGTGGTCGGGGACAAAATATACCCGATCATCCCGAGCTTGACAAGTCCGGGAGACCGGAAAATGCACAACAAAAACGCTTGATTTTACGTGTTAATTGCCGCAACAGGGAGAAGGTTGCGGTGTGCCGGGCCCTTGTCGCAGCGACGCGGCCAACCGGATCAGCTCACGATGCTGCTCCGCGCTGAGCTGGGTAAAGGGTGAATTGTCGTAGGTGGTGTCGCGATTTTCCACCACCAGAACCTTGGCGTCGGGGCTGAGGGCGTGGGTGTGCCAGACCGCCTGTTTGACGTTGTAAATCGTTCCCGGCTGGAGGTCTTCGGCGTGAATCCGGGTCACCGATTCCTGCCCTTCGCCGACAAAGAGGATGCATTGCCCCTGGAGCAGCACAAAGACCTCGTCGGTCTCGTTGTGGCGCTGCATGCGGGTGAGGTTTTCCGGCAGCAGATCCGGGCTAAAATTAAGGACCGCCACCCGCCAATCGGCAAAATCCACCAGGGGTTTGTAACTCAGCCCCTCATGCTGGTGAATTTCCAGCAGTGCGCTGTTTACGCTGGTCATCGGGTGGCGGGCGCCAGGATCTGGCGGAGAAAGAGCTGGCTGCGCGGGTTCTGCGGATTGGTGAAAAATTCCATCGGTTTGGCCACTTCAACCACCGCCCCGGCATCCATGAACACCACCTTGTCGGCGACCTCGCGGGCAAAACCCATCTCATGGGTGACCACCAGCATGGTCATGCCCTCCCGGGCCAGGGTGATCATCACCTCAAGCACCTCGTTGATCATCTCGGGGTCCAGGGCCGAGGTCGGCTCGTCAAAGAGCATGATCTTCGGCTCCATGGCGAGCGCCCGGGCAATGGCCACCCGCTGCTGCTGACCGCCGGAAAGCTGGATCGGGAAATGGGTGGCCCGGTCGCGCATCCCCACCTTGTCGAGCAGGGCCAGGGCCAGGGTCTCGGCCTGGTCGCGGTCCATTTTCTTGAGCTTGATCGGGGCCAGGGTGAGGTTTTCCAGCACCGACTTGTGACGAAAGAGGTTGAAGCTCTGGAAGACCATGCCCACCTCCATGCGGATGCGGTTAATGTCTTCGCCCGGATCGTAGAGGTTGTGGCCGTCGACGATGATCGTCCCGGAATCGATGGATTCCAACCTGTTGACGGTGCGCAGCAGGGTCGACTTGCCCGAACCCGAAGGGCCCAGGACCACCACCTTTTCGCCGCTTTTGATGTCAAGGCTGACGTCGCTGAGCGCCTTGAACGCGCCAAAGAACTTGTTGATGTGCTGTAGACGGATGATCGGGTCAGCGGCGTTCATAATGGCTCAACCTGTGTTCCATGATGCTGATGAGTTTGGACAAGACGAGGGTAATCAGGAGATAGATCAGGGCGATCATGGTGTAGGTCTCGAAATAGTTGAAACTTTCCGAGGCGTATTCCCGCCCGCGCCGCAGGATGTCGGCCACGGCCAGAATCGAGACCAGCGAGGTGTCCTTCAACAGGGCGATGAACTCGTTGCCCACCGGCGGCAGGATGGTTCTCCAGGCCTGGGGCAGGATGACGTAGGCCATGGTCTGGCGGTGGTTGAATCCCAGCGACAGCGAGGCTTCGGTCTGTCCGGAATCGATGGATTTGATGCCGGCGCGGAACACCTCGCCCATGTAGGCCCCGTAGCAGAAGGCCATGGCGATCACCGCCGCGACCAGATCCGGCACCCGGACAAAACGGCCCAGGGCGTAGTAGATGTAGAAAAGCTGCACCAGAAGCGGGATGCCGCGCACCACCTCCACATACAGGGAAGCGATCAGGTTGATGAACCGGTTGCGCGACAGGCGGCCCAGACCGGTCAGCAACCCGATGACGATGGCCAGCGAAATCGAGAACACCGTCACCTCAAAGGTGACGATGATGCCGTCGGGAACGAAACGGAGGATGTTGAGGTAAGGATCGGGTTTGTACCACGGTAGGAACACGAGCAAGGCAATGGCCCCGAACAGGGCGATCCACCAGGCCGAGACCAACCCCTTGTCTTCGGGCCTGGGGATGGCCGCGCCGTCGCCGACTTCGATTTTGGTGATTTCTGGTTCAGACATGGTCGTCCCGTCTTGACGGTTGGATAAAAAAAGCCGGGCGCAAAGGCCCGGCAATGGAAAAATCGAAACGGTCGCTTACTGACCAATCCATTTTTTCTTGAGTTCCTTGTCCAGCCCTTTGGCCTTGACCGCCTTGATGCCTTTGTCAATCAGAGCCAGGGTCTCGGCGCTGCCCTTGTTGACCGCCACCCCATAATTCTCGGCCTCGCCGGTTTCGATCACCGAGGCAATCTTGAGATTGTCTTTGTATTTGTCGATGGCGTAGTTGGCGGCAACAGGATCGTCGCAGACCACGGCGGCGATGCGGCCGACGTTGAGATCTTCCATGGCCAGACCGACTTCGTCGTAGGATTTGGCTTCCACGCCGGCCACGGCCTTGATGGCGAAATAGCCGGTGGTGCCGATTTGTCCGCCCACTTTCTGTCCCTTGAGATCAGCCAGGCTTTTTGCGGTCGAGGCTTTGCCGACGATCAACGCCTGGCGCACGGTGTAATAGGGCTCACTGAAATCCATGGCCTTTTTCCGCTCCTCGGTGATCGAAACGGAGCTGACGATGGCATCGTATTTCTTCGACGCCAGTCCGGCGAAGATGCCGTCCCAGGCGGTGTTCTTGAAGACCGGCTTGAAACCTGCCTCTTTGCCGGCCGCAGTCATGAAGTCGA
The DNA here is from genome assembly GCF_030824455.1 of Desulfobulbus sp. GTDB lineage: Bacteria > Desulfobacterota > Desulfobulbia > Desulfobulbales > Desulfobulbaceae > Desulfobulbus. The sequence continues at coordinate 41,532 of NZ_JAVBXR010000014.1, forward strand.
TGGAATAGCCAACCACCTGCTTCTGATCGTTGACGAACTCCATCGGCGGCCAGGTGGCGTCGGTGGCAAAGACAATGGTGGTTTCGGCGGCAACCGGGCTGCACAGAGCTGCCAACAGCAACAAGGCGGCGAGTACTTTGTTGATCATGCATTCCTCCTGCATTGGATAATGTTGATAAGATGCTCCTTCATCTACCATTCATGGCTGTGGCTCGCAAGAAAAAGGTGCGGCTAAGAGGGCAGAGCAAAATCGCCAAAATTGTTGGAGCAACAGGGGAAAATTAGGTTTTTGTTGACGTTGTCGGCTGGTTGTAGGTATACATCGACTACTTGTTTTCTCTTGTCCTTTATCTCACTTGCGAGGCTTACGTATGAATTTTTTTCCCCGGTTTTTCTTTGCCGCAACATTGGCGTGCACAGTTGCTCTGTTGGGCGGCTGCGGCCCCAAACATGTTTCACCGTATGCGGGCGGCGCGAACAACGCCTCCGACGCAGACAGCAATCGCATGGGCAACATTACTGAGGAAACCGGCCCCAGTACGGAAGGGTTGGATTCCACCGGCCGCGGCGGGAGCGGCAGTCTCGCCAATGGAGCCGATGACCAGAGCGACGCCTACAAACGGGAACACGGGCGCTGCTCACCTGAATTCAAGCCAGTCTATTTTGATTACGATCAGTCCAAGATCAATGGCGACCAAATTCCCACCATGGAGCACAACGGCGGATATCTGAAGAATAATTCTTCCGGCCGTGTCTTGATCGAAGGCAACACCGACAACCGAGGCACCAACGAATACAACCTGGCCTTGGGAGAACGCCGCGCAATGAGCGCCAAAGCCTATTTGATTGAGTTCGGCATCGAGGAAGGCCGCATCCGCACGGTGAGCTACGGCGAAGAGCGGCCGCTGTTCAACGGCGGCAGCGAGGACGATTACGCCCACAATCGCCGCGACGACTTCATCCTCGAATAAGCCTGCCCCCCAATCCGTTCGCGCCTCCAATTGAGGCGCGAACGGATTCGAGTTTTCCCCTTTTCGCCTTTCCTCAAAATCTCCCCCCTCTCTGGTTTCTTTTCCCTTCGCAATCGCGCGCCTTCTCTTTCCTGGGCTTTTCTTTTTTTCTTGACGTGTAAATGATTCTCAATTACTTTTAGGAAAAATTTCTACAAGGGGAATGATGAATCGAAATCTGCGCATGACCCACCAACGGGAGATCATCCTTGAAGAATTGCATCGAGGCAAGATTCATCCCACTGCGGACGAGTTGTACGAGCGTATTAAAAAAAAACTGCCGCGCATCAGTTTAGCCACGGTGTACCGGAATCTGGAAATTCTTTCTGAGGCCGGGGTCATCAAAAAACTGGAGATCAGCGGTCGGCAGAAACGCTTTGATTGGGACCCGCACGACCACGACCATGTGTTTTGCACCCAATGTCAAAGGGTCGACAATATTCCCACGCCCGACGCCCCAGTTCCCTATGTGGCGCCGACGCAGGAAAAAGGATACCGGATAACCGGTTGCAGAATTGAATTTTTCGGCCTTTGTCCGAAATGTCGGAAACAACAGGAAACGACCAAGAAAACAGGAGAACACGACATGGCTTGCACAACATGCGAACCAGCCTCGCTCAGCGACGCCCAGCGGCAAGTGCTTGAAGCGCTTGCGCAAAGCGCCGAAGCCTGCGGAAGCAAGGAGTTGGCCGCCTCGACCGGCCTGGAGACTAAACAGATCAGTTGCCAGATAACCGCCCTCAAAAACAAGGGCTACGTCAGCAGTCCAGCCCGGTGCAAGTACGAGATCACCGACCAGGGCAAGGGCGCGCTGGGGTAACCCGCGCACGACGCCATTTTCAATTTCAAGGAGACGTTTCCATGAGCTTTTTAGTGACCAAACAGGCCCCGGATTTCACGGCAACCGCCGTCATGCCCGACAATTCGATGAAACCGGATTTTAAACTCTCCGACTACCGGGGCAAGTATGTCATCCTCTTCTTTTATCCGCTGGATTTCACCTTTGTCTGCCCTTCGGAGATTTTGGCTTTTGACAGGACCTTGGCTGCTTTTCAGGCCAAGAATTGCGAGATCATCGGCGTGTCGATCGACTCCCAGTTCTCCCATTGGGCCTGGAAAAACACCCCGATCAAGCAGGGCGGCATCGGCAATATCCAATACCCCCTGGTGGCTGATCTCGATAAGAACATTTCCCGCCAGTACGGCGTCCTGCTCGATGCCGGCATCGCCCTGCGCGGCACCTTCCTTATCGACCGCGACGGCGTGATTCGCCATGCGGTGATCAACGACCTGCCCCTGGGGCGCAACATCGACGAAGCGCTACGTATGGTCGACGCCCTTCAGTTCCACGAGAAACATGGCGACGTCTGTCCGGCCAACTGGGAAACCGGCAAAGAGGCCATGACCCCGACCGCCGCCGGCGTTGCAGACTATCTTGCCAAACACAACAGCTGAACATGTGCCGATTTTACAGACAAAACCAGGGAAAAGGACAAATTGGCCCTTTCTAAGCCAAGTCGGATCGTTTATCCTTTATCTATGTTTTGCCGGTGTTAGGGTGGAAACAACGCAATTTTTCACCCCTAAGATTTTTTCAATCTACGAGGAGAACATGCCATGACGAAAAAGAACGATGTGTACAAGTGCGCTCTCTGCGGCAACATTGTTGAAGTGTTGCATGCCGGGGCGGGCGAGTTGGTCTGTTGTGGCCAGCCCATGAACCAGATGACCGAAAACACCGTCGACGCGGCCAAGGAAAAACATGTGCCGGTGATCACCAAAGTGGCTGACGGCTACAAGGTTGCTGTTGGCTCGGTGGCCCACCCCATGGAAGAAAAGCACTGGATCGAATTTATCGAGTTGATTGCCGACGGCAAGGTCTACCGACAGAACCTGAACCCCGGCGAGGCCCCTGAGGCCACCTTCTGCATCAAGGCGGATCAAGTTTCCGCCCGCGAGTATTGCAATCTCCACGGACTGTGGAAAGCCTGATTCCTCTCCCCCACAATTATAGGAGCAAAAAATGAAAAAATACCGATGCGTTGTCTGTGACTATGAGTATGATCCCGCCGCCGGCGACCCCGACAACGGGGTTGCGGCGGGAACCGCCTTCGCGGACATCCCTGACGATTGGGCCTGTCCGGTCTGCGGCGCCGGCAAAGATCAGTTCGAAGAGGCGTAAACACCTATCCCGCCGCCCGGCACGTTTCGGGCGGCGGGTGTTGTTCCGCCCCGAAACATGCGATTTTCCCGCTTCATCCCTTCCTTGTCGCATTCCAGCATTCCATCCCCCGGCAGAACTTGCTTTTCCACTCCGTTCTTGATCACGTACTCCATCTGAGGTTAACGTTATGCAAACATGTGTCTTTTTTGCCTTCCGCGGCGATCCCCTCTGTTTTGTTCACGTCCTTTTGAACAGCTTGGACATGGCCCAGAAAGGCATGGGGGGTAAGATCATTCTCGAAGGCGAGTCGGTCAAGCTGGTGCCGCTGATGGCTGACCCAGGCCATTTTCTGCATCCGCTGTACATCAAGGCAAAAGAGGCCGGGCTGATTCTCGGGGCCTGCCGGGCCTGCTCCCACAAATTAAAGGTTGCCGACGCAGTGACCCAAGAAGGCATCCCGTTGATCGGCGAGATGGCCGGTCACCCCGCCATGTCGGATTTTATCGAGAAAGGCTACACGATTCTCACTTTTTAACTGCCCCTTGTGCAGGAGGATTTGCACCATGAAAACAATTCAACTGGCCGAAAACGTCTACTGGGTGGGGGCCGTCGACTGGACCACCCGCGATTTCCACGGGTATTCCACCGAGCGCGGCACCACCTACAACGCCTTTTTGATCATCGACGAGAAGGTCACCCTGATCGACACGGTGAAAAAGCCGTATCGCAGCGAGCTGATGCACCGGATTCACTCCATCATCGATCCGAAAAAGATCGATTATTTGGTGGTCAACCATGTGGAGATGGATCACAGCGGCTCGATTCCCGAGGTGATCGAGGCGATCAATCCGGAAAAGGTGATCTGCTCGAAAATGGGGCAGAAGGCCCTGGTGCAGCATTTCCATCGCCCGGATTGGCCCTTCCATGTGGTCGGCCCCGGCGAGGAACTGAGCCTGGGCAAACGCACCCTGAGCTTCCTGGAGACCCGGATGCTGCACTGGCCGGATTCGATGTTCACCTATCTCAAGGAAGACCAGATCCTGTTCACCAGCGACGCCTTTGGCGAGCATCTGGCCACCAGCGAACGGTTCGACGACGAGGTCAATCAGGACGTGCTGATGCACGAGGCCACCAAGTATTACGCCAACATCCTCACCCTCTATTCGCCGCTGGTGAAAAAACTGCTGGCCAAGGTGCAGGAGATGCAGTTGCCGATCAAGATGCTGGCCCCGGATCACGGCGTGATCTGGCGCTCCAACCCCGGCAAGATCATTGAGGCGTACTCCCGCTGGTGCAACCATCAGGGCAACGGCCGAGCGTTGGTGATCTACGACACCATGTGGGAATCAACCAAGAAGATGGCCAAGGCGGTGGCCGAAGGGCTGCACGAACAAGGCGTCGAGTACAAGCTGCTTGATCTGCAGGTCAACCACCGCAGCGACGTCATGACCGACGTCCTGGAGGCCAGCGCTATTGTCCTTGGCTCGCCGACCCTCAATAACGGCATGCTGCCGCGAATGGCTGATTTTCTGATGTATATGCGCGGCCTGCGGCCCACCAACAAGGTCGGGGCCTCGTTTGGTTCCTACGGCTGGTCGGGCGAGGCGGTCAAGATGATGAACGAGATCCTCAAGGACATGAACATCATCCTGTGCCACGAAGGGCTGAAGGTGCAATATGTGCCCGAACACGCCCAGTTGGGCGAGTGCGTGGGGTTGGGCCGCACGGTGGGAAAAGCGATGCAGGCCCAGTTGGCCGGCGAGCAGATGGAATCCGTGGTCTGATTTTTTTTAATTGAGCATTGCTGGCCCGGCCTTCCGATCATAACGGAAAGCCGGGCTTTTTTTTATGTTGCTGCGCAGCGGGCAAAGGTGCGCCCGCAGTCGCCGATCAGGGCGGAGCGTTCACGCCCCCCTGTGTTGCGGCGTCTCCGCCGCTCACTTGGAGGTGAGGCTGACGGTGTACCGGCATTCTCCTTCCGTCCCGATGAGGCGCAACGTATACTGATCGGCCTTGGAGGCGGTGAAGGGGATGAACGAGGTCTCCTGGCCGCGGATCCGTTTGTAGGGGTCGCTGTAGACTGGGCTTCCGGTGGAATCCAACACTTTCACGTTGTACGCGCCTTGGTCGCCAGTTGCCGGGAAATTGAAGCGCACCGGGACGTTGGCGTCGAGATCAAAGCGATATTCCGCCACGGCGTCCTTGGCGATGACGCCGCTTGCCGCGCTGCCTCCAATTTTCAGCAGATTGGCCTCGCCGCGAAGCTGGGCGTCAAAGGCGATGGACTGCAGGGCCAGGCTGTATTGCCCGGCGCCTTCCGTTCCCAGGACGCGCACCACATAGGCGTCGGTTGTTGGGGGGGTGAAGGGGGTGGTGATCGGCGCTTGGTCAGGTCGTGACTCGCACAGGTTGCGAAAGACTATTTTTCCTGTGGAATCGGAAAGTTCGGTGGTGTATTTATAGTCGTCGCCGTGCAGCGACTGGACGATCCGCACCGGGCTGTTGCGGTAGAGTTTCACCTTGTATTCGGCGACGGCGTTCTTCACGATGGTTTCCGACTGCGCGTCGCCGTCCACGCTGATGATGTTCTTGTCGCTGCGCAAGGCCGCATCGGAGGTAATCGGGGAGAAGGCAATCTTGTAGGCGCCTTCGCCTCCGGTGCCGGTGACCCTGAGGGCAAATTTGTCGGTCGCCAGAGGCGTGCACGGAAAGGAAACCTCGGCGTCCAGCAGGGGGCTTTTCAGCGAGCGGCTGCAGGACACCCGGTTGGTCGAGTCAATCAATTCCACGGCGTATCGCACCTTGTCGCCTGTTGGCGCCAGGGTGATTTGGATCGGGCTGTTTGCCGTCAACGAGATGGCGTGCTCCTTGGTGACGTTGGTGAGAATGGTCCCGGTAAACGAGGACTGGTTTTGCGGGGCGGCAATCTTCGGAGCCGACTTGCCGGGCGCGGGGTCGGCGCCAAGGGTGGTCGGTTTTTCGCCGCCGCCTTGGTCGCCCTCGTCAAAGAACAGGGCGATGGCGTTGGCGAGCGCGTCCTGGCGGATCACATTGCCCACGCCGTTGGTGATTGAAAGGAGCATCCCGGCAACCTGTCCGGCCAGGTACAGGGGGCTGCCGCTGGCCCCTTTGCTCAGAGCGTCTTCCTGGTTCACGGGGCGGATGTTGATGTTGCGGTATTTGTCGTAGCCTATGACATCAACCGGAATTTTGCGGATGCTGCCGTCGGCGAGCATGGAGTGCAACTCGCCCTGTTGTTCCGTGCCGAGCAGCGCGTTGAGTTGTTCCCGGCTTGGCCAAATGGTTTGCCGGCAGGCAACGTGATCGTCCGTTTTCAGGCGGAGAATGCTGATGTCTCCCGGGAACAATTCAATTAATTCAGCCGGATATTTTGATCGGTCGGCTGTTGTCGCTTCAAGGGTAAAGGCGTCTTCAACAACATGGGCCGGGGTGATGAGCAGGCACTCGGTGTTTCTCTGGCGAAAAATTCCCTGACCTGTTTCGTTTTCATCCACCTTCAGATACACGTCGGAGGCTCCCGCTTGCACGCACTGCAGACAGACAAGCAGGGCGCCGACAAGAAAAAATTGATAAAATATTCTCATTTGAATTAATTATGGTTGATGAGTTGTGGAAACGACACCTGCTATTTTAATTTCATCTGTGAATGAAAATAGAGTATGCGTATTGAAAAAACCAAAATTCCTGGAACCGCCAGCATCAAGGCCCAAGTAATAACGAGCTCTTCATCTTTTCCCAGTTTGGACCATAAATTGTTGCGAATTTTTAAGTTTGTTTCTCTGAATTTTTTGATCGTTGCAGAATGCGCTTCAACGATGGCGATAAGCTGTATGCCGCGATCACTGTCAAAGGTGACCATGCCGCTTGTTTTGGGATCAGCGGGCATGAATTGCAAACCGTCGCCCAATTGCAGTTTATAGGGGTCAACCTTGTAGTGATTTCCAGACAACAGCTGTTTGGCGACCATATGAATCTCGCCGTCAAGCAACAAGCCGTTTTGCTGGTAGGCGTCATAGGTCGGCACCCGTCCAACCACCAGCGGTCCGTCAATATTGTATTTCCACGCCACGCCTTGGTTGATTAAACTCATCGGATCGTTGAGCACCAGATCAATCGTTTCCGGCAGGGTGCGAATTTTTTGGTCGTTTTCGTCGTAAACGCTGTTTTTTCCAGCGCTTTTAATCTGCACATGCAAGGGCCCCTTGCCGATCCTGGAAAAAACAATATTCGATTTTCCTTGGATTTGCAGCGATCCTGATCCTTGATGCGAGAATGACTGCGATTTCGAGGAAGTGGAAGCAAGGGGATCAAAGACTTCAGCGCTGGCCTCTTCTTCCCAATACAAGGTCGCGTTGCGAAAGGGGATTCGGGGCGGATCTACGCTCTCGGGCTGGTATTCTATCCGCTCTGATCTCGCCGTGACGATAAATGAGCCAGGACTGAAGGAGTTGATGGCGATTTTGGCGACAAACATCACCAGGATTGCAATATAAATGCATAAAAACAAGGCGATGCAGTGCAGGGCGCGAGGGTATTGATGCGACATGTCCTGGAACACCTTTTTTTCCGGTTCCGAGACAACCGCCGCAAGTAAAACATCTCGGATGAGAACGATGCCTTTATAGAACAATCTTCGCGCCGGCACTGATTTATCTCACCGGGAATTCAACATTGGGCAGTCTGTTGCCAAAATTGTTTCTTAAGATAAAGACGCTTTTCGGCTCGTTGACCACATCCTTTTTCAGCAGGCATTGGGTGTCGTAGGCGATGGTGCTGTCGGCCGTGATTTTGCTGCAGGGAATCCTGCCCGTTGCTCCCGGCACGCCAATTTCAGTGTCCGTGTTGCCGGAGTTGACGTACAGCACGTAATCGTTGGCCGCGCTGGCGCCCCAACTGGACGGAACATATTTGACCTCGCTGGACAAGCAGTCTTTTTGGGTGACGGCCGCGAGCACAACCAGGGCGTCCGGGGCGTAGCCGGCAATTTGCGTCTGATATTTCGACGGCATGTTCACCAGGATGGAGCCGGCCGGTTGTTCGCCCAGGGCGTATTGCCAGGAGGCGGCGTAGCGGCCGTCGCGACTGACCATGTTGACGCACAACATGGTGTCTTGCTCCCGGACGTCGTGTTGCAAATAGATGTACAGCGCATTCAGGTCAATGTGCTCAAGAGCGCTTTGGTGCATGAAGCCGGCGCGAATGCCGCCTGAAACCGTTACTTTTTCCAAGTAGGATTCTTTGAACTGGGCGTCGTTCAGGACGATTTTTCGTTGCTCTTCCCCGATTGCCGGCCACGATGCGCCGAAAATCGCGATTGAGCCGCAGGTCAGGGCAAGCAAGGCGGCACAGCGCTTTGTGGTCGCGCGCTCCTTCGGCTGCTGGCGGTCTGGAAGATTTTTTGCAGTCAACAGGGTGTGTTTCATGGGGTGGCCTCCTGGGTCATTCTGCCGCGTCACGGCGCAGTGCGGTTGCATGGTGCTCTTTTCAGGGCGGGCGCTTTCTTGTGCGGAAGCGTTTGCGAGGGTGGAGAGGATCTTGTGCAAGGTGGAATGTACCAATCTCCCTGTGCATTTTCCATGTGTATTCACTGCGTTTAGGAAAATTCCATGCGGCGGCCTTGCCGGGAGCATCGAATGCCTGGGCAACGGCGCGCCGTCGGCGAAACGGCCCCTTTTTCCGATGAGGCTTGGCCGACGAGACCGTCGGGTCTCGGCCGGTTGCGGCCCAATCCCTCTTGATTTTTGCATATTTTTCTTGATTATCTTGAGGTAAGATTGAACTTTGCCATTGTTTGCCTCTTTCTCCGAGCCGCGTCTGTCCCAAGGTGCGAGGCCAAGCCTTCCAGGCGGCTCCTTTGTTTCCAAGAGATCTGCCATGAACTGCGAAACTGTGCCGTATCAATGCAACACCCTTGAAGAATTGGCCCTGGAACTGCGGCGTTTTGCCGACCAGCGCAACTGGGAGCCGTTCCACACCCCGAAAAATCTCGCCTCAGCCCTGATCGTGGAAGCGGCGGAACTGCTGGAACACTTTCAGTGGATGACCCAGGAGCAAAGCCGCAACCTGGCGCCTGCAACCAAGGCTGAGGTGGCGCACGAGATCGCCGACGTGCTGATTTATCTCACCCGCCTGGCCGACCA
>NZ_JAVBXR010000030.1 GCF_030824455.1 Desulfobulbus sp.
AAACCGTTGAAGGTCAGGTCGACCGCATCGAGCCGGTCGGCAATCTTCTCCACATCCAAAAGCCCCTGGGCGATTTCGCTCCAGGCCGGCAGCGCGCCCAGCGAACCGCTGACCCGGAACCCACCCTTTACCATAGGCATGTTGTCGTCAAATCCCGCATACACGCCCACGGTGTACCCGCCCTGGAAACCGAGACCGGATTGATCGGGCGTCAGCACGGGCACAAAGCCCAGGAAGGCGGCGTTGCGGTAATCGTTGGCGGTGCCGGTTTTACCCAGGAGCGGATAGGGCTGGCGCAGCTTGTCCAAAATTTTCTGCCGAGCAGGGTCCTGGCTGCGCAAGCGGACGTGCTCCAGGGCGTACTTGCCGGTGCCGTAGGGAATGACGTTTTGCAGAATATTGGCTACAGCGGCCGAACTCTTGGCGTCCAGCACCCGCGTCTTGTGCGCCTGACGGGAATAGACCACCCGTCCTTCCGGGGTCTCGATGCGCTCGATGATCGCGGCGCCGTCCGGATCGACGTGGCCGTCGAGCTCGGACTGGGCCAGGGTCGCCGCGTCGGCGGCTTCGTGGCGGTAGCCGGTGACCAGGGTCTCGTAGAGGCGGGTCATCTCCGACAGGGAAACCACGTTGGACCCAAGCGGCAGCGACAGCACCGGCTCGAAATTGCTGGCAACGCCGCACTCCCTGGCAAGCCGCACCATATACTGCAGACCGAGCATGATGCGGAAATCGCGGACCTCGGCGAGCACGTCCAGGGAATAGAGCTTGTCGTTGCCCACCTTGTCGCGCTCGATGCGGATTTGATCATCCACCTGCTGCAGAGTCGCCGCCGAGACGACGCCGTCCAACAACACCTGCTCCCGCCAGAAGGCCTCGGATGAGACGGGATCGAGCGCAGCCAGATGATCGGCCAATTCCTGCGCCCCCAGCTCCATCCAGTTGGGGGGCAGTTCGGGCCGAGAGGTGAAAATATACCGGCCCAGCGTGTCGCGAACCAGGCGGCCGCCCGTCGAGGTCGGCGCCGCAGTAACCCCGGGGTCGTCAAAAGCGGCATCCGGGTCCAACGGCGCAGGCCCGGGCAGCGGCGCCCGCCGATAGTCGACCAGACGGGGGAGGAGCGCGCGCAGGCCAAGGAATCCGTCATAGCGCAGCCGTTCCAGCTGGCGGTACTCCTCGGCGCGGTTGTCAAACACGAAATCGGGCTGCAACGCTCGGACTGCGCTGCTGAAGGAAGCCTGCTCAAGGTATTCCCGCGACATGATGATGCCGTATTTATCGCGGATGCGTTCTTTGTACTGCTGATAGCTTTCGGTTGTTCCGTCCTCGACCCTGGGGGCCATATCCACCTGGACCGCCAACTCGCGAATCATCGGCAGGGTCAGGTGATCGGTGAGATGATACAACAGCCAGACCGCGGCCACGTTCTCCGAGGTGACGCCGGCCCAGCTCAGGCTCACCGAGCCAAAGGGGCTGTCGTGATCCGGCTGCGGCGCATAGGGGCGATTCATATACATAAACGTCTGCCGATAGTTGCTGAGCATGTCGATCGGGCTCCAGCCCAGCTGCAACGCCGCGGCAAAAACAAAGGTCTTGAAGGTCGACCCCATCAGCCGTTTGGCGGCGGTGGCCCGGTTGTAATTGAGATTGGACATGCCGCCGCTCATGGCCCGAATGGCGCCTTCCTGGAGCACAAAGGCCGCGCCTTCCACCTGGGGAAATTTTTCCAGATCAAGCTGCAGTTCGCCGGACTCGTCGACGCTGCGGATGCTGGCGTAGATCGCGTCGCCGGCCTGCAACTGCTTGAACAGGGCCTTGCGGTCCGCCGGACCGGAAGTTGAGGCGCCGCGACTGAGTTTGGCGTAGGCGTCGGCCAGCCGCACCAGCCCCGAACTGTCGAGTACGCCCGTAGCCCGGCCGTCGTCAAAAATGACCCGGGCCACCAATCCCTGCTCCTTGGTTTCCTTGATTTCGCCGACCACCCCAAAGACAAAATTACCGGGGACAAAGTCCTCGTCGCCGTGATATTCAAGCGCCTTGTATTCGGTCTGCACCTGCGCGCGCGCGTAGCCGCGCAGACGCACGTCCAACTGGGAAAGATGCCGGCGCAGGGCCTGCACGGTTGCGCCCTGCATCTCCCGGTCAAGCGAGGTGATGATGTGGGCGCCTGAGGTGGAAATGTTGGAAATGCCGTTTTCTTCCAAGGTGTCGGCAATAAACGGGGTCTCCAACCCTTCCTTGACCAGATCCATGGCCGTGTTCTGGGCAAACGACATTTTCCCTTGCTTGAAGGTCAGGTCGGCGGCCTTCAACTTGGCAAACTCGTCCTCGCCGATCATCCCGGCTTTGCGCATCTTGCCGAGCACGTAGTTGACGCGCTCTTCGCCCCGCAGCCGCACCTCGTCGGCATTGGCCATATTCTTTTTGAGAAAGGGGTTGTAATAGTTGGGCCGCTTGACGCTGCCGGCAATAAAGGCGCACTCCAGCAAGCTGAGATCCTTGGGCTCCTTGTCGAAAAAATAGCGGGCCGCAACCCCAAGGCCATGTCCGTTGCCGCTGACGAAAAACTGGTTGCTGTAAAATTCGAGGATTTTTTCCTTGCTGTACTTGTGCTCCAGCCGCAGGGCAAACAGCAGTTCCTTGACCTTGGCCTCCATACTGCGGGACTCCCGCTTGAACAGGTTTTTCGCGGTCTGCTGGGTGATGGTGCTGCCGCCCTGAACAATCCTGCCCGCCTGGAGATTGGCGAGCATGGCGCGGACAATGCCGGGCACGTCAACCCCGAAGTGGGTAAAGAACTGGTCGTCCTCGGCGGCAATCAGGGCATTGACGAAATGGGGCGGCAGGTCTTTATAATTGAGGTACTGCCGGTGGATGCCCTCAAAGAGCACGCCCAGCTTGGTCTGTCCATCACGGTACAACACCGGGCTCTCGCGCCCGAGGATTTCGTTGATGTGCGACTCTTCAATTTCCGGCGCCGAAACCACGGCAATCAGATAATAGAGACCGGCCGCTCCAACGGCGCCGGCAAGCAACGCAAAGAGCAGCAGGGAGACAAAACAGTATTTAAAAAATTTCAACATGGTCACCAGCACCGCCTGGCGGCGCAAAGGGGAGGCGCATCACGCGATGTCCGCGTAAAAATTCAGACTGAGTCAGGGGCGACGGCTTGGCACAACCCGCGCCTTTTACAGGTCGGCAAAGATACCAGACCTTGGTTTCGACAGAAACAAAAACCTGTGGTTGCGGTAAGCGATCCGAGCTGCAGGCGTTTTTTTTTACTGTCGCCAAAAACGAACGCAACGAGCGAAAAGCGATCCGCCTGCCTCATGCATCGGTGATGCGCTCTTGCCCCCCATTTCCAGGGTCGGGCACGAGCATCGTTCCGATAAGTCAAAGCAATCCGAGCCGTTGCATCCGCAGAGATCGCATGGGCCCACTCGGCCGCAGCCCCTGACGCGCACCTTAAAAGCGGAGGCCGGAAATTCGGAAAAAGTACATTTTCTCACAAGAATGCAAGGATAACTTCATCGGTTCGGTGAGAAAAACCACGGGGGCCAAGCAGTTTTGCTTGTCTTCCATTTTTCTTTAATGTTAAAAGAAGTAATTGATTTCGCATTTTGTGTTCATCGTTTTGTTGATCGCAGATAAAACAATATCATTTCAATGCAATACAAGGTTGCACAAACCCCACTACTACATATGAAAATATTGCCCGTTCTGCTTACCTACTGTTGTATCGGCCTTCTTTGTATTTCACTTTCAGCCTGCTCGTCCCATTCTAAAAAATCAGCATTGCACAAATCGGGCGCAGCGGCTTCTTCCTCTGATTCCGACAACGATGAAATTTCCTCGGCAGAACCCGAGGAAACGGCGCAGGAAGAATTGGAAGCGCTCAATCGCCCGGGGGCTTGGGAATACGGCCTCAGTTCCCATGAAAAATATTCCCTGGAACAGGCCGGCATCGACCCGTCAAAGTATGATTTCCCCATTGCTCTGAACAAACAGGTGCTCTACTACCTGGAGCTGTTTCAGGGCAAGCAGAGAAATTATTTCACCCAGTGGTTGGCGCGGTCAACGGCCTACCGCCCCTTTATCGAGGCGGAACTGAAAAAGGCCGGGCTTCCCCGCGATCTCGTTTTCCTGGCGATGATCGAATCTGGATATAACCCCTCCGCCTACTCTCCGGCCGACGCCTGCGGACTGTGGCAGTTTTTGGAAGGCACGGGCCGCGATTTTGGTCTCAAAGTCGACCCCTGGGTTGACGAGCGACGCGAACCCGAAAAAGCGACCAAAGCCGCCATCCGCTATCTGTCTCGCCTCCACGCTCAATTTGACGACTGGTATCTTGCTGTGGCCGCCTACAACGCCGGCGAAGGCAGAATCGACAACGCCATCACCACCTACAACACCAAAGATTTCTGGGAGATCGCCGCTTCAGAAGGCATCTTTCTGGAAACCAAACGCTATGTGCCCAAACTGATCGCCGCAATCATCATTGGCCGCAATCCTGAAAAATACGGCTTCACCGACGTCAAGTATCATGAGCCGAGACAGTACGAAACCATCAAGGTGCCAGGCGGCGTTGATCTGGAAGCTGTTGCCGTCACGGCCAACACCTCCGCCAAGCAACTGCGATCGTTTAACAACGAGTTGCGCAAAAACCAAACCCCGCCAAAACATGAGTACACCCTCCGCGTCCCTATCGGCGCAAAGGATTTGATCGCCGCCAATCTGGACAAATTGCGCCCTGTGACCCGAACCGTATACGCCACGCACACCGTCAAGAAGGGCGAGACGTTGACCACCATCTGCGGCCTGTACAACATCAACAAAACCACGTTGCTGAAAGCCAACAACTTGCGGACCGCGCAGCTGAAAAAAGGCCTGCGGCTCCAAATTCCCACCACCTCCACCAAATATGTTCTTTTGAAAGAGGGCGAGCAGCCCGAAGAACTCGCGGCTAACAAGGGTGCGAAATCGGAGAAAACCCTCAAGGCGGAGAAAGCGGAAAAGAGCACTCCCCAGATAGTGACGCACCGGATCAAATCCGGTGAAACCGTGGCGGCATTGGCCAAGCAGTATCAGGTTTCGGTTAAGGACATCTTGAAGTGGAACAAAATTGCCAGCCTTGACAAGGTGAAGAAAGGGCAGCTCCTATCCATCCAACCTAATCGTCCGGAACCACAAGTCGTGGCCGCCGTTGCAAAATCGGTCGCAACACCTGCTGAGAAATCAGCGGCGCAAATTCCCACCCTTGGAGCTTCGCAAAAACGGAGCGTCGCCAAGACGGAAAACGTCAAGCAACCAGCAATCGTGCCGTCGCCGAAGACGGCGCCTGCAGCCAAACAGTCCACGCCCCCTGCGATGGTCGCCAAAGCCTCGAAAACAACCCCTGCAGCCAAACAGCCTGCAGCCCCTGTGGTTGTTGCCAAAACCTCGAATCCTCCGACTTGGTATGTGATCAAAAACGGCGACACCCTCGCCACTATTGCCCAAAGATTCCAGACCTCGGCCCAAGATCTGCGCGCCTTGAACAAACTCAGCGGCAACACGCTGCAAACCGGCAGCAAACTGCTCGTCAAAAAAGGCTGATGTTTTCTGGCGGGCCTCACGCCCGCCAGCATTTCAGAACGCTTTCCCTTTCTGCCTTCTTGCCTAACCCGATAGTCGTCTCTATTGTTGTTTCACCTTTACAGAGAGGAGTATCGCCCTATGACCACCGTTCTGCTCACCGGAGCCACCGGGTACATTGGCCGCCGTCTGGAAAAAACGCTTCGTGAACGCGAGAATGTTTCGTTGCGGTTGCTTGTACGCAGCGCCCGAAAACTCACCGCCAAGACCCGTCAACACGCAACCGTCATTGAGGGCGACACCTTCAACAAACAAGCTTTGCAACAGGCCCTCGAAGGCGTGGACACCGCCGTGTATCTCATCCACTCCATGGGCAAAGGGCCTGATTTCAGCCGACTCGACCGAGACAGCGCTGAAAATTTCCTCGCCGCCTGCCTGGAACAAGGGGTGCAAAAAATCATTTACCTTGGCGGGCTCGGCCTTGTGGACTCGTCATCGGCCCATTTGGCCAGCCGCAGAGAGACAGGCGAAATTCTCGCCAGCCGCCCTGACCGCATCCGCACCCTCTGGTTCCGCGCCGGCGTGATCATTGGCTCAGGCGGCGCCAGTTTTGAAATGGTGCGCCATCTGGTGGAAAAGTTGCCGGTGATGATCACGCCCCGATGGGTCAACACGTTGACCCAGCCCATCGGCGTCGACGATGTGGTCGCCTATCTCACTGCGGCCCTTTGCCTTGATCCAGCGGAGAATCTGGTGGTGGACATCGGCGCGCCTGCCATGAGTTTTCTGGACATGCTGACCCAAACCGCTCAAGTCATGGGCTTGCGGCGCTGGATTTTCCCGGTCCCCCTGTTGAGCCCACGCCTCAGCTCGTATTGGCTGACCCTGCTCACCCCGGTGCCTTACAAAATTGGGGCGGCGTTGGTTGAAGGACTTAAATCGGAAACCCTGGTGCAAAACGACCATGCCCAACGCTTTTTCCCGGAGATTCAGCCCATGTCGTTTCTACAGGCCGTCGGCCAGGCAATCCGCGAAATGGAGCAGGATTTGGTGATCAGTCGCTGGTGCGATTCCAGCCCAGGCGCGACGTGCGACGTCAGCGAACAACCAAGTCCCGGCCAATCGATCTTTCGCGATGTGCAAACCGTGCCCTTCGCCGGAGCCAAGGCTGAGCAGGTTTTCGCCTCAATCATCAGTCTCGGCGGCGAAAACGGCTGGTTTTCCTACACCTTTCTCTGGCAGTTGCGCGGTTGGCTGGACAAAGCCGTCGGCGGTTATGGGCTGAACCGAGGTCGACGCACTGCGGCTGACCTACGGGTGGGCGACGCCCTGGACTTCTGGAAGGTTGCCGACCTTGTTCCCAACAAGCGCTTGCTCCTCCAGGCCCAGATGAAACTGCCCGGCAAAGCCTGGCTGGAATTTGATCTGCAGCAGGACGCCTTGGTGCAAACGGCCCACTTCATTCCCCACGGACTCTGGGGCCGTCTCTACTGGTATGCGGTTTTACCGTTTCACGCCTTCATCTTCCCGAATCTGTGCCAAAAAATTGTGGATCGCGCCCGTTCAATGCCTCCATCTTGACGAACAGTTAATAATCGCCCCCTGTGTTCAGATGGGATGGGGCAAGGAATTCATCCCCCTTCCGGCCAAAGTAGGGTACATTGCGCCGCGTATTCTTTATTGGCAGCCTTTTCCCCAACCTCTGTGATGACAACGACCTCTTTTCCGCAACAGCAATACCCCGACGACGTCGCGGTCATTACTCTGGCCGACAAGACCATTCTCCTGGTCGGGACAGCCCATATTTCCCAGCAATCGACCGATTTAGTCAAAAAAATTATCGAGCAGGAATGCCCGGACGCAGTTTGCATTGAGCTGGACGACAAGCGCTACGCAGCTCTTTCCAAACGCGCCCAATGGGAAAATTTAGATCTCAAGCAAGTTGTGCGCAGCAAGCAATTGGCCACCCTGATGGTCAACCTGATCCTGGCCGCCTATCAAAAAAAATTGGGGGGCCAGCTTGGCGTTATGCCGGGCGCCGAATTGCTTACCGCGGCCCAGACCGCGGAACAACTCGGCATCCCAATGGCCCTCTGCGACCGCGATGTTCGCGTCACCCTCCGTCGCGCCTGGCGCGCCACCTCCCTTGTCAAAAAGGGCTACCTGCTGGCGACCCTGCTGACTTCGCTTTTCGACACCACCGAACTGGACGAGGAGAGGCTGACGGAAATGCGCCGCAAGGACGTGCTCTCCGAACTGATCAACGAACTCGGAGCCGCACTCCCCCACACCAAAGCGGTGCTGATCGACGAGCGGGACGTCTATATGGCGGAAAAAATCAAACAAACTGCGGGCCGGCGACTGGTTGCGGTGGTTGGCGCCGGGCACATGGAGGGCATCAAGCGGGTTATCGAGCAGGACAACAGCGATCAGTTGGAGGCTATCGGCTCGATTCCGCCCATCGGCAAGACCGGCAAAATCCTAGAGTGGGCCATTCCCGCCCTGATCGTGCTCTCGCTGCTGCTGATTGGCCTGCGCCAAGGCGCCGACGAGTTTGCTGCCAATGCGGTCTATTGGATCCTGGCCCACGGCATTCCCTCGGCCTTGGGCGCCTTGATAGCTCTTGCCCACCCGGCGACCATTGTCTCAGCCTTTGCCGCCGCCCCGGTGACCAGCCTGTCGCCTTTGATCGGCGCAGGGTATGTCTGCGCCTTTGTGCAGGTCATGACTTGCCCGCCGATCGTCCGGGAATTTGAAGCCGCAAGTCAGGACATCAGCGCCTTTACGGGTTGGTGGCGCAACAAGCTGCTTCGCATTTTTCTCGTCTTTCTCCTCACCACCTTCGGCTCCAGTCTCGGCACCTGGATCGGCGGATATCGTATTTTCAACACTCTGATCAACTGATGGCCAGGCCGCTGCGCCGCCATCGCACCCCACAACTCAAATAACTTTATGAACGAAACAGAAACAACAGCATCGACAGTCACGCTAACCAATGGACAAAAAAAAGCCCTCCGCGGCCTGGGCCATCACCTGGAACCCGTGGTCTACGTCGGCAAGGAGGGGTTCTCCCCTGCCCTGCTCAAATCCATGGAAGCGGCGTTCAAAGCCCATGAACTGATGAAAATCAAACTAGGACAGAATTGTCCGGTGGAACGAAACGAGGCCGGCAATCAATTGGCGCAGTTAACCGGGGCGGCCTTGGTGCAGGTTATCGGTCGCATGATCCTGCTCTTTCGGCCCAACCCAGACCTCCCCCCAGGCAAACGGATCACTGTTTGAATGGAAACCCTTGAGCCGGCAAAGGAAGACGGTTCAGCATCAGGGGTTGTTGATTATTGCAACATTTGCCGCGCCAGCACTGGGCATCGACCAAGGTTGGAATTCCCTTTTCTCTGGAGGTTTTTTGGGCAAGGAGCGTGGCCGAGGCCAGACAGCGTGAAGAGCAAGCAAATGGGTTAAGCGCGGGAAAAACGAAACGATGCGTATCTCCTGAGGCAGAGGCCTCAGGAGATAGCTGGATGGAGTGCCTGAATAGGTTAGAGATCGCCTCGGTCAAACAGATCGCGGCGATCTTCAACAAACCAGTGGATGAATTTTTCCAGACCGTTTTGGAGAAATCGGTCAAAATCCCAAGGGTCGCTGGACAACAACTTGCGGCAATCCTCTTTGATCGCGTAGGCGTAGGCTTCTTGACAGGAGCCGTCGATCATGCTCACCTGGACAATCACCCGTTCGTATTTGTCGCCCTCAAAGGCATCGAGTTTTTCCATGGCCTGCTCGTTCAGCCCCCAGTACAATTTACCGGATACGGAAGAATCCTCCAGGCGAATGATTCCAGGATACTCTGAGCCGCGCACGCGAAACCGCGCCCAGTTGTTGAGTGTTGCTTCCTGGCCGGCATAGGCCTGGCCGGTGACGGCCTTCATCACAAGTGGCGACTGCAAGGTTCCATAACAAAATAACGCACTCTTCTCCATTGTCCTACCTACCTGGTCTTTCGATGTCTTTGTCTGTATTTAAAACCTGGACGTTCCCCCGTAGAGCGTCAAGGCAGTGCAACCACCTTCGTTGTTTCTCCCATCGATCAATATCTTCGGCAACCCAGTCTGAGCTATGGCCTATGCTTTGCCGCCGTTTGTGAACCGAGCTCCCTGCCGGTTCGCCCTACCTATGCTTCGCCTGGTCGCATTCAGGGTTGGCGCAAATCGCACTGCGCCAATATTGTCAAGCCCCCCAGGGCCACCTGAACGAACAATTAAAATACCTCACCAGCGCCGTTTTTCCAAGCGCAGAAGCATGCGCTCAAGAAATTCTCAGCCCTTTTGCAAGGATGCAAACCAACTCGCCGCCGCCTGCCAGGACGCTGGCGACGACCGATAATTTTCTGCTGTTCAACAGCCGACAGGTTGATTATGATGATTATTTTTCACAAAGGTTGTCATTTACAGGAGCTCTCGTGCGTTTGCAACCGCCTCCGTTCCCTGCGCTGACACCCCACACATCAAAATCCGGCCAGAGTGGCAGGATGCTCGTCCTGCCGGCGCTTCCAGAAACCGAAGGAGTCAATATGAACAGTCTGCAACAACAAGACCCGGAAATCTTTAACCTGATCAAACAGGAAGAAGTCCGCCAAAAAGATAAGATCCGCCTCATCGCTTCGGAAAATTACGTGTCCGGCGCGGTTATGGAGGCTACCGGATCGGTCCTGACCAACAAATATTCCGAAGGCTACCCCGGAAAACGCTACTATGAAGGCCAACAGTACATCGATCAGGTCGAGGCCCTGGCCATCCAACGAGCCAAAGACCTGTTCGGCGCCGAGCACGTCAATGTGCAGCCCTACTCGGGTTCGCCAGCCAATCTGGCCGTATACCTGGCCTTCATCAGCCCCGGGGACACCATCCTCGGCATGGCCCTGCCCCATGGCGGTCATTTGACCCACGGGGCCAAGGTGTCCATCTCCGGCAAGTATTTTAACGCCGAATCCTATGCTCTCGACCAGGAGACCGGCCGCCTCAATTACGACGCCATCCGCGAAAAGGCCCTGGCCTGCAAACCCAAAATTCTGATCGCCGGTCACTCCGCCTATTCACGGGTGCTCGACTTCCCCAAATTCCGGGAGATCGCCGATGCCTGCGGCGCTCTTCTGCTGGTGGACATGGCCCACTTCGCCGGATTGGTCGCGGGCGGCGCGCATCCCTCGCCCATTCCCTACGCCGACGTGGTCACCACCACCACCCACAAGTCGCTGCGCGGACCCCGCGGGGCCATGATCCTCTGCAAACAGGAACACGCCGCCGCCATCGACAAGGCGGTCTTTCCGGGGTTGCAGGGCGGCCCGCACAACAACACCACCGCCGCCATCGCCGTGGCCCTCAAAGAGGCCTCGACCCCGGCCTTCAAGCAGTATGCGGCCCAGATCGTCAAGAACGCCCAAGCCTTGGCGGCGACGTTAATTGCCAAGGGTTTTAACCTGGTCACCGGCGGCACCGACAATCACCTCATGCTGATCGATCTGACCAACAAAGGCGTGACCGGCAAGATTGCAGCCAAGGCCCTGGATGCGGCCGGCATTGTCCTCAACTACAACGCCGTGCCCTATGACGTCCGCAAGCCCTTTGATCCCAGCGGCATTCGCCTGGGTTCGGCTGCGGTCACCTCGCGCGGATTCCAGGAGGCGCAGATGGTGCAAATTGGCCAGTGGATCGACGCTGTTGTCGCCGATCCAACCAACACCACGCTCCAGAGCGAGATCGCAGCTGCGGTGCAAAAACTCTGCGCTGATTTTCCGGCTCCAGGCCTCGAGCATCTGATGTAATCAGTGCTTCAGCCGTACTGCATACAAAAAAGGGGACGCTTTAAGCGTCCCCTTTTTTTATCGATGCCCACCTATTCACGGCAAGGTCTGCACGACCGTGCTAGCAAAGTCGACAAATTTTCCCGGCAAGGCTCCCAACAGGGTAATGGCGATCACCAGCGCAAAACCCGCCAATTGGATCACTGGTTGCACTGCAACGGCGGGCCGGTCGCCCGGATCGGCGGTGTAAGCCGCCTTGACCACTGAGAGATAATAGTAGATGGCGATGGCGGTGTTGATCGCGGCAAGGCAGACCACCAGCAGATGGTCGCCGCGCAGGGCGGTGGTTAGCACCATGAACTTGGCCATAAATCCAACAAAGGGCGGGATGCCGGCCAAACCAAAAAGCCCGACCGCCAGGATGAAGGCCAAGGCCGGCTGTCGTTTGTACAGGCCGTTGAAATCCTCAATGCACAGATTCTCGCCCTGCTGCGAGACGTTGCTGATCACTAAAAAGCAGGCCAGATTCATCAGCACGTAACCGGCGATGTAATAGACGGCCACGCCATACCCTTCGCTGTTCAGCGACAACAGCCCCAGCACAACAAAACCGGCATGGGCAATGCCTGAAAAACCAAGCATCCGCTTGATGTCTTTTTGCACCAAGGCGCTGAGATTGCCGTAAAACATCGAACACAAGGCCAACACCGCCAGGAGTTCAATCACGACTGGCGACTGACCGGACGGCACGGCAAGAAAACGGATCAGGAGGGCAACGGCGCCGAATTTTGGGATGGTGGCGATGAACCCGGTGGTCTCGTTGGAGGCCCCCTGATAGATGTCCGGCACCCAGAAATGCAGGGGAAAGACAGCCAGTTTATAGAAGAATCCGGCCAGCACCATGAGCAGGGCCACGGCCACGGCGGGCTGCAGGTCGACTTTGGCGACAAAGGCCAGGATGTCCTTGAGATAGGTGGAGCCGGTCAAGCCAAAGAGATAACTCATGCCGTAGAGCATGAATCCGGTGGCCATGACGCCGAAGAGGATGTACTTCATTCCGGCCTCCATCTGCACCCGAATGCCGGTGCGGTCGTCGCGCATCGGCACCAGCAGATAGAGAGCAAAGGAGGACAGTTCCAGGGATATAAAAATGGCCAGCAGTTCCACCGAACTCACCAGCATCATCAGACCGAGGACGCTGAGGAAGAGAAACAGGTAGTATTCAGGGCGGACTTCGGCGCTGATTCCCTTCAGATTTTGCCCAGAAATGATCAGCAGGGCGAGGGAAAATCCGATCATCACCTTGAACATCTGGGAATATTGATCGACCGCATAGACGCCGTAAAACAGACTACCCTGCGCCTGGAAGGACAGGAGGGTGGCGGCAAAGGCGGCGAGGCCAAAAACAACGGCAACCGATTTGGCCGCCGCAGGCGTCTTGCCAAGGCTGACCATGAAGAGTGCAAGCGCGCCGGCCAGCAGCACAAGTTCGGGAAGGATAACCATATAGAGTGCCTTTCTTCGTGTTTCCTCAACACCGTTCGCCGTAGGCGATCAGGGTGTTGGCGGGGACTAGAGGGTTGAAATGCATGGGTTCAACGCCAGAGTGCAACTGCAACCTGTTGATGTTGCTGCCAGTTGTTGAATTGCTCCAGCAGGTGGCTCACCGAGCCGTGGATCAGGTCGACAAAGGGTTGCGGCCCAAGACCGATCCAGAAAACAAAGAGCAGAAACGGAGCGAGCACCACAATTTCCCGGACGCCGAGATCGGTCAAATAGGACTGGTCCGGGTTGTTGGTCCCGCCCCAGACGATCTTCTGCAGCATCCGCAGCATGTAGGCGGCAGCCAGAACCGCTCCGGGGATGGCGGCCAGCGCCAGAATGGTGTTGTGCTCAAAGGCTCCGGCCAGCACCAGAAATTCGCCGATAAAGGAGTTGGTTCCCGGAAAGCCAAAGGAAGAGAGCGAGAAAACGGCCAGAAAGGTGACAAACCACGGCATGTACTTGCCCACGCCGGTGGCCATGGCCAATTCGCGACTGTGAGTTCGTTCGTAGATCATGCCCACACAGAGAAACAACGCGCCGGTGGTGACGCCGTGGTTGATCATCTGCAAAATAGCGCCTTCAACCCCACGGGTGTTGAGCACAAAAATGCCCAGGGTGACAAAGCCCATGTGCCCCACCGAGGAATAGGCGATCAGCTTTTTCATGTCCTGCTGGGCAAGGGCGGTGAAGCCGCCGTAGATGATGCCGGCGATCGACAGCCAGAGGATCGGCTGGGCGAGCAGCATGGTGGCGTCTGGGGTGATCGGCAGGCAAAAGCGCAGCAGGCCGTAGGTGCCCATCTTCAACAGCACCGAAGCCAGAATGACCGAACCAGCGGTCGGGGCCTCGACATGGGCGGCCGGCAACCAGGTGTGGAACGGAAACATCGGCACCTTAATGGCAAAGGCCAGAAAAAAGGCAAGAAAGACCAGAACCTGGAAGGTGAGCGAATACGGCTGCCACATCATCTCCGGGATGAAAAAACTGCCGGATTTGAGATACAGGGCAATGATCGCCACCAACAGCAGCACCGAACCGGCCAGGGTGTACAGGAAGAACTTGATCGACGCGTAGACCTTCCGCGGTCCGCCCCAGATCGCGATCAGGAGATACATGGGGATGAGCATGAACTCCCAAAAGATGTAAAACAGGACAAAATCCAGGGCGACAAAGACGCCGACCATGGAGGTCTCCATGATCAGAAGGCAGAACATAAAGGGGGTCACCCGCTTTTGGATGTAGTTCCAGGAAGCAAGCACGCAAAACGGCATGATGAAGGTGGTCAACAGCACCAGGAGAATCGAGATGCCGTCCATGCCGACGATGTAATTAATGTGAAACCGGGGAATCCAGCTGTAGGCCTCGGCAAACTGATATTTGGCGCTGGTCGGATCAAAACCGGTGAGCAGCGGAATCGAACACACCGCGGTCAACGAGGTGATCAACAGCGCCCACAACCGTGCAAAACCTTCGCCGTGAAAAAAGAGCAACACCACCGCCCCGGCCAGGGGCAGGAAGATGAGAAAGCTGAGCAGGGGAAATCCCTCTTTGATAAGTAACAGATCCATTCCTCGTTCCCCTTAGAGCAGCTGAAAAAAGATGAAGGCGACAAGCAGGACGGCTGTCAGCGAAAAGGCGTAATACAGAGTGATCTGGATCTGACCGGACTGCAGAACGCGCACCTTGTCGCCAAGCGCCCGGACGGAACGGGCAATGCCGTCGACCACGCCGTCAATGGCGTGCCAATCAAACCAACTCCAGAAACGGCTCAGGGTCATCAACGAGGAGAGGCCAACCACGCGATAGGCCTCGCCCCAGGCGGTGTCGCACCATTGCAGGGGATGTTTGATCAGCCAAAGGAAACCGCAACCGGCCTTGCGATACAGCCAGTCAAGGTCGAGACAGATGCGGTCGACCGGCTCAACGTATTTCTTGAGCAGAACAAAGGCGAGCGCCGCAAAACCCAGCAGCTGCAAGGTTTCCATCAGGTGGTAGGTGGTGTGCGGGGTGTAGTCCACCGCATAGGGCAGCATGGCGTAGAGAAAGCCAGGGGCCGTGCCCACCAGGATGCAGAGGGTGGCGCCCAGGGTCATGGCGATCAGCATGTTCCAACTGGGGTCTCCGGCCTTGGTCCAGGTTTCCGGGCTGCAGTTGTTTTTGCCGAAGAAGAGAAAATAGGGCAGCTTCAAGCCGTTATACATGAAGGTGCCGGTGGCGCCGAACATCAGCAGCCAGGAGGCCCAGTTGAGATGCTGCTCAAAGCCGGCGGTTATAATCATCGACTTGCTGGCGTAGGCGGCAAAACAGGGGGCGGCGGAAATCGACAGGCACCCTATCATGGTGAAGAAAAACGTGGCCGGCATTTTGGCATACAAGCCGCCCAGCTCAGTGAACTTGGTCTTGCCGGTCATGTAGAGCACCGAGCCGGTCCCCATGAACAGCAGACTCTTGTAGAGGATATGCACAACCGCGTGGGCCACGGCGCCGTTGATCGCCATGTCGGTGCCGATGCCGATGCCGGCCACCATGTACCCCACCTGGGAGACAATCGACCAAGCCAGCAGTTTGCGGACGTCGTTTTCCATCACCGCGTAGATAACCCCGTACAGGGCCATTATCACGCCGAGCACCACCAGCACGTCCATTCCAGCGCACGCTCGGGCCAGGGTGTAGACCGCGGTCTTGGTGGTAAAGGCGCAGAGGAACACCGCGCCGTTAAAGGAGGCCTCGGAATAGGCTTCGGGCAGCCAGGAGTGGAGCGGAACCATGGCGGCGTTGAGGCCAAAGCCGATCATGATCAGCCAGGTGTACAGTTCGGGATGGGCGACGTCCATCAGATCAAAGGTGATGTTGCCCACTGCCTGGTAGCGCAACAGGATGCCGGCCAGGAGAATAATGCCGCCGATGGTGTGGATCAGCAGGTAACGGTAGCCGACCCGCAGCGACATTGGTCCGCGCCGGAACCAGATCAGAAACACCGAGCCAAAGGCCATCATCTCCCAGAAGAGGAAGAGGCTCAGATAATCGCCGCTGTAGATGGCGCCAAGGGAACCGGCGGCGTAGAACCAGGCGGCCATGTGCTCGCCGGCCCGGTCAACATGCAGGCCGTACAGGGTGCCGATCACCGCCATCAAGCCCATGATCAGGGCGAAAACCGTGGAGAGTTTGTCCACCCGGCCAAGCACCAACTGCCAGTCGAGGAAGTTGACGACGCCAAAGACGCCGGAATGGGCTGCGTTCAAAACCACCGCGCCCAAGGCCAGCATGGGCGCCAGAAAAAGATAGGGTTTGCGCAGCGGTCCCCGAATAAAGGGCAAAAGCAGCGCGCCCGCTATCAAGAAGAGAGACGGATGAATAAAACTGGAGGTCATGCTTCTTCCTCGCAGGATGTTGCGTTGGAGCGTTCGTAAAAATCGGTCGGCGCTTGAATGCCGGACCGGCCAAACCATCGGGCCGCGCCAATGATGACGGCGGCGGCGGCGAACCCGAACAGCGACCAGAAGGCCGGCACATGCTGCTCCGCCCAGGTGTGGGCGTGGTGGGTGTCCACCAGCAGGGAGCCGCCGGCAATCCCCGCCAGCAGGACGCAACAGAGCGTCCCCACGGTTCGCGGATGGGTCTGCACATATTCAATCAAAGCGGTCATCCTGTCACCATCCTGACAAATTGCATCATGAAGTTGGGATAAATGCCGATGATCACCGAAACGGTGACGGCGATCAGCAGCGGTATGAGCATGCTGAGCGGCGCCTCCTTGATGCCGGTCTCGACCTCGCCCACGGGTCGCTTGCCGAAAAAGGCCTTGTAGGTCACCGGGGCGAAATAGCCGACGTTGAGCACCGTCGAGGCAATGAGAATCAGAAGGATGCCGACTTGGTGCGCTTCCATCGATCCGACCAGCAGATACCATTTGGAGACAAACCCGGCCACCGGCGGCGCGCCGATCATGGACAGCGAGGCCACCGCAAAGGCGCCGAAGGTAAAGGGCATGGTGCGTCCGAGTCCGCTCATTTCGGAGATGTATTTCTTATGGGAGGCGATGTAGATGGCGCCGGCGCAGAAGAACAGGGTGATCTTGGAGAAGGCGTGATTGACGATATGAATCAGGCCGCCCTCAATAGCGTGCGGGGTCAGCAGCGCCACGCCCAGGATGATGTAGGACAATTGGCTCACCGTGGAATAGGCCAAGCGTGCTTTGAGGTTGTCCTTGGACAGGGCGATCATCGAGGCCACCAGGATGGTGAAGCCGACAAAATAGGCGGTGGGGATGCCCAAGTTGAGCCGGTCCATGGTGTCCACGCCAAACACGTAGAGCATGGTGCGGGTGGTGCAGAACACGCCCACCTTGACCACCGCCACCGCATGCAACAGGGCCGAGACCGGAGTCGGGGCAACCATGGCGCCGGGCAGCCAGTGATGGAACGGCATGACGCCGTTCTTGGCAAAACCAAAGATGCAGAAAATATAGAGC
The DNA here is from genome assembly GCF_030824455.1 of Desulfobulbus sp. Classification (GTDB taxonomy): domain Bacteria; phylum Desulfobacterota; class Desulfobulbia; order Desulfobulbales; family Desulfobulbaceae; genus Desulfobulbus. The sequence continues at coordinate 17,391 of NZ_JAVBXR010000030.1, forward strand.
ATGGTCACCACCCAGTCGGTCGAGGTGGCCGGGATGATGCCGGTGGCGATGTTGTGCGGAAAGTCCAGGGTGCCGGACAGGACATAAATCAAGATCAGCGCCGGCAAGAGAAAGAACTTGGCGGTGGTGGTCAGGTAAATAATGTACTTCCGCGCCCCCTCGTAGGATTCCTCATCCTGATGGTGGGCAACCAGCGGATAGGTGCAGACCGAGACAATCTCGTAAAAAAGATACAGCGTCAGCAGATTGTCGGAAAAGGCCACGCCAATGGCCCCAAAAATGGCTAGGGCAAAACAGGCGTTGAACCGGGTCTGGCAGGGTTCGTCGTGGGCGCGCATGTAGCCCATGGAATAGAAGACGGCGATCATCCACAGCGACGAGGCGACCATGGCAAAGATCATGGAAAAACCGTCGGCGCGCAGGGTGATGGAGAGCCCCGGCAGCAGATGAAAGAGCGGATACACCAGGGTTTTGCCGGCTTTCAGGGCCGGGATAAAGGACAGAACCATGAGAAACAGCAGCACCGAAGCGCTGGAGGAAACAAACTCGCGCAGATTCGGATGGTTCTTCAGGGTCATGACCACCAAGCTGCCAAAGAGCGGAATGAGCACCGCCAACAGCAGGTTGGAATTCTCGACGACGTGTGCGGTTGTGGAAAGGGCGTCCATGGTCGTGTTCTCCGGTTAGCCCTGCAGATCCACAAGATCTTCGGTCTCGATGGTCTTGTAATTGCGATAGACGGCAATCATGATGCTGACGGCGATGGCGGCCTCGGCGGCGGCAATGGCCATGATGAACAGGGTGAAGATCTGCCCGACCACCGGATCCGGAGCCAGGAAGCGGTTGAAGGCCATGAAATTGGTCGAAGCGGCGGCGAGGATGAACTCCGAGGAGATCAGCATGCCGATCACCGTGCGGCGAACAACCATGCCGTACACCCCGAAGGCAAACAGCAGCGCGCCGATCACCAGATAGGTGGGCAGGCAATTATAGAGATTAAGCAGTTGCATCGGTTAGTTTCTCCCCCTCTGCGCAAGCACCAAAGCGCCGATGATGGCCATGAGCAGGACGATGGAAATAAGTTCAAAAACCAGACTGTGGGTGGTCAGCAGCGACATGCCCACAGCCTTGATGTCAAAGGCGCCCTGACGGGGAAAAACCTGCCATTGGGTCTTCAGGCCCAGCACGGTCAGGGCGGCAAAGATCAGCGCGCCGACGCTGAAGGCCAGGGGGCCGGCGAGGATCGAGCGGTGTTTCATGCCCGTTGTCTGCTGCTCTTCGGGGGTGGCCATCATGATGCCGAAGGCGATCAGAATCGAAACCGCGCCCACATAAATGAGCATCTGCATCATGGCCAAAAAGGGACTAAGCAGAAAATAATAGACCCCGGCCAGACCGGTGAAACAAACAGCCAAGCCGGCAACGGCGCGAACCAGCCGGTTGGCGTTGACCGCGATCAGGGCGCCGGTCACCACCAGGGCCACGGTCAGCAGAAAAATGACCCCGACCGCGCCTTCAGCGGAAAACAGCGCCGGAGCGGCCGTCGGTTGACAGACTAATGCTTGCATTGATTCTGATCCTCCAACCGTTTCAGCAGATCCATGATGAAATCATTCTTGTCGAAACTGGCTAGGTTGTATTCCTTGGAAAAGCGCAAGGCGTTGAAATTGCAACTCTCGACGCAGGAACCGCACAGACTGCACTTGGTGAAATCCAGCACATAACTGGTCAGCACCTTACCCTTGCCGCCCTCGTTCTTTTTGCCGTCCAGACTGATGCACAGGGACGGGCAGGCCCGTTGGCACATCCCGCAGACCACGCAGTTGGGCGCGCCGGTTTCCTCGTTGCCGATCAGTTCGATATGGCCCCGGAACAGCGGGGTCATGGTCGGGACCTCGTAAGGGTACTGCTCGGTCACCACCGGCTTGAAAAATTCCCGGGCGGTGATGGTCAAGCCGACGAGCAGGCTTTTGCCGCCGGTAAAAATATCGCTCCAATAACCACTCATAATCAGAACACCTTGATCAGGGCCGCAGTAATCAGCAGGTTGATCAGCGAGAAGGGAATCAGGATTTTCCAGCTCAGGTTCAACAGCCGGTAGATCTGGGTGCGCGGATAGGTCCAGCGAATCCAGATGAAGGTAAAAATCAGAATGTAAATCTTGATCAGGAACCACCAGACCCCGGGCGTCTTGCCAAAGGGACAGTCCCAGCCGCCGAGAAACAGGGTGGCGGTCAAACAGGCGCCAACCACGATGTTGAGATACTCGCCCATCATGAACAGACCAAAGCCCATGGAACCGTACTCGGTCATAAAACCGGCAACCAGCTCGCTCTCGGCCTCGGCCATGTCAAAGGGCGCCCGGTTGGTCTCGGCCACCGAACAGATAAAAAAGATGATGAAGGAGATCCACATGGTCAGGAAATGACCGTTCTCCAACCGGAAGATGTTCCAATGCCAGAAGCCGCCCTGCTGATCAATGGCGATCTCGCGCAGGTTGAGCGAGCCGGAAATCAGCACCACGGTGATCACGGTGATCAGCATGGGAATCTCGTAGGCCAGATTCTGCGACACTGAACGGGCGGCGGAGATGACGGCGTACTTGTTGCCCGATGCCCAGCCGCCGAGCAGGATGGCAATCATGCTGATCGAGGCCAGGGCAAAGAGCAACAGCACCGAAAGCTCCATGGCCCGGGCGCCGATGTTTTCGGAGAACGGAATGACCACCATCGAGGTGATGGCCGGAATCATGGCCAGCACCGGGGCCACCCGGAAGATGATGCCGTCCACCCCGTCCGGCACCAGCAGCTGCTTGCTCATCAGCTTGAGGCCGTCGGCCAGGGGCTGCAACAGCCCTGCATACCCAGCCTCGCACGGCCCGATCCGCCGTTGAATGCGGGCCGCGCCCTTGCGTTCGCACCAGCCCAAGTAGGCTGCGTTGAGGCCGGCAAAGGCCATGATGCCCACCAGATAGAGGAGGGCGCGCCAAATGCTTGTTTCCATAAAATATACCTCTCCCGATCAGCGGTCGATCTCGGGAATAACCAGATCCAGACTGCCCATGAAGGCCAGGGCGTCCGCCAGCAACATGCCCTCTGCCACCTCGCCGTACAGGCTGAGATTGGAGAAGGTCGGCGAGCGCAGTTTGAGCTTGTAGGGGTTTTTGCCGCCGTCGCAGATCAACCGGTGACCGAGCGATCCGCGCGCGGTTTCCACCGCCGAATAATAATAACCCGCCTCGGGTTTCAGCACCTTGGGGGCCTTGCCCATCACCGGACCGTCGGGAAGTTTGTCCAGGGCCTGTTCAATGATGCGTAGCGACTGCTCCATCTCATGCATGCGCACCATGTAGCGGGCCATGGAGTCGCATTCGTCAAAAACCGGCACGTCGAAATCGAACTCCGGATAGACCGAGTAGGGCTCGTTCTTGCGGACGTCGTAATTAATGCCGGAACCTCGGGCCACTGGACCGGTGGCGCCGTAGCGGCGGCACTGCTCCGGGGTGATGATGCCGATGTCCTTGATCCGTTTGATCAGGATGATGTTGTGGGTGACCAGATCGTGATAGAGGCTGGGCATCCGGCCGCGCAGGCGTTTGATAAAGTCGCGGGTCCCGGCGATGAATTCGTCGTCGATGTCGTTGTAGACCCCGCCAAAACGCATATAGCAGTAGGTCAGGCGGGAACCGGTGACCCGTTCGAGCAGATCAATGACCTTTTCGCGGTCGTCAAAGGCGTAGAGCAAGGGCGTGAATCCGCCGAGATCGAGCAGAAAAGCGGCCCACCATAACAGATGACTGGCGATGCGGTTGAGCTCAACGGTGATCACCCGGATATACTCGGCCCGTTCAGGCACCTCGATACCGGCGGCTTTTTCCACCACCAGCGCCCAGCCGTGATTGAAGGCCAGGGCGTGGAGATAATCCATGCGTGCGGTGTTAGGCATGAACTGGGCAAAGGTGCCGGCTTCGGCCAGCTTTTCGTGCATCCGGTGGATGTAGCCCAGCACTGGCTCGGCCTTGACGATGTACTCGCCGTCCATAGTGAGCTTGACCCGCAGCACGCCGTGGGTGGCGGGGTGCTGCGGCCCAAGGTTGAGCACAAAGGTTTCATCATGCCGCAGATGAATGGGAACGGTCATGGCGTAAAATCCTTGAGAAGGGGGTGAAAGTCGGCGTCTTCCGGCAGGAGAATGCGGATCAGGTTGGGATGGTCCTGAAAATGCACGCCATAAAAATCATAGGTCTCGCGCTCATGCCAGTCGGCGGCCGGAAAGACGGCGGACACGGTGGGAACAACCGCTTCGCTGCGCGGAACCTGAGTCCGCACCATCACCCGGCAATGCTCGCCACCCAGACGGTTGTAATCGTAGATGATTTCCAACTGTTGTTTTTCGAGCCAATCGACCCCGGAAACAGCTTCCAGAAAATAGCCTTCGCGATCCATGATCCGCGCCACAGCCACCACCTGATCCGGACCGCAGAGGACGTCAAGATGACTGCCGTGCCTGGCCGGATCGGTGCGCAGCACGCCCGGCTGTCTCGCCGCGGCCTCCGTCGCCCCCTCCCCTGCCTCGGCCTGGGGAAAAAGCTCCGCGAGCGCGGCTTGTGTTTTTTCCAGCATATTCATCGCTTCCACTCCACGTTCAACCCGCTTGCACCCGGGGCCAGCGCCGCTTTCCGGTGATTTTTTCTTCAAGGGTCATGATGCCCTCAAGCAAGGCTTCGGGACGCGGCGGACAACCGGGGATATACACGTCCACCGGGAAGAGCTTGTCCGCGCCTTCCACCACGTTGTAGTTTTCCTTGACCTTGAACGGTCCGCCGCTGATGGCGCAGTTGCCCATGGCGATGACCCATTTGGGCTCGGGCATCTGGTCATAGAGGGTCTTGACCGCCAATTCCAGTTTTTTGTTGATGGTCCCGGCCACGATCATAACGTCGCTCTGACGGGGCGAAGGCCTGAAAACCTCGGCCCCGAAGCGGGAGATGTCGTAGCGGGAACCGCCGGTGCACATCATCTCAATAGCGCAGCAGGCCAGCCCGAAAGTCATGGGCCAGAGCGAATTGGCCCGGCCAAGATTGAGCAGTTTGTCGAGCTGGGCGAACTGCACTATTGATGAAGGTAGGTTTTCTTCTCCCACGTAAACACTCCTTTACGCCAAGCATAGACAATGGCTAATGAAAGAATGGCAACAAACAACAGAATTTCATAAAAATCCTGGAGGCCCAATTCCGGGCTGTTGTAGGCGACGGCCACTGGAAAGAGGAACAGCACGTCGACGTCAAAGGCGAGGAAAATCAAGGCATATAGATAATAGACAATACCGAATCGAATCCAGGCGCTGCCGATGGGCTCCATGCCGCACTCGATCAGCTGCCCTGCCCGCCCGGCGGTCTGCCGGGTATGGGACGAAGGGCTGAGCAGCTTGACGATAATGATCGGACCAAAGCCGAACAACAACGCCCCGATTAAAAACAGGGTCACATAAATAATATTGGTAAGTACGACCTGATCCATCTTTTTCTCCTCAACAGCGACAGCCGTCAACATCAATCCAACTGATGCGTTTGATCAGCACATCTTATCAAATTACTGAAAAGCATCTTTGATGTCAAGCATAAATTATTTTAAATAATGACTAATTTCTCGATTGTAACTGTGAGAAATATTGACCCTTACAGCCGAAAAGTCATTGACCTATTTTTCCCAGGTGTTAGTTTAGGCCAGATTTTTCAATTACAATCATGTATATGTTCAATCACGTTGATACAAAAGAGGCGCCATGGCTATCACCTTCAGACAATTGGAAATATTCATTGCCGTCGCCGAAACCCAGCAGGTCACCCGAGCCAGTAAAAAGCTCCTGCTGACCCAATCGGCGGTGAGCATGGCCTTGGGCGAACTTGAGAACCAATTGGGCGGGCCGCTGTTTGACCGACACGGGCGCAGCCTGCTGCTCAACGACCGAGGACGCTATCTCCTGCCCTTGGCCAAGGCGATCCTGCACCAGGTCGCCAACATCGAAACCATCCTCACCGAGCAGCAGGACACGGTTGCCGGCGTCCTGGAAATCGTGGCCAGTTCCACCATCGGCAACTATGTGCTGCCCTACCTCATTGGCGCCTTCATGCGGCTGCACCCCGAGGCGCACATCAATATGCTGGTGGTCAACACCATGAGCGCCGAAAAACTGGTGGCCACGGGTCAGGCGGATCTGGGCTTTGTCGAAGGCGACATCAACGTCGACGCCCTGGTCGCCACCTCCTGGTTTGAGGACGAACTCGGCATCATCGTTAGCTCGTCCCATAAACTCGCCGACCGCTCCACCTTTCTGATCCCCGACGATCTCAAAGAAACCAGCTGGGTCATGCGCGAGGAAGGGTCGGGCACTGCAGAAATTTTCACCAAAAAACTCGGTCGCTACGCCTCGATGCTCAAAGTCGTGACCAAAACCGGTCACACCGAGGCGATCAAAAAGGCGGTTGAGTCAGGGGTCGGCGCCGCCTGCCTGTCCATGCTCACCGTGTGCCGGGAGGCAGAGGAAGGCTGGCTAAAAATTCTGCCCATCGAAGGTATGGACATGAGCCGGCAACTCTGGATCATCCAGCACAAAGACAAAATCATCACCCGGCTGATGGCCGAATTCCTCCGATTCTGCGAGGTGGTGGCGGAAAATCATCTCGGCCGGGAATGTTTGGCGTCGCCGTGGAAACTCCAATCCCTGCTGGTGAAAAGCAAGCTGGACAAGGACGGCGTTCTCCAACCCAAAGAACCCCAGGACTAACCCCTCGCGGTTGGTTCACGCACAATCATCGCGCAAAAAAACCGGCCAGAGACAAGCATCTCTGGCCGGTTTTTTATTCCTGACCCGGATTCGTGCTATTGCAGTGCGGCAAGCGCCTTCTTGATCCGATCCATCCCCTTTTCGATCACCTCCATCGAGGTGGCGAAGGAAAATCGAATAAAGGCGTCGGCGCCAAAGGCGGCGCCAGGCACGGAAGCGACGTTGGCCTCACTGAGCAGGTAATCGGCAAGGGCGACCGATCCATCAATGACCTGTCCCTTGAACGACTTGCCGTAATACGCGGAAAAATTGGGAAACACGTAAAAGGCCCCCATAGGCACAACGCAACTGACCCCGGCGATCGACTCCAGCGCCTGCACAAAATAGGCGCGACGGGGAATAAAGGCCTCGCGCAATTGCCGAGGAAAATCCTGCGGTCCGGTCAGGGCGGCAAGGGCCGCGTACTGGGACGGGGCCGCCGGGTTCGAGGTCGACTGGCTTTGAATTTTGTTCATTGCCTTAATCACCTCAATCGGGCCAACTGACCAACCAATGCGCCAGCCGGTCATGGCAAAGGATTTGGACACACCGTTGGACAGCACCGTCTGATCCTTCAACCGAGGGTCGGCGTGAAGGATGTGCGGGATCTTACCTTCAATGTAGGAAATTTCCTCGTACATGTCGTCGGTGATCACCAGCCATCCGTTGTCGTAGGCCATCTTGGCGACCGCAGCCAGCGACGCCTCGGAAAAAACCGATCCGGTCGGATTGGAAGGACTGTTGAGCACAATGGCCTTGGTTTTATCGGTGACATACTGCGCCAGGACAGTCGGGTCAAAATCAAAACTGTTTTCTTCCTTGAGCGGGACAATCACCGGCACGCCGCCGGCCAGTTGGACCATGGGCGGATAGGAAACCCAATAGGGCGCGGGGATCAGAACCTCGTCGCCGGTATTCAAAATCGCCTGGAAGATGTTGTACAACCCGTGTTTGCCGCCGCAGCTGACCTGAACCTGATCGGGAGCGTAGTCCCAGCCCTGATCCTTTTTCAGCTTGGCGCACACCGCCTCCCGCAATTCCAGAATGCCCGCTACCGGAGTATAACGGGTGTGTCCGTCGTCGATGGCCTTTTTCCCGGCCTCGCAGACATGGGCAGGGGTGGACATGTCCGGCTCCCCTACGCTGAAATTCAAAATATCCGCACCTGCGGCCCTGAGCGCCTTCGCTTTGGCGTTGACGGCAAGCGTCGGCGAAGGGGCTACTTGCAGCACTCGATCCGCAAGCACAAACTTTTCTGGCAACATCATTGAACTCCTTCTATGAACAAATGTTCTCCGGTGAATAAAAACAGTGCGCTGTAACGCTTTTGAAAGAATTAAACAAGAACAAAGCAAACCGCGCCACAGATTTCCACAGCCACAACAAGCCTCTCAGGGTTCTTTAAACACCGGACAGGGGCGCTTGCGATCATAGCTGCGATACGTAGGATCATCGGCCTTTTCGTGGCATTGAAGGCACAGTCCAACGCGAAGAATGCGCTGCAACTCCTCGCCGTTGAACGGCCGCAGATCCTTGCGCGACCCGTGCTGCAACGGCGTGCCGTCGATGGCGACAAAGGCGTCAAAGCCGGGCGTGCGGCCCTGATCGCTCATCACGCCGCGGTCCACTGGAAAGAATTGCCATTGGCCCTCTTTTTTCACCACCGTGCCCTCGCCAAGCCCAATGGTTTTGGGTTCGGCGTGGCAATCCTTGCAGGAACGCCCCTTGGCCTGGATAGTGTGCGGGTTGATCGCAGCCATGGTGAAGCGGTTGAAGCCGCCTTCCGAGTCCCCTTTCTCGTCGATCAGCGTGACCAGATCCTGGCAGCCAGGCGTGACCACCACCACCTTGTCGCCCCAGATCGCCAGCATCGGCTTTTCGTAGCGGATATACGAACGCCCCTCTTCCCACCAGCCCGGCGTTTCTTTGAGCGTCAGCTTGTCGAGATGGGTTTCCCGCTTGTCCCGCTTGGCGTGACAGCCGTAACACTGCGGCACCCAGGTGGAGTGACAGGCCTCGCAGGTGACGCGCTTGTGGCTGGGGGCCAGACAGGCGAGCGGATCGGGCGGGGCCAAGGGCCGCTCCTTGCCGTCGATTTTGCCGGTGAGGACAAACCGCTCCTGTTTTTGGCTGACGTTCGACAACGGCTTCTGCTTGCGGGTTATGCCCGGCTTGGCGTCGTGGCAGCTCTGACAGGTGATTTCGAGCTGTTCTTCGTAATGGGCGTAACTGGTTCCGTCGCCCATGATTTCATCGCGGGTGTGGCAGTCGATGCAGACCATGCCCTTAACGTGATGGACGTCCGGGGCGATCTTGAGATAAAAACGGTCGCCTGCCAGGCGTTGCGCCGAATGCTGGCCTTTTTCGTAGGGCGTTCCATAGCCCTCTGCCTCATACACCCCAATGTACGAGAGGCCGATGCGACCGGAGCGATTATGGCAACGGATGCAGTTCTCCTCCGGCGCCTGTTTGATCACCAGGGGATGGGGGCGATTCTTTTTGGCTTCAGCCTGCGCCTTCTCTGAAAGCTCCGAGGTCACGGTGTTGCGCGGCGTGCCCGGCGGCAGGATGTAATGGCAGGCGGAACAACCGCCCCCTTTCTCATTGAAAAAGGCCGGGGCTCCGGGCAAGTCGTTCTTCTGCTTCCACAGATGGCAGGTTCCACAGAGCTTGCGGTAATAGTCAAGGGCCAGCGAGGTCTCGCCGCTTTTAAGCAGTTGCTCAACCGTAATGTCCGCGTTCTGATGCTCTCGCTCGCCCCAATAATAGAGCAACGTGGACAGAATGCCGCGGTTGGTGGCCATCAGGGAATTTTTGACCTTGTGGACATCGGCCGGGTGACAGCTCACAACCCCGCAGGTTTTGCCCACCACGCGCAGGTCGCCAGGATTGAGCACCATGCCGGCGTGAGCCTTGTCCTTGTCGATGGCCAGGGCGTTGCCCAGGTGGCAGGGCGAACAGCCGACCACCAGGCTGTCGTGGGCGCCGTCCAGCTTCTCCTTGGTGTGGCAGCTCAAACACATCTCAACCATGCCGGCGGTGGTCACGGCCAGTTGCTCGGGACGTTTGGTGGTCTGCTCGCGGTACACAAGGAAGCCGATAACCACCAGGCTGACCGGAATAAAAAGAACAATGGAAAGGAGACTGCGGGACGGTCGGACCATGTCGCTTGCGGATCGTCTCGAATAGAGGGAAAAGCCGGGAAGGTCAGGCCAAAATAACGGAAAAAAACAACAGCGTCAAAGGAAGATTTGCTGCAGCGGGCCGAGGCGGGACAGCCCCCTCATTCAGCAAATCCTTGGACGACAGGATAGCGGCGGCCGGGTCCAAAGGCCTTGGAGGTCACCTTGATGCCCAACGGCGCCTGCTTGCGCTTGTACTCGTTGAGCTTGACCCGACGCACAATGTCCCTCGCCAACTGAGCGTCAACGCCAGAGGCGACGATTTCCTCCAAGCTCTTATGCTCTTCCAAATAGGCTTGCAGGACCGCGTCCAAAATTTCGTAGGGCGGGAGATCGTCCTGATCGCACTGATCGGGTTTGAGCTCTGCGGTCGGCGGACGGGTGATAATTCGCTCGGGGATAATCTCCCCTTGTCTGTTGATCAACCGCGCCAACTCGTAGACCATGATTTTGGGCACGTCGGCAATCACGGCAAGCCCGCCGCTCATGTCGCCGTACAGGGTGCAATAGCCGACCGCCATCTCCGACTTGTTGCCGGTGGTCAGCAGCAAACGGTTGAATTTATTGGACAGAGCCATGAGCAGATTGCCCCGGATGCGGGCCTGGATGTTCTGTTCGGCGGCGTCTTCGGCAAGCCCGGTGAAAAACGGCGCCAAAGCGGCGCGGTAAGCCTCCATGGCCGGCGAGATGGCGATGAGCTCAAAATCACAGCCTAGATTTTCGGCCAACTTCCGGGCGTCGTCAATCGAATGCTGCGCGGTGTAGGGCGAGGGCATGGCGACGCAGAGCACGTTCTCCGGCCCCAGCGCCCGGCACGCGATCACAGCGGTCAAGGCCGAATCGATCCCGCCGGACAGGCCAAGCACCGCCTTGCGAAAGCCGGTTTTATGGAGATAATCGCGCACGCCGAGCACCAGTGCCTGCTCCACCTGAGCGACGCTGTCCTCAGGCGGTGGCCCTCCGGCCGTCTCCCAGCTGTCGCTGTCAACAATCAGCATGTCTTCGACGAATCCGGCCGCCGTGGCGCCAAGAATTCCGGCAGAGGTCATCACCATTGAATGACCGTCAAAAATCAACCCGTCCTGCCCGCCGACCTGATTGGCGTAGAGCAGCGGCAGATTGTTGTGTCGGCACAACTGCCCAAAGACCTGCTGCCGCTCTCCCAGTTTGCCGTGATGGTAGGGAGAGGCCGAGATGTTGATCAGGCAGTCGGGCACAATCGGGCCGATCGCCAAATCCTTGAGCGGATTGGCCTGATACGTCTCGCTGCTCCACCAGATGTCTTCGCAAATGGTCAGACCGCACTGCAACCCCTTGAAGGGAAACACGGTCGAGGTTGTGCCCGGCTCGAAATAACGTGTTTCATCAAACACATCGTAGGTGGGCAGCAACTGCTTGCGCGCCCGAAAGGCGATTTTGTTGCGCTCAAGGACAAATGCCGAGTTGTACAGGGGTTTGCCTGGGCCTTTACGGCGCTCCAGCGCCCCGACAATGCAGGTTATGCCGTCCAACTGTTTGATCAGATCCGCCAGGGCGCGATCATGGGCGTCAAGAAAAGAAGCGCGTTCCAGCAAATCCTGGGGCGGATAGCCGCACAGGGTCAACTCAGGGAAAACGACAAGATCACATCCGGCCTGCTTTGCCTTGCCGATCCAGTGGAGGATTTGCTGAAGGTTCCGCTCAAAGGCGCCGATTGTCGGGTTTGTTTGCACAAGGGCGATTTTCAAAATGGTTCCAACCTGAAGAAAAGAGCTGATTCGCTGCCTGCTGTTTCTGACGTGTTGCAGGCGGTGAAGATTCGCCTGACAGGGGAGGAAAAAACCGAATCACAAACCACTGCATGCAAGCGGCAGGGGATGAAGCGACCCCAAACCGTTGACAAAAAAAAGCCCGGCAAATATTCTTGCCGGGCTGTAAAAAACAGCTGAAATTATTGTTTCATGACGTTGGCGGCTGCGGGTCCTTTCGGTCCGTCAACGATCTCGAACTGAACCTTGTCGCCTTCATTGAGTGTTTTGAAACCCGATCCACTGATTGCAGAGTAGTGGACAAAAACATCCTTGCCTGCTTCCTGCTCAATAAAACCGAAACCTTTAGACTCATTAAACCACTTCACTGTTCCTTTCAACATCGCTCCCTATTTCTCCTTGTCTTGGGCTGAATGTTCTATCCATGCGAAATTCAGGGGCATTTTCCAACTCAAATAAAGAATCAAAAACGTAACCAACGAAAATACCGCATGTTCTACTCCTGCCCGGCGAACATAACACTAATTTAATTAAAAACAAGAAAATTTGACGTCGCTCTTTGCCTGTCCAGCAAAATATTCATCACAGAAGCAGCAAGTTATGAAGGGGCATCGAAAACTCTTAGACGTGATCGAAGCCATGCAAACGGCTGGCCGAAAAACGCTCAAAGTCCGCGCTGATAGATTTTGACCGCCCGGTTATGGTCGGTCAAATTGGTGGAGAAGACATGGGTGCCGTCATTTTTCGAGACAAAATACAGGGCCTCGGATGCAGCAGGACGAACAACCGCCTCCAGGGCGGCTCGGCCGGGGTTACAAATAGGCCCAACCGGCAAGGCGGGAATCACGTAGGTGTTGTACGGCGTTGCCCGCTGCAAATCGGCCTTGGTCAGGTTGCCGTTGAACTCGCGAATGCCGTAGATAACAGTCGGGTCGGACTGCAGGCGCATCTTGCGGGCAAGCCGGTTGAGAAACACCCTGGCGATCAGCGGACGCTCCGCCTCGGCCCCGGTTTCTTTTTCCACCATCGACGCCAGAATCAGCAGTTGACGACGGCTCAGCCCGTGGGCCTCAGGAGGATTCACGTCCTGCCAGACGCGCTGAAACCGATCGACCATCATCCGCAGCACTGACTGCGCGTCGGCTTCGTTGCGCACCAATGTATAGGTTTCCGGAAAAAGATATCCTTCCAGGCTGGGGGCATCCACCCCCAACTTTCTAATAAACTCGGCATCCTGGGCAAGGGCGATAAATTGTTCCCGCCGGATCCAGCCGTCGCGGGCAAACACAGCCGCCACCTGCTCGACGGTCAGGCCTTCGGGGATGGTGACATGATGGCGCAGGGTACTCCCGTTGGCCAACAGCTGCAGCACCTCCGGCGGCGTTAGCCCCTGGGGAATGCTATATTCTCCGGCCTGAAGCTTGGCCTTAAGACCAGACAGCGCCACCATGCAAAGATAACGAACGTCGTCCTTCAAGAGACCGCCCGCCGCAAGCAGGGCGCCGATGCCACGCACGCCAGTTCCCCTGGGAATCACCACGACAACCTCGCCGGTTCCCGGTGAGGCCGTGGTCAGGTAGGTTCGTTGCCAGAGTCCCGCGCCGCTGATAAAGAGGATAAAAACGAGCAACAAAAACAGCAGGCGACGGCGCATGAAAGAGAAAAAAATGAATAAAAGCGGAAAAATAAAGCGCGCAGCAGGATTGCCGGGCGGCAAAGGCGGATCAACGCCTCATGCCGCCCGGTGCGCCAGTTTTACTTGTCGTCCTTGACGACGACCAGCTTTGCCTGATTCTTACGGGCAGAAATATTGCCCAAAGTCAATTCAATCACCTCGTCCATGTGCCTGACCGGGTAGAAGGTGATTTTCTTGCGCAGTTCCTCAGGAATCTCCACCAGATCCTTCTGGTTCTCCTCGGGGATGATGATCTTGGTGATGTCGGCGCGCAGGGCCGCCAGGGCCTTGTCCTTAAGTCCGCCGATGGGCAGCACCCGCCCGCGCAGGGTTACCTCGCCGGTCATGGCAATGCCGCGCTTCACCGCCTTGCCGCTGATGGCCGAAAACAGGGCCGTGGTCATGGTGATGCCGGCCGATGGGCCATCCTTGGGGATGGCGCCCGCCGGGACATGGATGTGAATGTCGACCTTGTCGAAATAATCCGGCTCCACGCCCAGCATCTTGTTACGGCTGCGGCAGTAGCTAAGCGCCGCCTGCGCCGATTCCTTCATCACTTCGCCTAGCTGCCCGGTGAGCAGCAACTTGCCCTTGCCCGGCAGCACCGAGGTTTCGATGTGCAGCAGTTCGCCGCCGACCTCGGTCCAGGCCAGTCCAATCACCAGACCGGGCTGGGAGCTGGTGTCGAGTTCGGTTTCGGGCAGGAACCGAGGCGGCCCAAGGTATTTTTCCACGGTTTTCTCGGAGATCACATAGGGCCCTTTGCCGCCCTCAGCCACCTTGCGGGCGATCTTGCGGCAGACCTTGCCCAGGGCGCGCTCCAGATTCCGCACCCCGGCTTCGTGGGTGTAACGGCTGACAATAATCTCCAAAGTGGCGTCGTCGAGCTTGATCTGGCTGACCTTGATGCCGTTTTCCTTGATCTGGCGGGGCAGCAGGTATTTTTTGGCGATCACCATCTTTTCTTCCAGGGTGTAGCCGGATAGCTGGATCACCTCCATGCGGTCCAGCAGCGGGCCGGGAATGGTGTCGCTGCGGTTGGCCGTGGTGATGAACATGACCTTGGAAAGATCAAACGGCAGGTTCATGTAGTGATCGGAGAAGGTATTGTTCTGTTCCGGATCAAGCACCTCCAGCAGGGCCGAAGAAGGATCGCCGCGATAATCGTCGCCAATCTTGTCGATCTCGTCCATCATGAACACCGGGTTGTTGGCGCCGACGTTCTTCAGTCCTTGGAGTATCCGGCCCGGCAGGGCGCCGATATAGGTGCGCCGATGCCCGCGAATTTCCGCCTCGTCGCGCATGCCGCCCAGGGAAAGCCGGTAAAACTTGCGGCCCATGGCCTTGGCGATGGCCTGACCGAGCGAGGTCTTGCCCACGCCGGGAGGCCCGACAAAGCAGATGATCGGCCCTTTGGTGTCGGCGTTGAGCTTGCGCACCGCCAGATATTCGAGAATGCGCTCTTTGATCCGGTCCAGTCCGTAATGATCCTCGTCCAAGACGTCGGCCGCCACCTTCAAATCGAGCACGTCGGTGGTCGATTGCTTCCACGGCAGGTCAAGAAACCAATCGAGGTAGGTGCGAACAATGGTCGCCTCGGAGGCATCCGGGTGCATCATCTCCAGCCGCCGCAACTGCTTGCGCGCCTCTTTTTTGGCGTACTTGGGCATTTTCTTCTTGCGCAGCTGCTTGCTCAACTCCTCAATTTCCTGGGAGTAGCTGTCTTCGTCGCCGAGTTCGCGCTTCAGGGCCTGAATCTGTTCGCGGAGGAAATATTCCCGCTGACTGCGCGACATCTCTTCCTTGGCGTCCGATTGAATCTTGGCCTGCACCGTGGACACTTCCAATTCCTTGTGGAGCAGATCGGCCACCAGGCGCAAACGATCGGTCGGGTCGACGGTCTCAAGTATCCTTTGCGACTCTGATATCTTCAACCGCAGATTGGAACCCACCAGATCGGCCAGACGTCCCGGCTCCTCAATGTTGTTGATGATCATCATCAAATCCGAGGAGAGGATGCCGCGCAGCGACATGATCTTTTCCGTCTGCTCGCGCACGGTTCGCATCAGGGCCTCGGTTTCGACCGTGATTTCCGGGGTTTCCGGTTCCTCGATCAGATCAATCTCCACCCGGTAAAACGGCTTTTTCTGCAGATAGGAGCGGACCTTGGCCTTGGACAAGGCCTGCACCAACACTTTGAGGCGGCCGTCGGGCAGTTTGAGGGTCCGCATGATCATTGACACCATGCCGACATCGTAGAGGTCTTTATCCTCGGGATCGTCCTTGGTCGGATCTTTCTGGGTCACCAGCATCAACAACTTGTTGCTGTTCAAGCCCTCGTTCACGGCTTCAATCGAGCCAGGGCGGCCGACAAACAACGGGATGATCATGTAGTTAAATACAACAACATCCCGGACAGCCATCATGGGCAGAGATTCGGGAATCTCCAGATCCTGCGTCTGTTCCCCGAAATCACCCATACTGGTCGATAATGAATCATCAAATTCCACGTTTTCTCTCCTTAAAATCGCCTGGAACGACTGCACTTGAGCTCAATTGTCCCACGACAGTAAACACCACCCTATCCGAAGTCAAGGCAGGTCCCAGCCCTTGCCGACAAAGAATATTTTCCTTGAATAATTGCCGGCGGCTCAATATAGAAAGGCTGTATTCCAGCCTCCTGATTCCCTCGTTTGCCGCGGAGCCGACTATGCTGACCATCGGGTCTTTTTTTGATCTCTCTGATTTTCCGGACAAAGACCTCTTTGCCGATTGCCCTTACGTCTGGGATCCGCTCAAAAAGCTCAAGGCTTACGTGGCCAACCACACCGCCCCGACCTTTCAGCACGTCTGCATCGTCGACGCCGTGCCGCTGGACAGTCCCTACATCTGGTTCAACGGCAAACTGCGCAACGCCCGCGAATGCATCATCACCTACGGCGACGCCACCAAGGGCGGGCTCTCGGTCTGGGAAAACGGACAGTTTCTCGAAGGCGCCTCGGTGATCATGGCTGGGGCGGTGCTGGTCGGAAAAAACATCAAGATCGGCAAAGGCGTGTTGATCGAATCCGGCGCGCTGATCAAATCTCCCGCCATCATCGGCGACTGTTCGGAAATCCGTCAAGGGGCCTACCTGCGCGGTTACTGCCTGGTTGGCAAACGATGCGTGGTGGGCCACACCACCGAGGTCAAGCACACCCTCTTTCTCAACGACGCCAAGGCCGGCCACTTTGCCTATCTTGGCGATTCGATCCTGGGCAACAACGTCAACCTCGGCGCCGGCACCAAGTGCGCCAACCTGCGATTCCTCTCCGGCAATGTTTCGATTCGAACCGCCACCGGCCGACTCGACACCGGCCTGCGCAAATTCGGCGCCGTCATCGGCGACGGAACGCAAACCGGTTGCAATGCGGTCACCAGCCCCGGCACAATCATCGGGCCGGACAGCCTGCTGATGCCGAACACTACCGCACCTTCTGGATTACATCCTCGAAAAAGCGTGTTGCGCTAGATTTGTTGGCCGCCTCCCGCTGGTCCGCCGGCAATCCCTGACCCGCGTATTCGTACAGGGCAAAGAAAAAAGCAAAAAGGATGCCGACGGTGAAAAACACCCGCATCAGCCGATCCCAGGGAAGCCACCCCTTTCCCGAAAGACGGCGAAAAACAACTGCGACGATGTAAGTAAAGCCCAAGGCGTAGGGGGCGGTGAGCAGCACCTGATAAGCTGTTCCAGTCGCAACCGCGCCGAGGTCGGCGCCCACTCGCAGATGAAACAGCACATAGACCAAGGCCGTCAGTATAAACGTAATTTTTTCCCGTAATGTACTCATAATATGAACAAAAGCATTGCTTGCGCGTTTCCGGAAACCCTTCCCGACGAGCGTCTCCTTTTTCCCCTTGTACAGGTTTTCGGACAGGTTGTCTACATGCAAGCCATTGAAAACGAGCCGCCGGATCAAGGGACGATCACCCCATTTCTCGAGCGTTGCCGACAGGAGGGCCGACTGCAAGGGTTCGCGCCGGCGCCGCTGGGCGATCAGCGGGAACGGTTTCTCGCCCTAGTGCAGGACATGCGCCGGCGCGGCTCGGATTACACCAGCCAGTTGAGCATGCTGACTCTGGCCGGTTTAAGCCGACGGGAGCAGAAGGAATCCAAACAGTCCATTCTGGCCGACTTATTGAAGATGACCGACATCAAGGAGCAGGAAGCGCAGGAGCTGCTGCTCTGGCAGTCCCGCCTGGTCTTGAAATTGGGAGAATTTTTCGATGCGCAGCAGACAACGCTCAACCAGGCGCTTGGCAACATTGCCTCCCGCCAGGATGCGCTGCTCGCCGAATTGCGCGAGGAAGAGGACGATCTTTTTGCCGTCGCCACCAGCCAGGGCGAGGCCAACCAGGAATCCGACGGGATGCTTGACCACCGCCTCAAGGCCTGGAGTCGACTCTATCTGCATGACGCCGGCCAGCCGCAGGGAATCCTCGTCACCTGCCGCCCGTCAGCCATGGACCACCTGCAGGAAGTGTACGAAAAAAACCACCGCCGCAACGCCGTGCTGTGGGCCAGCCTGGAATTGCCGGCGTTCGCGGCGAGTGGAGAGGAAACAACCGCAAGCGAACCGCTCATTGCGCAATGCCCGCAACTCATCGCCGCCTTGGAAGCCATGAGCCTTGCCTCAGAGGCAACCTTGCCGGAGGAAGAGCTCAAATCCCTTCTCGCCGAGGGCGCAACGCAGTGGGCGCAGGGCCTAGACGCCCGAGCTTCTGTCCGGCGCGACCAATGCCGCATGCTTGAACTTTATCGTTTCCCGAAAATTTCGGTGCGGCAACTGTTGCAAGAGGGGTTTGCCGGCGGCGATCCAGCCAGTTATGCAGGCCTTTCGGCACCCTCGTCCGGGTGCCTCGTCGGTCTGCTCAGTGGCAAATAACAACACCGGACGACGCGATGGCTATCCGCGCCGCCTGGCCTCTTCAAGCGACATAACGTATTCGGTCCACTGCCAGGGGGCCTCGTCGATTTCTACCCCAATTTTTTTGCTCAGCCGGCTGGCCGTTTCCCAACGCGGCAAAACACGAAATTTAAAGTATTTCCCGCCGCTTGACGCCACTGCGGTATAGGCGTCCATGTTCTTGCCAAACCGCTTGGCCACATCGAGCAGACAGAGTCCGACGCGTGAAACGTCGCACACGTTGCCCGAGCAACTGCCGATGCCGTCGGAGACATCAATGTGCATCCCCTCCACCTGTATCCTCGGGTGTTTTCGTTTTTCCATGCCCGACTCCTGCGTTTCCTCAACATTCAACGAAACCGGCCCATCCTCCCCCGGCTGTCCCGGTTCCGCCGTCCAGTGCAACCCGGTCACGCCGCGTTGCCTTCGCATTCCTCCCGGTAAGGATTGATGGTCATCACCGGGCAACAGGCAGTCTTGACCACCTTGTCGGCGACGCTGCCGAACATGATCCGCTCCAAGCCCTTGTAGCCGTGGGTGCCCATGACAATCAACTGCACCTTTTTCTTGGTTGCATAGGTCAAAATCTCCTCGGCCACGTCGCCCGAGAGCACCTTGCCGGTCACCTGGGTCACCCCAGCTTCGGCAAACATGGTTTTGTTCTCTTCCACATAGGTTTCCATCTGCTGCTGGGCCGAGGCAAACAACTCCTCCTCCAGATTGGGCAGATTGATCGGCGGCACAAAGAAACCGCTGTAATCCTCAAAGGTCTGCACCACGAACACCAGATGCAACTCCGCCTTGAACGCTCCCGCCACATAGGACGCCGCCTTGACTATTTTACCAGCGTTGTCGGAAAAATCGATGGGGGTAAGGATACTCTTGATCTCCTGCATACACTGCCTCCTCGCGTGAAAAAAGATGGAACATCATCCTGACTTAATTATAAGATATATCGATTCCAGAATTTTTCACCTATTATTGTTCCACCCGGCGGCCACTCCGAATCAGGGCCATCCGACAAAGCTGTTGACCCTGCCGATCATCGCGAATATATTCCAACCCGTTTATCTGGTTGCATCTTTCGTCGCCACGGTCGACAGGAACGGGTTCGCCCGCGCTCCCGCCGAGCACAGCGACCTTTTTCCGCCTCTTTCCGCCCGGTCGGGACCGAAAATCATTATGGAATTCACGCCCAAATGGATCGCCTGGGAAATCACCCGCCGCTGCAATCTCCGCTGTGTCCACTGTCGGTCCTCTTCCCAGTTGGAAATTGACGGGCATCCCGATTTTTCTCTGGCCGAGGCCAAACGGGTGCTCGACGAGATCCACGCCTACGCCAATCCGGTCATGGTGCTTTCCGGAGGCGAGCCGCTGCTGCGGCCGGACGTGTTCGAGATTGCCGCCTACGGAACCGAACTGGGGCTGCGGATGTGTCTGGCCACCAACGGCGCGCTGGTGACCCAATCTGTCTGCCGCGACATCAAAGGGTCCGGAATCAAGATGGTTTCCCTGAGCCTGGACGGCTCCACCGCCGACGTCCACGACAATTTTCGCAACCAGCCCGGCGCCTTTGACGGGGTGATGAACGCCATCCGGCTGTTCAACGAACACCAGATCGATTTTCTGATCAATTCGTCGTTCACCAAACGCAACAAGGCCGAGGCCCCGAAAATCTATTCCCTGGTGAAATCGCTCGGCGCCACGGCCTGGTATCTGTTCATGATCGTGCCCACCGGCCGCGGCGAGGAAATCATGTCCGAACTGATTCCGGCCGAGGAATACGAAGACATCCTCAACTGGCATTACGACATGGAAAAGGAGGAGAGCGACCTGCTGGTCCGTCCGACCTGCGCCCCCCAGTATTACCGCATCGTGCTCCAGCGGGCCAAGATCGAGGGGGAGAAATTCAAACGCCGCAGCCTTAAATTTTCCACCGGCGGCTCCAAGGGTTGCCTGGCCGGGCAACTGATCTGCCTGATCGACGTTGACGGCAATGTCCTGCCCTGCAGCTATTTCCCCCTGGCCGCCGGCAACCTGCGGACCAAATCCTTCAAGGACATCTGGGAAAATTCCAAACTTTTGCTCGATATGCGCGACTTTGCAGGCTACAAGGACAACTGCGGCCGCTGCGAGTACGTCAACGTCTGCGGCGGCTGCCGGGCCCGGGCCTACGCCATGACCGGCGATTATCTCGCCGGCGAGCCGTTCTGCACCTACCAGCCCCAGCGATAACATGATTCCGCCCAAGGCAAACCCACCGGCCCAGCGCCGACAACCACAAGCATACGGACCGCGATGAACGACACCTTTCTTCAAGCCTGCCGGGGCGAGCGCACCGCCTACACCCCGGTCTGGTTCATGCGCCAGGCCGGCAGATACCTGCCCGAGTACCAGAAAATCCGCAGCAAAGTCAGCTTCCTGGAGCTGTGCAAAACCCCCGAACTTGCCGCCGAGGTCACCCTGCAGCCGGTCGATATCTTTGGCTTTGACGCGGCCATTCTCTTCTCCGACATCCTTATTCCCATGGAGGCGATGGGGCTGGCCCTTGAATTTTCCGAAGGCAAAGGGCCAATCTTTGCCAATCCCGTGCGCAGCCAGAAGGCGGTGGACGAACTGGTGGTGCCTGTCCCGGAAGAGGCGGTGCCCTTTGTCTTGGACACCATCCGCCTGCTGCGCAGCCAGTTGCAGACGCCGCTGATCGGCTTTGCCGGCGCGCCCTTTACCCTGGCCACCTATCTGATCGAGGGCGGCAGCTCCAAGGTGTTTCTTAACACCAAGAAAATGATGTTCCAGGAACCCAAGCTCTACCACAATCTCCTGGCCAAGATCACCGCCTGCACCAGCGCCTATCTCCAGGCCCAGGCGCGGGCCGGCGCCCAGGCCCTGCAGCTGTTCGACTCCTGGGTCGGCATCCTGGCGCCCTGCGATTATCAGGAGTTCGCCCTGCCCTACGTGCGCTCGATCATCTCCGATCTGCGCGCCGTGACCGACGTGCCGATCATCTACTTTGCCAACAACGGCTCCACCCTGACCGGATTGACCACCACCGCCGGCGCCGACGTGCTCGGTTTTGACTGGCGGCTGCCCATCGGCGACGCCGTCGCCCGCGCCGGCCAACATGCCGTGCAGGGCAACATCGACCCGCTGGCTCTTTTTCTTCCCAAAAAACAGCTGGAAGAACGGATCCAGACCATGTTGACCGAAGCGCGCGACGCCAACGGCTACATCTTTAATCTCGGCCACGGCATCCTGCCGGAAACGCCGCCCGAGCAGGTGCGGATCGCGGTCGACGCCGTCCACCGTTTCAGCGGCAAACCGTAATCGATCCGCAGTGTCTTCAGCCATGGAAAGCGTCACCGCGGTCATTCCCTCGCTTGCGGAATGCATCGACCTGATGGAGCAGTACGCGATGCTGGCCAACATCCGCCACCATTCACTGGTGGTCGCCCGGCTGGCCGAGCAGTTGCAGGGCGGGCTTGCCGCCTTTAACCCGGACCAGCCCCAGGCGGACCGGCGCCTGGTGATCAGCGGCGCCCTGCTCCACGACATCGCCAAAACCCCCTGCCTGGGCAGCAACTGCGACCACGCCAAAGTCGGGGCCGACATCTGCCGCAAACACGGCTACCCCGAGATCGCCGCGATTGTTGAGCAGCACGTGCTCCTCTGGGACTTTGACCCCGACCGCTACCAGCGCGGCCGCTTCACCGCCCGGGAAATCGTCTACTACGCCGACAAGCGGGTACGGCACAACGTGGTGGTCAACCTGGACCAGCGGCTGGAATACATCCTGGATCATTACGGCCAAGGCAACCCAAACCGGCAGAGTTTGATTCGGGAAAATTTCAACAAATGCCTTGCCTTGGAAGACCACCTTTTCCACTGGCTGCCCTTCGCCCCCCAAGATCTGGGCCGATTCTGACCGGCGGTCTTTCCCTCAACCCCCCAACACAACATGCCCAACACAACCTTTAACTGGGTCGAGCACTACCCGTCCGCCGTCAGCGTCTGCGACACCGAAGGAACGATTATCGCCATCAACCGCCCGGCCATGGAATTGTTCGGCAAATACGGCGGAGAAAACCTGATCGGCGCCAGCCTGTTCACCTGCCATCCGGAACCGGCCAACGAGATGATCCGCACGCTGCTCAGGGAACAGCGCGGCAACACCTATTTCACCGAGAAAAACGGGGTCCGCAAACTGGTCCATCAAACGCCCTGGCGCAAGGACGGCGCATTTGCCGGCCTGACCGAGACCATTATCGTCCTTCCCGAAGAGGTTCCGACCAAACGGAGGTAACGGCGGCCATCCGGCCAACATCACTCCCATTGCTTGACAGCCCTCTTTGCCGGGGTATACTCTGAGGCAAGAGTCCGATCCCACATGTTTTTCGGGATCTAACCGTGACCCCAGGCCACATCAGGAGCCGATACGATGAAAACCCGCCCTTTCCTGTCTTTTTTCCTCGCTTTCTTGCTTGCGACGGCAGCCGCCTGCCCGGCGCGCAGCCAACAGCCGGCCCCGCAGGCGGACAATGCGCTCCTGGCTTCTTCGGGCGGCCGCTATATCCGTATGGCCCATAATTTCTTCATCTTCTACGATCCCACCACCACCATGGCCGTGCCGTACAAGAACACCGGCCTGACCCGAATCGAGGCGCAGAAGAAAATCCTGCGCGAAAGCAACGCCTCCCTGCCGCCGCTCAACTGGCAGGCCGGCCTCTATCCCCACTGGAAGGGCGAGCTCTGGCTGCCGGCCTCGCCCTTTGCCTTCAAACCCTACTACCGGCTGCAGAACTACCAAAAAGCGGAGTACGGTGCGGCCATCGAGCAACTGCCGACCACCCCGCAGAGCCCACCCATGCTGCAAACCGGCCTGATGAAGCTCGAACACCTGCTCGGCCTGCCCGGACGCACCGAACTCTTTCTTTTTTCCGACGGCAAACACATGACCGAAGAAGGTCTGGAGCCTCAACCGCTTGACGAGGCCCGGCAATTGGCGGCCAAATACGACATCTGTTTTAACATTGTCTCCAGCGCCGTCGACGCCAAGGCGCGGAAACTGCTGAAAGACATCGCTGCGGTCAACAGCTGCTCCCAGGTGATGGACTTCGACACCATCTACGATCACCCCGAACACCTTCTGGGCAAGCTCTACGCCGACACCCAGGGCAACGGCTTCAACAACATCCTGTTTGATTTCGACAAATCCGCTATCCGCCCGGAATTCACCGCCCACCTTGATCGCCTGGGGCAGATGCTGCAGGCCAACCCGCAGCTGTACGTGGTCCTCTCCGGCTTCTGCGACAGCATTGGAACCGAGGCCTACAACATCGGCCTCTCCCAGCGCCGGGCCGAAAGCGTCCGCCGGTATCTGCGCAAACATTTCATGATCAAGGAAGACCGGTTGCTGATGTACTGGTACGGCTACGCCAATCCAGAGGCCTCCAACGCCACCGAAGAGGGCCGACAGCTGAACCGAAGGGTGACCATCGTTCTGCGCGGCGAGTAAGCGCTTTCACCGTCCAAGGAGCTCATTATGCGCATCGCCTTTCACGGAGCCGCCCGCAACGTCACCGGTTCGTGCCACCTGATCGAATGCGGCGCCAAACGCATCCTGATTGACTGCGGCCTCTACCAGGGTGGTCAGGAAATGGACGAGGAAAATCGCAACGATTTTGGCTTTGACCCGGCCGCGATTGACCACCTCGTGCTCACCCACGGCCATCTCGACCACTGCGGCCGCATCCCGCTGCTGCACAGGCTGGGTTTTCGCGGCACGGTGCTGGCCACCGCCGCCACCCGCGAACTGGCCCGTCTGGTGATGCTTGACTCGGCGCGCATCCAGGAGGAGGAGGCCCGATACCGCAACGACAAGGGCCGCAGAAAAAAGCGGTGGGACACGTCGGTCGAACCGCTCTACAACACCCTCGACGCCCTCAATAGCCTTGACGCCTTTGTCGACGTCGCCGCCTTTGCTCACCCCCACGACCTCTGCCCCGGCGTTCGCGCCACTTTCTACGACGCCGGCCACATCCTTGGCTCGGCCTGCATTTTGCTCGAACTGGAAGAGGCCGGCCAGCAGCGTCGAGTGCTCTTTTCCGGCGATCTCGGCTACAACGGCCGCGCCATCCTGCCCGACCCGGCTCCGCCGCCGCAGGCTGACGTCGTGGTGATGGAAAGCACCTACGGCGACCGGTTGCACAAACGGCTGGAACCCTCCATTGAGGAACTCTATCAGGCGATCAACGCCACCGTCGCCCGCAACGGCAACGTGCTCATCCCCAGCTTCGCCCTGGAGCGGACCCAGGAACTGCTGTACTACCTGCGCGAGGGCATTGAGCAGAAGCGGCTACCACGCCATCTCCCGGTCTATCTCGATTCCCCCATGGCCGTTTCCGCCACCCAGATTTTCCGCCGGCACCGCGAATGCTTTGACGAGGAAACCTGGGCGGTCATTGCCGCCGGACGCGACCCCTTTGATCTGCCTGGTTTGGAAATTATTCGTGACGCCGCCGAATCCATGGCCCTGAAACAGGTCCGAGGGGCGGTCATCATCGCCGGTTCCGGCATGTGCACCGGCGGCCGCATCCGCCACCACCTGCGCCACAACCTCTGGCGGCGCGAGGCTTCGGTCGTGTTTGTCGGCTATGCGGCCGAAGGCACCCTGGCCCGCCGGATTATCGAGGGCGCGGAAGTGGTGCGTGTGCTGCAGGAAGAGGTTGAGGTCAACGCCGAGATTTACACCATCGGCGGATTCTCGGCCCACGCCGACCAGCAGGAACTCCTCAGCTGGCACGCCCAGACCGGCGCGCCGGAACGCACTTTTCTGGTCCACGGCGAACTGGCGGCCATGCAAACCTTAGCCGCCAGCTTGACCGGGACCAAGGTCGAGATGCCTGAGCTGCACCAATCCTTCGCCCTATAATCCGGGCTCTGCTTCACCCGACACTGTTCAACCGACACTTGCGCCGACGAAACAAGACCCCGGAGCCGCAGGTTTACTGCTGCTGCTGCGGAGTTGCAGTTGGAGCCTCGGCCGGAGCAAGCGGGGCGGCGGCGGCCGGTTCCACAGGAGCAGCAGGCGCTGCCGGGGCAACGGGCTGATCCGGGGCGGTGACCTCATGAATCTTCGCCTTGCCCGCCTCCCAGAAACCTTTGGTTTCCTCCTTGGTGACCTGCCAGGCCTCCTTCGACTTGTCGCCCACCGTATCCGCCAACTCGCGCGAGCCGCTCTTGGTTTTTTCCCAAGCGCCCATCGACTCCGTCTTCAGGGCGTCCCAGGCGGTTCCAGCCGTTTCCTTGGTGGCCTCGGAAACCGCGCCGGAGGCCTCTTTCACCTCGTGGCCGGCCGCATCCCATTTATTGCCCCCTTGGTCGACTCCCTGTTGCGGTTGCGCCTCGGTTGACGGCGCCTTGGCCGGCTCCTCAGCGGCAACTGTGTGCGCCGCGCCAGAGACGATTGCAAGCATAAGACCACTCAGCAGCATCCGATGTATCATGTGCATCATTTTCATTGATTTCCCTCCGTTCAATAATTGCATTCTTCTGTATTGCTATTGCAAAATACAAGATTCCGCCCTATTTTCCGATGATCTAATGAGAACGGCAAACGCAGTGCAAGACAACGCTGCTCCGCCTGCCTGATTCTCACCTTCCACGGCAAAATATACCAATACTGTTTCCCTTGCACACGGGAAAAAAGGCCTCCCATGACGCGTCGCCCCCACAAACCGATAGTCCTCGCCTTGCTCGCGCTCCTGCTGCCCTTGGAGATGAACGCCCAGGAACCACCGTCTTCCCATCGGCCATCGACGCAATGGACGGCCGAGCAGGCAGTGCATTACGCCCTGGAGCACAATCCCGACGCAGGAGCCGCCCTGGAACGCATCAAGGCGGCCGACGCCGACATCAAGTCCGCCCGAGCCGCCTTTTACCCCCAACTGGGAGTCGGCGCCGAGTACAGCCGCACCAACAACCCGATGTATTCCTTTGGCAACATCCTCAACCAGGGGATGTTTTCCGACAGCATCGACTTCAACCAACCCGGAACCACTGACACCCTGCAACCTAAGGCCACGGTGCAGTACCGGCTCTACAACGGCGGCCGCGACGCGGCGGCGCTGGATGCCGCCGGCGAACGCAGCCAGGCGGCCAATCACGAGCATGCGGCCATTCGCTCCCGGCTGCAATTTGAGGTGATTCGGGCCTTTTGCACCATTGTCCAGGCCGCAGACACGGTGCAGGCCAGGCAATCGGCTGTAGAGGCGATGGCCGCCTCCTTGGCCGTGGCCCAGGCCCGATTCGAGGAAGGGAGCCTGCTCAAGGAAGATCTGCTTAGCCTGGAGGCGCAGCATGCCCGCGCCCAGGAACAACTCATCCAGGCGCGGCATGGGCTAAGTCTTGCCCAACGTGGATTTCTCAACCTGCTGGGGCTGCAAGGCGACGCCGTTGTTCTTGATCCGGCCGGAGCACCCGCACAGGAGATTCCGGTGGAACGCGACATCGGCAAACGGCCGGAACTGACCGCCATGGCCGCCCTGATCAAGGCCCAGGAGGCCCAGGTCCGCGTGGCCCGGGCCGGCTATCGTCCCACCGCCGACGCCTTTGGCAGCTATCAAGTCGACAAGGGCACGGAACTGGAAGACGGTTCCGGCAACTCCTGGACCACCGGGGTCCGCCTCAACTACACCCTGTTCAACGGCGGCCAGACCAGCGCCGCCGCCGAACGGGCCGAGGCCGGGCTGCGGGAAGCCAAGCAGCAACAGCGCAAGCTGGAACTGGCCTTTAATCTGGAGATGGAACAGGCGCTTCTTGCCCTCAACCAGGAAGAGGAACGGCTGAAAGTCACCGGCAAGATGTTGGAATCGGCAACCGAAAGCGCGCGTCTTGCCCGCCTGCGCTTCAAGGAAGGCGTCTTGCTTTCCTCGGAGCTGATCGACATTGAAAACCGCCGCACCGACGCCCAACTGAGCCACGCCCTGGCCATGGCCTCCCGTAAAATCGCCATTGCCGATCTGCGGCGGGCCGTCGGTCTTGCCCAATTCAACCAGGGGAAATGATGATGTCGCACATGTTAAAAATTTGCACAACCGCCCTCTGCTCCCTGACCCTGCTGACCGCGTCGTTGGCGCCCGCCATGACGGAGACGGCGGGCAAGGAGGCAACCACGCCGGTCCTGGTGCGCGTGGCCAAGGCAAGCGAACAGGAGGTTCCGGTCCTGATCGAGGTGGCTGGAACCCTGCAGGCGGCCCAGCGGGCGGCCATCGCCGCCAAGGTCACCGGGGTGATCACCCGGATGCCGGTGGCGCTGGGCTCCACGGTCAAGGCCGGCGACCTGCTGGTCTTGATCAGCGCCGAAGAGATCGGGGCCCGCTTGAGTCAGGCCGAGGCCCAACTGGCCCAGGCCAAACGCAATCTGGACCGGGACCAGAATCTGCTGGCGAAAAACGCGGCCACCCCGGACGCCGTGAAATCGTCCAACGAGCAATACGCCATTGCCCAGGCCGGGTACCGCGAGGCCAAGACCATGATGGGTTACGCCGCCGTCACCGCGCCCTTTGACGGGGTGATCACCCGCAAGAACGTCAACAGCGGCGATCTCGCCACCCCCGGAACCGTGCTCCTCCAGGTGGAAAACAACCGCAGCCTGCAGGTCAACACAGCGGTCCCGGAAAGCCTGGTCCTCAGCCTCCACACCGGCGACGTCCTCACGGTCAACATTCCCGCAGCCGACACGGTCGTTCAGGGAACCATCACCGAAATCGCCCCGGCGGCGGACCCGAACTCGCGCACCGCCCCGGTGGTCATTGATCTGCCCGCCAACCCCAACCTGCGCAGCGGCCAATTCGCCCGTGTCCTGCTCCCCGGCAAGGGCTCGCAATCCCTGCAGATTCCGACCAGCGCGGTTGTCCCGTCCGGACAGATGGACCGGGTCTTTGTGGTCGAAGGCGACCGCGCCCGGCTGCGCCTGGTGCGCACCGGCCCCAGCCTGGACGGCACAACCGAGATCCTCTCCGGCCTGAGCGCCGGGGAAACCGTGATCATCGCCAACAACCGGCTGCTGACGGACGGCCAAACCGTGCGGACCGCGCCATGAGCAACGCCACCCCAACCAATCCGGGCTTTGCCGGACGGCTGACCGCGCTCTTTGTCGCCTCCAAACTCACCCCCCTGGGGCTGATCGCCTCCCTGTTGCTCGGCATGCTGGCCCTGACCCTGCTGCCCCGCGAAGAGGAACCGCAGATCAAGGTGCCGATGATCGACGTCATGGTTAGCATGCCCGGCGCCACTGCCAAGGAGGTCGAGCAACGGCTGGCCGCGCCCATGGAAAAGCTGCTCTACGAGCTGCCGGGGGTGGAATACATCTACTCCACCTCCCAACCCGGTCAGTGTTTGCTGATCGCCCGTTTTTATGTGGGCGAGAATTTTGAAAAAGCGATTGTCAGCCTCAACCAAAAGCTGCAGACCAATTTCGACCGCATCCCGCACGGGGTTTCGCTGCCGCTGATCAAGCCGCACTCCATCGACGATGTGCCGATCCTGGCCCTGACCTTTCATTCCAAAACCTACGA
The DNA here is from genome assembly GCF_030824455.1 of Desulfobulbus sp. Classification (GTDB taxonomy): domain Bacteria; phylum Desulfobacterota; class Desulfobulbia; order Desulfobulbales; family Desulfobulbaceae; genus Desulfobulbus. Next base: position 46,341 of record NZ_JAVBXR010000030.1, read on the forward strand.
TCACGCCACCCTGCGCCGGTTGGCCGCCGAGGTAGACGACTCGGTCAAGTCGATCTTCGAAGTGGCCGAGACCAAGCTGATCGGCGGCGCCCGGCGGCAATTGCGGGTTCAGTTTGATCCGCTCCTGCTGGCCTCCCGCAACATCAGCCCGGCCGACCTGACCCTGCGTTTGCAGCAGGCCAATCGCCAGTCGCAATCCGGCACGCTGCGCGCCCTCAACAACGAAATGCTGCTGCAAACCGGGACCTTTCTCGCCTCAGCCGAGGCAGCCGGCCGGGTGGTGGTCGGGGTTCACGGCGGCAAGCCGGTCTACCTGAGCGAGGTCGCCACGGTGATCGACGACCCGGAGGAGCCCAGGTCCTACGTGCTCCACGGCGCCGGCAACGCCGCGCCCGAGGCTGCGGTCACCCTGTCGGTGGCCAAGCGGCCGGGCGCCAACGCGGTCCATGTGGTGGAGACGGTGCTGCACAAGGTCGAGAGCCTCAAGGGCACGCTGATTCCGCCCGAAGTGGAGGTAACCGTCACCCGCGATTACGGCGAAACCGCCGCGGAAAAATCCAACGAACTGCTGCTCCACATGGGCATCGCGGTCTTTGGCGTGGCGATTTTGATCCTGGTGTTCCTGGGCTGGCGCGAATCGATCATTGTCCTCTTGGCCATTCCTTCGACCCTGTCGCTGACCCTGCTGCTGTTCTACCTCTACGGCTACACCCTCAACCGCATCACCCTGTTTGCCCTGATCTTCTCCATCGGCATCCTGGTGGACGACGCCATTGTCGTGGTCGAAAACATTGTCCGCCACATGCGCCAGCCCGCCAACCAGCGGGCCTCGCTCAAGGAGATCGCCGTGGCGGCGGTGATCGAGGTCGGCAACCCCACCATCCTCGCCACCTGGGCGGTGATCGCCGCCATCCTGCCGATGGCCTTTGTCGGCGGCCTGATGGGCCCCTACATGCGGCCGATTCCCATCGGGGCCTCGGCGGCCATGGTCTTCTCGCTGCTGATCGCCTTCACCATCACCCCTTGGGCCGCCATCCACATTCTGCGCAAGCCCAAGGGCCCGGCCGCCGGCAACGAACACGATCCGGACCATGCCCCCAACGATTGGTCCACCCGGCTCTACCACCGGATCATGGACCCGCTGCTCGCCCACGCCCGTTGGCGGTTCGGATTCTTTGCCCTGATCGTGGCCCTGCTGCTGGTTTCCTGCTCGCTGGTCTATCTCGGCAAGGTCAAGTTGAAGATGCTGCCCTTTGACAACAAATCCGAGTTTCAGATCATCCTCGACATGCCCGAAGGCTCGCCCCTGGAGCAGACCGCCCGGGTGGCCCTGGAAATAGCCGAGGCGGTCGGACGGGAACCCGAGGTAGTTAATTATCAGATCTACGCCGGCACAGCCTCGCCCTACAACTTCAACGGCCTAGTGCGCCATTATTTCCTCCGTTCTGGGCCAACCGTGGCCGACGTCCAGGTCAACCTCAAGTCAAAGGCCAACCGCGACAGCCAGAGCCACGACATTGCCAAGCGGGTGCGGCCGGAGATAGCCCGGATCGCGGAGAAGTACGGAGCCGCCGTGGCCGTGGCCGAGGTTCCGCCCGGACCGCCGGTGCTGCAGACCCTGGTGGCCGAAATCTACGGCCCGGACGAGGCCAGCCGGGTGCAACTGGCCACTGAGGTCAAAAGGATTTTCGCCACCACCGACGGGGTGGTGGACATCGACTGGTATCGGGAGAAGGAACGCCGCAAACTGGTGCTGACCGTGGACAAAGAAAAGGCGGCCCTCAACGGGCTGTCCGAGGGCGAGATTGCCCGCGCCGTGGAGATGGGGCTGTCCGGCCGGTCCATCGACCTATTCCACCAACCCCGCGACAAGGAGGAGATCGAAGTCGTCCTGCAGCTGCCGCAGTCGCAACGCGCCCGGGTCGACAACCTGCTCAACGTCTCGCTGCGCCCGGAGAGCAACCCCCAGGCCCCGCTGGTCCCGCTGCGCGAACTGGTGCGGGTCAGCGAGCAGCCGGTCGAGCAGCCGATCTACCGCAAAAACCTCAAACCAGTGATCTACGTCACCGGCGACGTGGCCGGCGCGGCGGAAAGTCCGGTCTACCCGATCCTGGAGATGAACCAGCGGCTCAAGGAACTGAACGCCGCCCAATTTGGCGGTCAGGCCGGGCCGGTGACGGTCTACAACCTCAGCCAGCCCTTCACTGAAAGCCAGCCGTCCATGAAGTGGGACGGCGAATGGCACATCACCCTGGAGGTCTTCCGCGATTTGGGTCTGGCCTTCTGTGTGGTGATGGTGCTGATCTACATGCTGATGGTCGGTTGGTTCAAGGACTACGTCACGCCGCTGGTGGTGATGGCGGCCATCCCTTTCTCGCTGATCGGGATCCTGCCGGCTCACTGGGGATTGAACGCCTTTTTCACCGCCACCTCGATGATCGGCTTCATGGCCGGGGCGGGCATTGTGGTCCGCAACTCGATCATTCTGGTTGATTTCATCGAGTTGCGGATCAGCCACGGCCTGGGACTGGCCGAGGCGGTGGTCGAGGCCGGCGCCATCCGCTTCCGGCCGATGCTGCTGACCGCGCTGGCCGTGGTGGTCGGGGCCTCGGTGATCCTGGCGGACCCCATCTTCCAGGGCTTGGCCATTTCGCTGATGTTCGGGGAGATCGCCTCGCTGCTGATCAGCCGCATGGCGGTGCCGGTGTTGTATTACATGGTCAAGGCGAGGAGCGGGCGGGCAGGTCTCCCCGGATAACAACTTGATCGTCGCGCCACGGGCAAGCGTAAACTTCGGGGATTTGTCAGGTTGTGCTGATTTGCCTGGAGACTTGGGTTTGTATGCCATTGCTGTTCGTCGACGCATAGCTTCGGAGTCTCACTGCGTTCGTTCACCTGCGCTCCGGCTTCCTTCGGACGGTCCCTCGCGGTTCCGCCCTTGCCCTTGGCTAGTATTTATGGTCCTATCTCAGGATAATACAAGAACTTGCACCCCCAAAAAATCACGCCCATGCGGGCGTACACCAGCCAATAAACCGGACCGGAAATGGCCGCGTTCTACAAGGTGGCGAGCTTACGGGCCAGCCAATTATCCACACGTTGGTCACCCATAGAAATATGAAATGAAAACAAAAGGACGAGATAAAGAAGCCTCAATAATACGAAACGCCAATTTGGCTTGTGCTGCCGGAAGACTTTTGCTTGGTGAAATAACAACATGGGAAGAATTTCTCAAACCTGAAACCGTTGACTATTCCAGCCTCCCTCGAAAGCAATTAAAAAGTGGCAAGCTTGATGTTCACCTGAATCAGTGACAGTCTTGGCCGGATTTCCCTTTTATGGTTCGGTTAAGTCGTTTTTCAGGGAGTGACAACTCCCGAAGTTGGCATGACCCGCACGCTACGGCGACATTGGCGTCT
>NZ_JAVBXR010000060.1 GCF_030824455.1 Desulfobulbus sp.
GAGGATGCGCTGGAGCATGATCGGCCGGGGCAGGGCCAGAATCAGCTCCACCTCCAGATTGCACGCCGGCTGGCGCACAAGCTCCACCCTCAGCCGCACCGTGCCGCCCTCAATTGCTTCCACCCGCCCGCTGCCAAGCTGGCCGTTAACCACGCCCACCCGCACCGTATCGCCCACCGCCACCCTCAAAACCTTGATCAGGTGTTCGGCTCGGCGGCCGGTGAGGGCGGCTTGGCCGGCAATAAGTTCCGAGGGTTCGATGAGCAGGAGGTTCATGGGTGCGCTTTGGTTAGGGAGAGCAGGGAGCGACGCCTGCAGTGTTTGCATCATGATGGAATCTTCCGGGCGCACGCCGTGCGCCCCTACAGGAACATCCGCAATTACACACTCGGGCTGACTCATGATCAACCAACGAGAAAACTATCTCGCCACAAACAAGGTGTCCATGGCCCAGGACATAGGGTTGTTGCAGATGTATTGCCTGATTTCATGCAAATCCTTTTCGTTGCGCACGATATGTTCCCAATAATTGCGTTGCCATATTGGCGGCCCTGGAGTCTGGCGCATCTGGTTGATGCGTTTGGTTGCCGCAGATTTGAACCCGGCGATCAACGCGCCCAATGATTTGGGCGCTCGCTCGCCTCTTCGATTGGTTGCGTTTGGTTGTAGGGGCGCACGGCGTGCGCCCTGGTCCAGAACCATAACAATACCGTGCAGATGATTGGGCATAACCACCCAAGCATCCAGTTCGTTTTCCTGTCGGATCAAACCGGTTTTTACCCATTCTTCGGCAACGATTTTTCCCATAGCATTCAAACACATTTCGCCGCCCACGATTTCTCCAAACAAGCATTGCCGGTTGTGCGTACAAAGGGTGACGAAATATGCTCCCGCAGAGGAATAATCATATCCTTTGACACGGATAGAACGACGATGATGCATGTCTGGATTATAGACCATGGTGTCTTCCGTGAATAAAATGGGCAAACCGCCCTGAAAACAAAATCGCATTTTTCGAGCGTAGGGGCGCACAGCGTGCGCCCTGGTCCTGCAGTTGCCTCTTTCCCCTCACACCCGCAACACCTTCTCCTCAAACGTCAACGTGGCAAAATAATCCTCAGGCCGTTCCTCGCGGCGGATCAGCCGCACCGTGCCGTCCTGGCCGAGCAGCAGTTCCTGGGGCCGCATCTTGCCGTTGTAGTTGAATCCCATGGCGTGGCCGTGGGCGCCGGAATCCTGGATGATGAGGATGTCGCCGTCGACAATCTTGGGCAGAGTTCGCTGCACTGCGAATTTGTCGTTGTTTTCGCACAGCGAACCGACCACGTCCACCGTCTCCGTTTCACCGCCTTCCTTGCCCAGCACCTCGATGTGATGATAGGCCCCGTAGAGCGCCGGCCGCATCAGGGCGGACATGCAGGCGTCGACTCCGATGTAGGTGCGGTAGATGTCCTTGCGGTTGATCGCCCGCACCACCAGCGCCCCGTGCGGGCCGGTCATGTAGCGGCCGCTTTCCATCATCAGCGCCGGGCAGTAGCCGTGGCGGTCTTTGAAGTCAACGAACAGGGCGGTGATCTCCTCGCCCATGGCCGCAATGTTCAACGGATCGATATCCGGCAGATACGGGATGCCCAACCCGCCGCCGATGTTGATGAATTCAAAGGCAATGCCCAGCTCGGCACTGATGGTTTCCACCAGCTCCAGCTGCATGGCCGCAGTCTGCACCATGTAGGAGTAGTGGAGTTCGTTGGAGGCCAGCATGGTGTGCAGGCCGAACCGTTTGGCGCCTCTGGCCTGGGCCTGCCGATAGGCGTTGATAATCTGCTCGTGGCTGACGCCGTACTTGGCTTCCTCGGGCTTGCCGATGATGTCGTTGCCGGTGCGGCGGTTTCCAGGATTGTAGCGGAAACAGATCAGCTCCGGCATCTCCGGAACCTTGTCGATCAAGCTGATGTCGTCGAGGTTGAGAATGCAACCGCCGTCGGCTGCGGCGGCCTGGAAATCCTCGGGACTGGTGTTGTTGGAGGTGAACATGATATCGGCGCCGCGCGCGCCGAGCTGCCGGGCGAGCATCAGTTCGGTGGTCGAACTGCAGTCAAAGCCAAACCCCATGTCCTGCATGATCGCAAGGACGCTCGGGTTGGGCAATGCCTTGACCGCGTAGTATTCACGGAAAACCGGGATGTCGGCAAAGGCTTCTTGCAACAGCCGGCCGGTCTCGCGGATGCCGGCCTCGTCGTAGATGTGAAAGGGCGTGCCGTAGTGGGCGACAATGGCCGGCAGGTGGGGATACAGTCGATCTTTAAAGCCTTGAGTCATAGGCATAACGGTTTCCTCGTGTGGTTCAGCCGCGAATGGGAATGCGCGCGGTCTCCTTGTAGGTTTGCAAAACGGTCGTGGTCCGGGTGGAGACGACCTCGTTGATCACAGCGATTTTCTCACGGACAATGGCGGCCAGCTCATTGGTGTCGGCCACCCGGAGCTTGATCAGATAGCAATCCGCTCCGGCCACATAATGCACTTCCTGGACTTCGGGGATGGCGGCCAGATCCTGACCGGTTTGCGGGCGGTCGCCCACCGAACGGGTGTGGATTTCGAGAAAGGCGATCTGGCGACGATCAAATTGTTCGGGATTGAGCCGAACTTCGTAGCCGTCGATGATGCCCTGGCGCTCCATCTTACGGATTCGCTCCAGCACCGCCGATGGCGCCATTTCCACCTGACGCGCCACCTCGATATTGGGAATGCGGGCCTTTTCCTGCAAAATTTTCAATATTTTCAGACTGATCTCGTCAAGCATCCGCATCACCCTGGTTAAAAGGAATCGCCAACAGTGGATGAAAAAGACCGTACCGCAAGCAAATACGGTGTTCAAGAATAAAATTCAGAAAAAAGATCATTTTATATAAATATATTCAAATTTACCGGCAGTAAAGTCCCATTTGTTCGCGCAACATCCGATTGCGCAGAACGAGACCGCAATCACCCATACCTTCCGACCCGACGCTTCCCCTTGCACAGGCTAAAAGATTCTTGGTATCAAGGAGGCGTTCACCCTCCCTGCCCTTAACCGAGGATCACGATTTGTGATGTCGTTGCTCTACAATATGCTCTCAGCTTTTCTGCTCCTGCTGCTGTTGCCGCTGCTGCCGTTTATTCTTGGCAAAAAGAAATACCGGAGGCGGATCGGCCGGCGGTTGGGTTGGGGGCTTGCCGGCCAATTGCCGCCGCTCGCCTCTGAATCCTCGCCAACATTTTGGATCCACGCCCTTTCCGTGGGCGAGGTCACCTCTGCCCTGCCGCTGGCGCGCGGCCTGCGCGACGCCTTTCCCGCCGCCCGGATCGTTTTTTCCGCCGCCACCCGCTCCGGCGGCGAGGTGGCCGCCAAACTGCTGTCGCCGCACGTCGACGCCCTGATTGCTGCTCCCCTTGACCTGGGGCCGGTTGTGCCGTTTTTTGCGCGCACCATCCGCCCAGATCTGTTCATTCTGGTGGAAACCGATTTCTGGCCCCACTGGCTCCACTGCCTCAAGCGGCGACATGTGCCAACGCTGCTGGTCAACGGCCGCATCTCGGAGCGCTCCTTTGTCCGCTACCAACGTTTTTCCGGTTTCTTTCGCCCGATGTTCCGCTCCTTCTCCCTGCTCTCGATGCAAACCGGGGCTGATGCGGCCAAGATGGTTGCCCTTGGCGTGGAGGAGCGGCGGGTGCTCACGCTCGGCAATCTTAAATTCGACACCAGTCAGGTCGCGGATCAGCAGACAAGCCCCGGCGCCCCTGGCCTGAACAAGGAGCGCTACGGTTTCTCGGCGCACGCGCCGCTTTGGATCTGCGGCTCGACCCACCGCGGCGAGGAGGAATTGATCTTCCGCGTCCACCGGCGCCTGCTGACCACGCTGCCGAACCTGCAACTGCTGATTGCGCCGCGAAACATTGAACGCGCCGGGGAAATTGTCGCCCTGGGCGCGACCCATCAATGCGCCTGCAGACGCTGGACCGACGGCAAGACCGCAGGCCCGGCGCTCATTCTTGACACCATCGGCGAACTGGCGGGATGCTACCCCATGGCCGAGACGGTCTTTGTCGGCGGCAGCCTCGTGCCGGAGGGCGGCCATAATCCGATTGAACCGGCGGCGGCAAGGGTTCCGGTGCTCTTTGGCCCGCACATGGAGGATTTTGCTGAGATTGCCCAGCAACTAGTCGAGTGCGGCGGAGCGCGCCGGATTGATGCAGCCGACGCGCTGGCAGAGGAACTGCTGCGACTTTTGACCAATCCCGTGGCCCACGACCTGGCGGCGGCCGCCGCCAGCGCCTGTGTCCGCGCCAATCGCGGCGTTGTCGGCCGGCATATAGACGCCGTCAATGCCCTGCTTGCCGGAACACAACCCGGCCCCTGAGGCTCTCGGCATGAAAGGCCTTGTGCAGCGCTGTGCCGACAACCTGCTGGTCTGCGCCGCAATCTGCTTCATTGCCGGGGCAAGCGTTGCCTTTGTTTTCGCGCGCGCCTTGGCGCAACTGCCGGTTATCCCCGTTGCCGTCCCCTTGCTGGCGGTAACGGCGGCGCTGGCAATGTTCCTCCGCCGGCCGTTGCAGCCACTGGCCGCCCTGCCCTTCTCGCTCCTCGTCGGCCTGCTCCACACCCACCTGGCCCTGCAGCCAAGCGCTGATCCGCACCACATCGCCAACCTCATCACCGAAAAAACAAACATCACCCTGGTCGGCCGCATCCAGACCATGCCCGAATTCGACGGCGAGAAAACCCGGTTTGAACTGGCGATGGAATCCACCCTCATCCATACGCCAGAGAGAAACGCGCCTTTTCAACCGGCGCAAGGCCGCATCCAACTCTCTGTCGCCGACGCCCTTGATTCGCGCTTTGCACCCGGCGTCAACATCATGGCCCTGGCCACGGTTGACCGCATCCGCAACTATCAGACGCCCGGCGTCTTTGATTATCGCCTGCTGATGGCGGCAAAATCGATCTCCTGTTCCGGGTGGATCCAGTCCGCAGACGAAATGCTGCCGGTGCGCGACCAAGACTCGTCCCTCTGGCGGGAGCTGCGGTTTCTCCCCGAACGGACGCGGTTACGGATCGCGCAGACGCTCGACCGCCGCCTGGCTCCGGAACTGGCCGGCCTTTACCAGGCCCTGCTGATCGGCTCAACAGTGAACATCTCGCCGCAACTCATGGAGGCATTCAAAGAAAACGGCTGTTTTCACGTTCTTTCCATATCCGGTTTGCACTTCAGCATGCTCGGCCTTTTCACCGCCGCACTGTTCACCTGGCTGCTCAAACGCAGCCAATGGTTGTTGCTCCACACCCATGTACCCACCCTGGCCCTGGCGTTGACCGCCCCAATTCTACTGCTGTACGCCTTTATCGCTGGTATGAACGTCCCGGCGGTTCGGGCGTTGCTCACCGCCCTGCTGGTGCTGTTTGCCGTGATGGTGCGGCGGCAGCGCTCGATGATCCATTTGATCGCCGCCGCCGCGCTGGTCGTTCTGGTTGTCAGCCCGCTGTCGCTGGGCACCGCTTCGTTCCAGCTCTCCTTTGCCGCAGTGCTCGCCATCAACCTCATCTACCCCCGGCTGCCTCTCCTGGTCGACAAACCGAAAAACCTGCCCCCCAACTGGCGTCGCCATCTCCTCACCGGAATCAGCGCCGTGCAATCGCTGCTGTATGTTTCTCTGGCGGCCACCGCCGGCACCCTGCCCATCCTCCTGTACCATTTCAACCGCTTTTCGCTGATTGGCCCGGTGATGAACCTGCTCATCGAACCGCTGCTCTGCCTCTGGGCCTTACCGTGCGGACTGTTGGCAATTCCTTTGATCTGGATTGCGCCGAATGCGGCGAATCTTCTGTTTGATTTCGGCGGGCTGGGCATCCGGTTGACGATTTGGCTGGCCGAGGCCATGCGCGGCTTTCCGCACGCCTCGATCTGGACCATCACCCCTTCTCTTCTGGAAATTGCACTGTTCTTCGGGGTGCTGTTGCTGCTGCTCCGTCCGCGACTTACCCTGCGCCGAGTTGGCCTGGCCGGACTCCTGGCGGGCGCGTTGCTGTGCTCATTTACCCTGTCCCTCTGGCGGCGGCAGACCAGTAATTCCAATTCTAATTCAAAAGTGAACTCATGATCCACGGCCACGCGACGATGGAATGGACTCTTGGTGTATCACATTCCATTGTCCGTAACGAGTCCTCGAGGTGGTCTTCAAGGG
>NZ_JAVBXR010000123.1 GCF_030824455.1 Desulfobulbus sp.
TGTAGACCCTTGTTTTATTTTAGGTTTTCTACCGTTTTTTCTGATTTTTCAAAACCGACGGTGCAAGAGATAGAAAACGTTTTCAACTGTCTTTCTGCAAAATTTTCCATGGCTGAACTGACAAGAACGACATTGTTGACGAATGGAGATTTTTCAAGATCTTCCATATATCTGGCAATGGTTTGGTCATCCATCGCCATCCCCGTCAAGCTTAACGTGTTAGCGCTTTGGCTTAATGTTTTTAGCCACATCCGATCAGAAGGCGTAAAGCGCGCGACTTCGTCCAAAACGCGAACAGTAAGTGATGAGGATTCTTTCAGCTTGTTAATTACTTCAATCCTAGCCAATAGATCTTTTTTTTCCTGTTCCAACTTTGTAATTTCTTCTAATATTTTAGAATATTTCTTTTTTTCTTCCTGAAGTTTATTATTTGTGTCCGTGATATTTGCGATTGCATTAGATTGATACCCAGCCCATAGGCCTAAGATTAGGAGGAGACAAACTAGCAATCCTGCTGAAAATAATATTTCCTTTTTTGCTTTCCTGCGCCGTTTTATATCCCTTACCGGGATTAGATTTATATATATCATGGTATATTTATCAAAAATCAGCTTGGCGGATAGCGAGACCTACAGCTATAGCCATTTCAGGTGCTATTGAGTTGAGGTAATTTGGATCAAATGTTTTATCGTCACATATCATTTTATCAAAAGGGTTAAAGGCCAACACTCGCAACCCCGTCTCTCGTTCGATATATTCATTCAGCCCGTTCACCTTTGACCCACCCCCACTTAATACTATAGAATGAATAGGTTTCTCAGGATTGTTCGCGAGGTAAAGGTCAAGAGCTTTCTTGATCTCGAGAACCCATTGGGTACACGTTTTATTGAAAATTCTTTCAATGCTTTCCTCGTCGCCAGGCGGGGGCGGAACAATTCCCAGCTTAACTTTTTCCGCATTGGCATAATCAACATCAAGCGCACTCGCCAACTGATCGGTTAATTGTTCGCTACCCACTACGATATCTCGCGCCAAAACGGAGACACCTTCAGAAATGATGTTAATATTCATTTTTGAGGCTCCGATGTCGACAAGAGCTATGTTCTCAATCTTTTCGGAAACTGTTTCCCATATATTTTCCAAAGCAAAGCCGTCGACATCGACCAAGACAGTTGTTAGTTTCAAATTCGTCAACATGTCGATGTAATCGTTAATAACCTCTTTTTTGGCGGCAACGAGCATAACGTCGTTCCTGTCGCTCCCTTCTTTTTTCGAGGGGAGTTTTTGAAAATCGAGGTACACGTCATCTAAATCAAAGGGAATATATTGTTCAGCCTCAGCCTTGATATAGGAAGCGAGGGTTTCATCATCCATTGATTCCAAATTAATCTTTTTTACGATGACCGAATAGCCGGATATGGAGATGCCGACTTTTGTGCTCTTGATTTTTAGATTTTTCAAAAGTGCTGCAATAGCCTTCCCAACCTCTTCGGGTTCCTGGAGGACGCCGTCTTCAACGGCTCCCGGTGGAATAGCAGCGCTTCCGACCGCCAAGAGCCTGTATGTTTGACCTGTTTTCTGTAATTGACAGATTTTGACGGCATGGGAGCCAATGTCGACACCTACAATGAGGTTTTCTTTCTTTGCCATTTCTCTCTTTTAGCTCTCTTGTGGGATGGCAGACTTTGGTAACAGCAGAAATTAAATGCCTTTTCTACCCGTGTAGTATTAAGCACACAAAATATATTCTTTGTCAAGGCGGGAACTGGATTTTACCAGCTTTTCTCGACTTTCCCTGCCGCTGGGATAATCTGGTATAATCGTGCATAAAGATTTATTCTCAACAGATACACACCCCGTACCAAGAGGAGACCCATATGACGACAACCAAGGATTTCAGCCGTTTCGATCCCCGGACCACCCTGCAGGCAGGCGATGAAAAATATGTTCTCTATTCGGTCAAGGCCCTGGAAGAGCTTGGTTATGGGCCGATTGCGCGTTTGCCCTATTGCTTGCGCATCCTGCTGGAAAACCTGCTGCGGCATTACCCACAGGGGTTGGCCAGCGACGAGGACATTGACAATCTGGCCTCCTGGTGCGCCGGCGCGGTCAGCCCGGCGGCTGTGCCCTTCATGCCGGCGCGGGTGATCCTCCAGGATTTCACCGGAGTGCCGGCCCTGGTCGATCTGGCGGCGATGCGTTCCGCCCTGGCGCGGGCCGGCGGCGATCCCGCGACCATGAATCCGTTCGTGCCGGCCGATCTGGTCATAGACCACAGCGTCCAGGTGGACCGCGCCGGCGACAGCGCCGCCCTCGGGGTCAATGTCGGCCTGGAGATGGAACGCAACCGCGAGCGCTACACCATGCTCCACTGGGGGCAGCGGGCCTTCCGCAATTTCCGGGTTGTGCCGCCGGGCGCCGGCATCGTCCATCAGGTGAACCTGGAGTACCTGGCCTCGGTGGTCGCCACCGGCGAGCAGGACGGCGCATCCGTGCTCTATCCGGACAGCGTGCTCGGTACGGATTCGCACACCACCATGATCAACGGCCTTGGCGTCATGGGTTGGGGCGTGGGCGGCATTGAGGCCGAGGCGGTCCTGCTCGGCCAGCCCTATTCCCTGCAGATTCCGGAGGTGGTGGGCGTGCGGCTCAGCGGCGCGCTGCGGCCGGGAACCACGGCCACCGACCTGGTGCTGACCATCACCCGCTTCCTCCGCGCCAAGGGCGTGGTGGGCCGGTTTGTCGAATTTTTCGGACCAGGGCTGGCCGCCTTAAGCCTGCCCGACCGGGCCACCATCGCCAACATGGCCCCGGAATACGGCGCCACCATGGGCTTTTTTCCGGTGGACGGGGAAACCCTGCGCTATCTCCGCGTCAGCGGCCGGCCGGAAGGATTGGTCGATCTGGTCGAGCGCTACTGCCGCGAGCAGGGATTTTTCTTTGTCCCGGACAGCCGGGAGCCGGAATACTCGGTGGTCTACGACGTCTGTCTCGACACCGTGGTCCCAAGTCTGGCCGGCCCCAAGCGGCCCCAGGATTTGCTACCGCTTGCCGAGGCGCGCGCCGATTTCGGTCGTCAATTCGAGCAACAGCTGGTGGGCAGCACCCCCGACGTCACCGACCAACCGAATGCGGCCTTGACCAACGGCTCGGTGGTCATCGCCGCCATCACCAGCTGCACCAACACCTCCAACCCGGATGTGATGATCGGGGCCGGCCTGCTGGCCCGCAAGGCGCGGCAACGGGGCCTGACCACCAAACCCTGGGTCAAAACCAGCCTGGCGCCCGGCTCCCGGGTGGTCACCCGGTATCTGGAGCAGAGCGGGTTGCTGCCCGATCTCGAAGCCCTGGGATTCCAGGTGGTCGGCTACGGCTGCACCACCTGCATCGGCAACAGCGGGCCGCTCAGCGACGAGGTCGCCGCCAAAATTCGCGACCAGAATCTGGTGGCGGCCGCAGTGCTCAGCGGCAACCGCAACTTCGAGGCCCGCATCCATCCCCAGGTCCGGGCCAACTACCTTGGCTCGCCGCCGCTGGTGGTGGCCTATGCCCTGGCCGGCACGATGCTGATTGATCTCGACAGCGAGCCTTTGGGGTTTGATCCCCAGGGCGCGCCGGTCTTCCTCCGCGACATCTGGCCCAGCAGCGAAGAAATTCGGGAAGCAGTGCGGCACAGCCTCAAGCCCGATCTGTTCACCGTCAGCTACGGATCGGTGTTTGCCGGCGACGCCCAGTGGAACGCGCTTTCCGGCGGCAGTTCCGACCTCTATCAATGGGACCCGGATTCTTCCTATATCCGCGAACCGCCTTTTTTCCAGGCCATGAGCTCAGTGCCCCAACCGGTCGCCGACATCGAGGGCGCGCGCATTCTGGCCGTGTTCGGCGATTCGATCACCACCGACCACATCAGCCCGGCCGGCGCCATTGGGCCGCAGACCCCTGCGGGTCTCTATTTGCAGGAACTGGGGATCGCGCCGGCGGATTTCAACAGCTACGGCTCGCGGCGCGGCAACCACGAGGTGATGATGCGCGGAACCTGGGCCAACATCCGCATCAAAAATCAGATGGTGGATCGGGAGGGCGGCTGGACCAAGGTCTGGCCCGAGGGTACGGAGGCGCCGATTTATGACGCGGCCATGCGCTATCAGCAGGCGGGCGTGCCGCTGGTGGTCTTTGCCGGCAAGGATTACGGCACCGGTTCGTCGCGCGACTGGGCCGCCAAAGGGACGATGCTGCTCGGGGTCAAGGCGGTGATCGCCGCCTCCTTTGAACGCATCCACCGCTCCAATCTGGTGGGCATGGGGGTGCTGCCGCTGCAGTTTCCCGAGGGCACGGACGCCGCCAACCTGGGGCTGGACGGCCGCGAAATCATCAGTCTGAGCGGCATTGCCGGCCCCATGACGCCCGGGCAAACGGTGGAGCTGCGCATTGACCGGGCCGACGGTCGGAGGCGGCTCATTCCGGTGATCCTCCGTCTTGATAATGCCATGGAAATCGACTATTACCGGCACGGCGGCATCCTCCACAAGGTGCTCCGGCAACGAATGGCGGCCCATTGAGCCAACCGGTTCCGGAGCAGGGGGACCGCATCAAGGTCAACCTGTTCCCACCCTGCGGTACGCCCATGCCCGGAATCGTTCTCACCACCATCAACGCCCGCTACATCCACGCCAGCCTTGGCCTTCGCTGGCTCTACGCCAATTTGCGCGAACTGCAGCCGCAGGCCTGCATTCAGGAGTACTGCCTCACCGATCAGATCGGTGATATGGCGGAGAAAATTCTCGCCTCGCAGCCCGCGATTGTCGGCATCGGCGTCTACATCTGGAACGCGGCCCAGGTGCGGCAGTTGGTGGGGATGCTCAAACGGGTGGCCCCGGAGGTATGCGTGGTTCTCGGCGGGCCGGAGGTCAGCCACCTGCCCTTGCGGGTGGATCTGGGCGAGGCCGATTATCTCCTTCAAGGCGAAGGCGAGCTAGCCTTTCACACGCTCTGCGCGGCCCTGCTCGGCGGCGCGCCGCCCCCGGACAAGCTGATCCCGGCCGCGCCGCCTGCGGTTGAAGACCTGACCTCGCCGTACCCTTTCTACACCGACGAGGACCTGGCCCACCGGCTCACCTATGTCGAGGCCTCGCGCGGCTGTCCCTTTACCTGCGAGTTCTGCCTCTCCTCCATCGACAAACAGGTCAGGCCCTTTGCCGTCGACGCCTTCCTGGCTGAGATGGAAGAGCTCTGGCGCCGGGGGGCGCGGACCTTTAAATTCGTTGACCGGACCTTCAACAGCAACCTGGTCGCCGCCGGCCGCATCCTTGACTTTTTTCTCGCCAAGGAGCCGCCCTTTCACGTTCATTTCGAGGTGATTCCGGACCATTTTCCCGAGGCCCTCAAAGAGCGGCTGCAGCGTTTTCCCGCCGGCGCCCTGCAACTGGAGGTGGGCATTCAAACCCTGCATCCCCCGACCGCCGCCAACATCAGCCGGCGGCTTGATTTCGACCGGATTCGGGAAAATCTCGCCTTCCTCGAACAGGCCACCACCGCCCACCTCCATGTTGATCTCATCGTCGGCCTGCCCGGCGAATCCATCGACCAGTTCGGCGCCAATCTCAACGCCCTGGCCGGTCTGACCCGGGGCGAGATCCAGATCGGCATCCTCAAAAAACTCTCCGGCACAACCCTTAGCCGCCATGACCACACATACGGCATGGTCTATTCGCCGGATCCGCCCTACGAAATCCTGCGCAACGACCTGATCCCCTTTGCCCGGATGCAGGAAATGAAGCGGCTGGCCCGGTTCTGGGATCTGGTTTACAACAGCGGCAATTTTGGCCGGACCGTCCGGCTGCTTTGGCCGGACAACGACGTGTTCCACGGTTTCCTTGATTTTTCCCGCTGGCTCTACCAGGAAACCCGCGCCACCTGGCAGATTGGCCTGCCCCGGCTGGCTGAACTGCTGTTTCGCTATCTGGTGGAACACAAGGGTTGGGACAAAGGCGAGGCGGCCGACAGACTGGCCGCCGACATTCTGGTGATCAAGGGAAGGGTCTTGCCGCCGGCGATCAGCGCCCATGTCACCCGTCTGCCCGACGAACGCCGCAACCTTGGCGCCGGCCTGACCAAACGGCAGAGCCGCCGCGAGGAGCAGCATCGCGGTTGATTCCACGCGATTCGATGCTCAAAGCGCGCGGACGGGATGGTTTCAATCGGAAGACGGACAGGTACAGCCGTTTCCCGTCCCTTGCAGAGATGGGAAACGGTGCGATGGAACGCTTATGCGATGTGAGCGGCGGCGGTTGCCAGTGTTTGCCAGGCGGCGGAGGCGCTTTCTTTGAGATCGGGCACCAGGACCAGGGTGTCGGCAAATCCGTAATCAACCAGGGCCTTGCGGCATTCGCGCAGCGTGTCCTGAACGATCTCCCGTGGATGGTCGCCAAAGAGATTGTACGCCAAACCAAGCAGGGGGATGTTGCGGTTTTTGACGGCCTCAAGGCTGAGGCGGGTGTGGTTAATCGAGCCCAGGCGCGGCGAGCAGACCAGGAGCAGGGGCAGCTTTCTGGAGGCGAAATAGTCCAGCAGCAACAGGTTGGGATTGAGGGGCACCAACAGGCCGCCGGCGCCTTCCACCAGCAGCCATTCATAGCGGGCCTGCAGGGTGGTTAGGGACTGGTCCAGCACCGCCGGGTCAATCTCTTTGCCCACCATGCGCGCCGACAACAGCGGCGAGGCGGGATAGGGAAACAGGTAGGGGCAGGTGGTGCCGTCGCGGTCGAATTCGCTCAGCGGCTGGCCCATCAGTTTGCGGTGCAGCAGGATGTCGTCCGAGGTTTCGCTGCAGCCGGTCTGCACCAGTTTCAAGGTGGTGACGTTGCGACCCTGCTGAACCAGCCAACGGGCAAACAGCCCGGTGACGTAGGATTTGCCGACGTCGGTGTCGATGCCGCCCACGGCGATGGTGTAATGGGGAGGGGTCATGCGCGTGCCTGTTGCTCTGGATGTTGGCGGCGCGATCCGCCACGGCCAAGCCTATGACCGGGGGCGCGCCACGATGAACATGGGGTGATAGGTCAGCCGGACGCCCTGGTCGCCGGAAAATTGGCTTTTGTAGTCGGCGATGAAGGCGTTGACCTGCCGTCGCGTCCAGGCCTGCTGGCCAATGGAGTTGACGCCGGTGGCCCGCAGGTGCTGCAGCACTGCGATGGGTTCAGGATACCACAGGGTTTCCCGCGCCTCTTCGGCGGCCAGGATCTCAAACTTCTCGCCGACCACGGTCTGCAGTTGCTCCAGATCGCGGTAGGCCAAGCCCACGCCGGTCACCGAACGGATTTCCCGTAGGTTGTCCTTGCCGTAGAGGGAAAAGGCGAGGACGCCGCCGGGCTGCAGGTGATGGTGGAATTTTCTGCACAGTTCCGGCAGATCGTAGACCCAGTGCAGGGTTGAGGAGGAGATGATCAGGTCGTAGCGCGACGGCAGGCGGACGGTTTCAATGTCGCCGGCCAGGAAGGTGATGTTGTCGGCCAGGGCGCCGATCTTGCGGCACACGCACTGTTCAAAGGCGGCCACCAGATCGCTGATCGTGAGGTGGACAATCCCCGGATAGCGGGTCAGCACCTTTTCGGTGAGCAGCCCGGTGCAACAGCCGATCTCGAGAATGTGCTGCGGCTGCAATCCGGGCGCGGCGTCGGCCAGCAAGGTCAGCAATCGTTCAGCCACCCGCTGCTGCACGGTGGCCTGCTGTTCATAGGTGGCTGCGGCCTGCTCGAAGCGGAGCCGAATGAGCTGTTTATCGGGAATCATGGGAATGGATCGGGTTACGTCGTACATATTTCCAGAGCCTCGCAACCCAACCGAGCAAAACGGCGCCGAGCGGATAGAATGGAACGATGAAAATTAAAACGCTTAACCTCTGCCTCTACACCAAAAAACAAGCTGTTGCTTAAAAACCCCAGAGCAGGCTGCCTTCCACCCACCCGGTTACGCCCTGGCCGTGCTCCACTTTGACCCAGCCGTCCTTCTTCTCTACAGTTTTAAACACCACCCCGTAATTGGCCTTGGCCACGACCTGCCCCTTGGTGTTCGGTTCGCTGCGGACATTGATCTGTTGCTCGGTTCCTTTATTGGCCTTGACGATCATGTGCGGCGTTTTCTGGGTGGTCTTTTTGTGGACCCAACCGGTGCTGCCTTCAAAATCTTTGACCTGCAGCCATTCGCCCTTGGAGTCAACAACCTCCACCGGAAAACCGTCGCCGATCTTCCACAGGATTTCCTGCTCGGTTCCAGGGCCGGAGCGCATGTTGATGTCCTCGCCGGCAATCGAAACCATCTCGGCGGCGAAGGCTGCCCGCGCCACCAAGAGGAGCGAAAAGGCAAGGGAAAAAACGGTGTGTCGCATGGTCATGACCGGGATCCTTGCTGCATGGGTTCATCGGACGACGCCGGCGCGCCTGGCGTCATGCGCACGCCAAAACCGGCGATGTCGAGGGTGAGCGCGCCGGTTGGGCATGCCTCGGTGCAGCAGCGCAGGCAGCGAATGCATTCGGCGCTGTTGGGCGTTTGCTCAACCCGGATGTCCACCGGGCAGACCCGGCGGCATGCCCCGCACTTTGTACAGGCATCCACGTTAAATTTCAACTGAATCAGGCTGAACCGGTTGAACAGGCCGTAAAAAGCCCCCAGCGGACACAGGGTGCGGCAGAAGGGACGTGAGGACACGACGCTCCACAGGAGCACCGCCGCCAGCACGATCAACTTGTGCAGGTAGAGGAGGCCGGCGGCCGGCCGCAGATCCGGACTCAGCAGCAGCATGGGCACGCCGGCCTCAAGCGTGCCGGCCGGACAGAGGAATTTGCAGAACCAGGGTTTGCCCATGCCGAAGCTGTCGACCACCACCAGCGGCAGCACCACCACCATCAGCAGCAACACCAGGTACTTGCCCCACCGCAGCATCCTAGGAACGCTGTATTTGGGCGAGGGAATCCGGTGCAGCCACTCCTGGAGCAACCCAAAAGGGCAGGCCCAACCGCAGATGAATCGGCCGCATAGGGTCCCCAAGAGGCCCATGCAGCCCAGGACATAGGTTCCCACATAGATCTGCCCGGCCTGCAGCGACAGCCGCACGCCCATGAGCAGTTGTTGCAGGCTGCCGATGGGACAGAAGGTGGTGGCGGCCGGGCAGGAATAGCAGTTGAGGCCGGGCGAGCAGAGCACCTTCAACGGCCCCTGATACAGCGTGCCGCTGACCGGAAAGCCCCAGAAGCCGTTGGTGAGGAAAAACCAGAGGACCTGGATCCATTTACGCAGGGTTTCCATGGGCGGCGCGCTCATCCGATGCCGATGCATTCCAGGCAGATCGAGCGGGCCTGTTCCAATACCCGCAGCGGTTCGTCCAGAGCGACGCCAAGGAGAAACAGCGCCAGGAAGACGACCAGCAAAACCAGCGGCGTTCTGCGCAGCCTGACCGTGGTCTCCGTGGTCAATGGCATGCGTGCGCTCTGCGATCCGGCTGCATGGGAGGCTAGCGCGCCAGCAGGCTGACCAGCCGGTCGAGGTCGTCGCTGGAGTAGTATTCGATCTCCAACTTGCCGCGCTGACCCTGCTGGACAATCCGGACCTTGGTGTGCAACTGGTTGGTCAACTGGTTGAGCAGGGCGGCGCAGTAGGCCTGCGGCACCCCTTCCGGTTGCGGCGTCGGCGTTTCGCTTGCCTTGGGCTCGGGCGGCTGCGGTTTTTTATTGCACAGCCGTTCCGCCGCCCGCACCGACAACTCCTCGTTGACGATCCGGTCGCGGACCTCCTGCAACTGCTCCGGCTGATCTTTGATCCGCAGCAGCACCCGCGCATGGCCCTCGCTGATCACCCCCAGGACGACGTCGTCCTGCAGGGTTTTCGGCAAATGGAGCAGGCGCAGCACATTGGCGACCGTGGAGCGCTGGCGGCCCACCTTTTTGGCCACCTCTTCCTGGGTGAGTCGGAACTCCTCCATCAGGCGCGTATAGGCCTGGGCCTCTTCAATGGGATTGAGATCATGGCGCTGGATATTTTCAATCAGGGCCAATTCCAGGCTCTCGTTGTCGCTGGTCTCGTCCATCACCACCACCGGCACCTCGTCGCGGCCCGCCAGCTTGGCGGCCCGGAGCCGCCGCTCGCCGGCAATCAGGGTGTAGCGGTTGCCGTGAGCCCGGACGACCAGCAACGGCTGAATCACCCCTTTCTCGCGGATGGAATCGGCCAGCTGCTGCAACTTGTCGGCGTCGAAATGGCTGCGCGGCTGGTTGGGATTTGGGGATATCTTGTCGATATCACACATGAAAAATTTATCTGCCTCGTCCAGGCTGTCTTCGGGCAGCAATGCGCCAACGCCCCGGCCCAACACATTTTTCACCATACCTCAGGCCCTCGCTTTGGCTCGTTTGAGGAATTCTGCGCCCAGTTGCTTGTAGGCCTTGGCGCCGCTGCATCCCGGGTCATATTCGATAATCGTTTGCCCGTGGCTGGGGCTCTCGCTCAGCCGGACGTTGCGCGGAATCACCGTATCGTAGACCTGCTCGCCGAAATGTTTTTGAATTTCGCTGGCCACTGAATGGGTCAGCCGGTTGCGCCGGTCATACATGGTCAGCAGCAGCCCTTCAACGAACAGCTCGCGGTTGAGATTTTTCTTGACCTTGCGGATGGTTTGGATCAGTTGCGCCAACCCCTCCATGGCGAAATATTCGCACTGCAACGGAACCAGCACCGAGTCGGCGGCGGTCAAGCTGTTGATGGTGAGGATGCCCAATGACGGCGGGCAATCGATCAGGATGTACTGAAAATTTTCCTTCACCGATCGGAGGATGGTTTTGAGGCGTTTTTCTCGATTGTCCTGGCTGATCAGCTCCACCTCAACCCCGACCAGATTGATCGAGGCTGGTAGGATCGAGAGATTTTTCAATTGGGTGGGTAGGATGCAGTCTGCCGCCTCTTTGGCGCCGGTGTAGCAACTGTAGATGTTTTTGTCTTCGTTGGTCTTGAAAACGCCCACCCCGCTGGATGCGTTGCCCTGGGGGTCGGAATCGACCAGCAGCACCTTCTTGCCCTTGTCCGCCAATACGGCGGCAAGGTTTAAGGCCGTGGTGGTCTTGCCCACCCCGCCTTTCTGGTTCGCCAGCGCGACAATTTGTGTGTCCAATGTAATTTTTCTCCTGACGGCTCTTTGTTGATGAAACATCCGAAGAGTATACTATACTCTCGCTTCCCAGAGAACAGTTCTCTTGCTTTCCTAATCACTTTGCCCATGTTTCACGTGAAACATTGCCGGCGCGGGACCCTTGTATGACGGATTATAGCGATGTACTCATTGTTGGAAGTGGTGTGTCGGGGCTTTCGTTTGCGTTGAAGGTTGCGCAGTTTTCCAAGGTCACTTTGATCACCAAAAAGAAAAAAGCCGACACGGCAACCAACCTGGCGCAGGGTGGGGTGGCGGCGGTGTTGTCGGTGGAGGATACGGTCGACGCCCACATTGCCGACACCCTGTGTTCGGGGGATGGCCTGTGCAATGAAGAGATCGTGCGCATCGTCACCACTGAAGGCCCGGATCGGGTGCGGGAGTTGATGGATCTGGGGGTCCGGTTTCAAAAGGGCAAGGACGGCAAGGGGTTTGATCTGGGCATGGAGGGCGGCCATTCGGCGCGCCGGGTGGCCCACGCCTTTGACCTCACCGGCAAGGAGATCGAGCGGGCGCTGCTCGAGCAGATTGCGGTCAATCCCAACATCGAAGTGCTGGAAAATCATCTGGCCATTGACCTGCTGATTGAGTCCAAGGCGCGCGGTCAGGAGCGAACCAACGGCGACCGCTGCCTGGGAGCCTATGTGCTCAACCGGTTGACCGGCGAGGTCGAGACGCGCTGCGCCGGGGTCACGGTGCTGTGCACCGGCGGTTGCGGCAAGGTCTATCTCTACACCACCAACCCGGACATCGCCACCGGCGACGGCGTGGCCATGGCCTACCGGGCGGGGGCCAAGGTGGCTAATCTCGAGTTCATTCAGTTTCATCCCACCTGCTTTTTTAACCGGGAGGCGAAAAATTTCCTCATCTCGGAGGCGGTGCGCGGCGAGGGCGGCGTCCTGGTTAATCAGCAGGGCAAACCCTTTATGAAGAAGTACGACTCGCGCGGCGACCTCGCCACCCGCGATGCTGTGGCGCGCGGCATCGACGCCGAGATGAAGGCCACCGGCGCCGACTGCGTGTTCCTTGACATCACCCACAAGCCGGCCGCCTTTCTCCAAGAGCGGTTCCCCAACATCTACCAGACTTGCAAACAGTACGGGGTGGACCTGACCCAAAAGCCGATTCCGGTGGTGCCGGCGGCGCACTACATGTGCGGCGGGGTATTGGTGGACGAGTGGGGCCGCAGCTCCATCACCAACCTAATGGCCCTGGGCGAGACCGCCTGCACCGGCCTGCACGGGGCCAACCGCTTGGCCTCCAACTCGTTGCTCGAGGCGGTGGTCTTTGCCCATCGCGCCGCCCATCTGCTCGAAGGCCAGATCGCCTCGACCCGGACCTTGGAAAAAATCGAGATTGAGCCCTGGCGGACCGGCGGCGCCGCCCTGCTCGACGAGTCAATTCTGATCAAGCACAACTGGGATCAGGTGCGACAGTTGATGTGGGATTATGTAGGGATTGTGCGGCGGAAAAAGCGGCTGGACCTGATCCAGACCCGCTTAAGTTGGATGCTCACAGAGATCAAAGAGCATTTCTACGATTACCTGCTCACCCCCGATCTGGTGGAGTTGCGCAACCTGGCGGTGATCGCCGATCTGATTGTGCAGAGCGCCAGCCAGCGCAAGGAATCGCGCGGGCTGCATTACATTCTCGACTATCCTGAAAAGAACGATCAGGACTTTAAGCGGGACACCATTCTCCAGAAGTAACCGTAAAAAGCCCCCGCTGGCTGCTGCTGGCGGGGGCTGGTCGCTTGTTCACTGTTGCGGCTTCACCTGCTGCATTTGCTGCATCGCTTCCTGCATCTGTTGCATCATCGCCTGTTGATCCTCCTTGCTGATCCCCTCGGCCTCCATCCCTTGCTGCATGCCGCCGGGGACCATGGATTGTCCCATCTGCTGCATTTTCTTTGCCCCGTCTGGTTGTTTGAGCGTGTCCATGGCCTGCTGCACCATACCGGTCATCATGGTTTCCGCCTCCTGGTTGAACACCGCAGTAATGCCGGCGGGCGGGGCAAAGGCGCTGTCGGGCACGGCGCCGGTGTCGACCTTAACCGCGACGTTGGCGCTCTTCATGCCCATCACCGAAACTTCCGAACGCAGCGGCACGTCGGTGTTGTGGATCATGGAAACGGTGGACATGCCGCCGCCGATGGCGGCAACGTCGCAGTCATAGCCCAGCACCTTCTCGGCCTTTTGCTTGACCGAACCGCCGAACGAGCCCATCATGCCGGCGCCAAGCTCCTTGGCGTTCTTCTCAAAATTCTTTTTCTCAGCGGCGCTGAATTTGTTATATTCGGCCTGGTAAATTTTGCGGGGGTTGGAGGTCTTTTCGCCGGTCTTGTCGATCAGGTTGTAGGTGGTGATCCAGTCCGGGTCGGTGAGCTCAAGGGTCTCAGACGGGTTGCTCATCCCCATGACCATGGTGGTCGCCTTGTGGTGTTCGGCCCGCCGTTGACCGTAGTCTTTGACGTACAGGGTTTCCTTGCCCTGCTCGCTGCCGGTGAGCTCGTAATGAATGGCGGCCTCTTTGAACGGCAGCTTCATCTCCCAGGGCAGGTCATCGGCCCAGGCCAGAGACCCGGCCGCAAACAGGCTCACGGCGACAACCAGCACACTTCTTTTTTTCATACACATCTCCTTTTTGTGCTCAACTATTCGGGCAGCAGCGCTGCG
This sequence comes from Desulfobulbus sp., assembly GCF_030824455.1. Classification (GTDB taxonomy): domain Bacteria; phylum Desulfobacterota; class Desulfobulbia; order Desulfobulbales; family Desulfobulbaceae; genus Desulfobulbus. Next base: position 13,867 of record NZ_JAVBXR010000123.1, read on the forward strand.
GTTACAGGGTAAACATTTCTATTGTAACGACTGGCAACAGAGACACAAGGGAAAGAGAGAAGAGGCCATGCTTTCGATAATACAGCAAATCGCGGAACGAAAAATTCAGCAGGCCATGGAAGAGGGCACGATCCCCGACCTCAGCCACTGGAAAAACAAACCCCTGCCGCCGGACGACATGGCCCATGTGCCGGCAGACCTGCGCATGGCCTACCGGCTGCTGAAAAACGCCGGCTACGTGCCCGAGGAAGTGGCGGTGCAACAGGAGATTACCCGGCTTGAGCAGTTGCTGGCAACCTGCACGGATGAACGAGAGAAGGTGAGGCAGTTGAAGAAGATCAGCTGCTTGCGGACCAAGCTGGAATGCCGTATGGGCAGGGCGATGGAGCTTGGCGAGGATGGGCCGTATTACGGCCAGGTGGTGGACCGGCTGTCAACCCCCAAGGCGGGCTGACAGCCGGTTGCCGGTTACAGCTCGGCGATGTCGCTGAACAGGGTTTTGTCCTGTTCAATTTTCTCGCGGCTGCCGATGGTCGCCCGATAGCGGCAGGCCTGCAGCTGTTCAAAGAGCGGCGCAAAGCTGCGGAGGTCGCCGGCGCTGGTGCGGACAATCTCCTCAATGCGCTGCTGGCGGCAGGCGGGCGTGATGCCGGCCAGATAGTCGTTGCGGGCGGCGGCGCCCCTAGTGGCCGGGCCCTGATGCGGGGTGGCCGAACCATAGGCGCCAACGATCAGCTGTTGCAACGACTCCGCAGACAATTCCAGGCCGCTGATCACGCCGGGCAGGGCCTCGTAGGCCTCGAAGGTCTTTTTCACCTGCGGATCGCGGTAGCTGACCATGCCGAAATTGCCGGTCAGATGGTTGAACTGGATGAAGCAACCGTAGGCTCCGCCCATCTGCCGCACCGTATTCCACAGATAATCCCGCGAAAGCCAGGTCCTGAGCACCTCAAACGAGCCGTTGTAGCGCGCCGTGTCCGGAAAGAGGGTGCAGGCCTGGACGTTGTAGACCATTTCGGCCGAGGTGGTGAAACCCTGGCTGGTGGGCGTGGCTGCGAACTGCGGTTGCGCCGCCGGCAGCGTCCGGTCGGACAGGGACTGGACAACCGACAGCCCCAGATCCTGGAAGCGGCGGATGTCCTTGTCCTCAGCGGTGACCGAGACAATCAGCCCCTGCCGCCGGAAGAGCAGCTCGCGAATCTGTTTGAGCGCCGCATGCAGTTTGGCCTCTTCGGCTTCATAGTTGCCGGCCAGGTTTTTGAGGTGCAGATAGGCCCGGACGCCATGGACATGCTCGTTGTACTGTCCGGCCCGGCTCAGGTGGGAAAAGGCCCGGGTCGAGGCCAGGCTGTACCCTTCGCTCTGCACCGAATGTTCCGCCCAGGCGTATTCCCGGTGGACGATCTCCTCAATGTGATGCTCGTCGGAGAAATCAACCGAGGTCAGCACCTCGGTGAGCAGGGCAATCGCCTGCTCCAGATAGGACGACAGGGCCTTGATCTGCAGCCAGAGAATCGGCCGGACCGTGTTGCGGTCGTCGGCCCGCACGTAGACCTGGAAGGCGTGCGAGAAGTCGCCGGTGCAAAGGTTGATCGCCTTGGCGAACTGCATGTAGTCTTTGGTTTCGGTGCCGATCTCGGTGAGAACGGTGGCGAACAGATCAAGATACGGCAGCAGTTCCAGCGGCAGGGCTGAGCAGTCGAGGCCGAAGTCCAGATAGCAGATGCCGTTGGTTTCAAGATCGTTGATCAGCAATTCCGACCCGCCGAGGGTTGAAGGCTGCACCGCGTGAAAGGGCGGGCGGGCGTCGAGATCGTCGAGCGAAAGCCGGGGCAGGCGGCGCAGATCCTCGGCTGAATTCTGTTCGGCCTGCAGGGCCATCAGTTCCTGGGTGCGCTCAACCAACTGGGTGCGTCCGGCGGCGTCAAGCGACTGGGCAAAGGCCGCCAGCCGCTGCTGTTCATCCGCCAGATTCTGCGCCATTTTTTCCGGGTCCGGGGCGAGGGTCACCGTGACCGTGGCCGGGTTGTCCAGCAGGTGGGTCCGGATCAGCTGCTCGAAATAGCCGTTTTCAGTGGCGTCCTTACGGATTTCCGCCAGCAGGGCGTCGATCTGCAGGGCGTCAAAGGGCGTCATGCCGTGCTTGAGCGCGGGCAGGGCCTTGCCAATCAGATCCAGGCCGCGCTGGGCCTTGTTCATCTCCTCCCGCACCGAAAATTCATATTTGTTCAATTCAGAGAGCATCAAATCCCGGTCCAGTCCCTGATCAACCATCCGGGTCAGGGTGGCCTGGTAGAGGGCGCGAAAATGTTCCCGCTTTTCCAGGTCGGTGCCGACCAGGTAGGTGATCATCAGGGTTTTGATGCTGGAGTTCGAAAGAAACAACCCGCCGAAATCTTTGCACAAAGATGCGTTAATCACCGCTTTTTTGAGCGGCGAGCCGTCGGAGTTGAACAGGATGTTGGCAATGATCTGAAAGGCGGCGTTGAGTTTGCGGTCCTGGACCGTGCCCACGGCCGAGCTGATGGCCATGAAGGTTTTTTGCTCAAGGGGGCTGCCCGGCTGCACCGGATAGCTGTCTTCAATGTTCAGCGGCGCGGTCACGTCCAAGCCCTCCTTGATCCGGGCTTTGGCCACCGGCTGCGGGAATTTGTCCAGGAAATTCTCCTGGACAAAGGCCAGTTCCTGGTCAAGCGGCGCATCGCCGTAGAAGAAAAAGGTGCTGTTGGAGGGATGGTAGTGGGAGCGGTGAAAAGCAACGAACTGCTCATAGCTCAGCTCGGGGATGCGACGGGGATCGCCGCCCGATTCGTGGGCATAGGTCGATTCCGGCATCAGCCCCTGGTAGGTGTGGTGGAACAGGGCCCGGATCGGATCGGAAAAGGCGCCCTTCATCTCGTTGAGCACCACGCCCATGAACTGCACCTGGTCGTCGCTGTTTTCGAGGTGGTAATGCCAGCCCTCCTGCTCAAAGGTTGATTTGAGCAGCAGCGGGTTGAACGCCACGTCGCAGTAGACGTCCATGATGCTGAAGTATTCCTTGAGGTTGCGGGTGGCAAAGGGATACCAGGTGGTGTCCGATCCGGTCATGGCGTTGAGAAAGGTCATCAGCCCGCCCTTGTTGATCTCGCCGAACACGTCCCGAACCGGATATTTCTCCGACCCCATCAGCACCGAGTGCTCCAGGATGTGAGCCACGCCGGTGGAATCCTCGGGCACGGTCATGAACGAGACGCAGAAGGTCTTGTTGACGTCCTGATTTTTAATCGCCAGGGCCTGACAGCCCAACACCGCGTGGGTAAAAAGCAACACTGTGGAATGAATTTCAGGAATGAATTCCTTCCGTTCAAGGACAAAGCCGTGGTAGGTCGAGCCAAGGGCAAACGAGGTCATAATGCTCCGTTTTCAGAAAGTTTTATGGGAATCCAACAAAATGGTGACCGGACCGGAATTTGTCAAGGAAACTTGCATCATGGCCTGGAAAACGCCGGCCTGGACCGGGATGTTGCGCAAGCGGCAGCAGTCGATGAACTGATCGTAGAGACTCCGGGCCAGTTCGGGCGGCGCCGCCTCGTTCCAGGAGGGGCGGCGGCCCTTGCGGCAATCGCCGTAGAGGGTGAACTGGGAAACCACCAGCAGCTCGCCCTTAATGTCGGTCAGCGAGCGGTTCATCAGCCCCTGGTCGTCTTCAAAAATGCGCAGATGCTGGATTTTTTCGACCATCCAGGTCAGATCCTTTTCGGTGTCGGCGCGGTGGACGCCGAGCAGGACCAGCAACCCCTCGGCAATGGCGCCGGTGGTCTGCTGGTCGACCTCGACTTGTGCGGTGCTGACGCGTTGGACAACAGCTCTCATGGGCGTGCGGACAGGGAAAACGGCAAGGGTTGCGGGAAGCGCGCCGCCGCGCGCAGGCGGTTGTTCACAGCATTGCAGACGGATTGGAGTCTGGATTGCAGCCTGCGGCCGGTTGCAGCGCCCCGGCGAGGTACTGGACAATGGACACCGCGGCCAGGGCGGCCGTCTCGCCGCGCAGGATGCGCGGTCCCAGGGAAAAGGTGGTGAACTCGGCCTGGCGCAGCGCCTGGAGATCGTCGGCGTGCAGGCCGCCTTCAGGCCCCAGCAGCAGGCAGATCGGCCCGGGATGATCGGCAAAATTGGTCGGCAGCGGCGCCAATTGCTCTTCCTCCCAGGCGGCCAACCGATGGACAAAGGGCGCAAAATCGATCTGCGCAAGCTCCGTGGCCGGCAGGATGGTCATCGGCAGGGTGCGATGGCTCTGCTTGCAGGCCTCGATCATGATCCGGCGCCAGCGCTCTTCCTGATGGTCGCGGTCGCCGTGGTTTTCGCAGTACCGGGACACCACCGGCTGAAAGGACTGCACGCCGAGTTCGGTGGCCTTCTGCACCAGCAGATCCATTTTCTTGCCCTTGAGCAGGCATTGGGCCAGGGTCAGCGGCAAGCGGACATCCGTGTCTTCCTGTCGCGTCCCGGTGATGGTTGCGGTTACCTGGTTTTTGTCCGCCGTCTGCAGCACCGCAGCGTAGACGCCGCCCTGGCCGTCGAAAAACTCAACGGCCTGCCCCGGCCTGAGGCGCAGCACCGAGGCGATGTGGCGGGCTTCGGGTCCGGTCAGGGCGATTCGGTCGTCGGTGCGGGCATGGGCTGGAAGAAAAAATCGTCGCATGGTTCCTTGTGTAGCACAAAAGCAGGGCAAATGCCCACCCCATTCCCAGGGATGGCGGGGAAAAGTCGATCAGCCGATCTGGAAGTCGCCGGAGCGAGGAGCAGGCGCCTCCCTGCGGTAGGTGTTGACGCGTGCCGGCACGGCGGCCCCCAGCGGACGGCTGTCGACCAGCCGGAAGGGGAGATCGGCAAAATCAGGGAAAAAGGCGTCGCCTTCATATTCCCGGTCGATCAGGGTGAGAATCAGGGTGTCGGCCAGGGGCAGGGCCGCGCGGTAGAGCTGCTCGCCGCCGATGACAAAGGCCTTGTCCGCGTTCGCGCAGAGGCCGACGGCGGCAGGCAGGGACAACGCCGACAGGCAGTCCGGATGCGGCCGGAACCGGGGATTGGCGCTGACCACGATGTTGCGCCGTCCCGGCAGGGGCGCGCCGAGCGAGAGGTAGGTTTTGCGGCCCATGATCAGGGGATGGCCCATGGTGGTCGCTTTAAAATGGGCCATGTCTTCCGGTATCCGCCAGGGGATGGTATTATGCAGGCCAATGACCCCCCGGTTGGCGGGCATACAGGTCAGTCCGGTCATTCCGGCCATTCCGGCAACAGCGGCGATGATGATCAGTTCCACGTTGGTCGTCCGCAAAGCAAAGGCAAAAGCAAAGGCCGGACATCGCAATACGCCCGCGCCGGCCGGGATGTTTGGGAGTTGAATGTACGGTTTTTCAGGTGTTCCGGCAAGAGCGACGAGGAGCGCCAAGGAGAATGCAATGCGTTTTTTGATTTATGGGGCCGGGGCGTTGGGCCAGGCCATCGGGTGCATGCTGGCGGCGGACGGCCACCGGGTCGATCTGCTGCTCAGGCCGCGCTTTGTCGACGCGCTGAAAACATCGGGCCTGGAAGTAACCGGCATCTTTGGCGAATATAGGGTTTCCGCCAACCAGCTGGGTCTACTCGCCAGCCTCAAGGGGCGAAAAGGCGGTGAATATGACGCCGTCCTGCTCACCACCAAGACCTACGACACCGACCGGGCCATCACCGAGATTGCCGGCATGCGGGACTGCTACTGCCCGGTGGCGTCGCTGCAGAATGGGTGCGGCAACCTGGAAAAACTGGGGGAACGGTTGGGCCGTGAACGCAGCCTGGCAGGTCGGGTGATCACCGGCTTTGAGATCGAGCGGCCCGGATCGGTGCGAATCACGGTGTCCGCCGATGCCGTCCATGTCGGCGGCTGCGTGCGCGGCGCCATCCCCGGAGCGGCCAAACGGCTGGCCGAGGCGCTGGCCCATGCCGGCCTGCCCAGCATTGCCGTGGACGACGTCTACCAGTCGCTCTTTGCCAAACTGCTCTACAACTGCGCCCTCAATCCCTTGGGCGCGGTCCTTGGCGTTCATTACGGCGCCCTGGCCGACAGCGTTGAAACCCGGATGATCATGGATCAGGTGATCGAAGAAACCTTTGCCGTGATCGCAGCAATGGGCGGGACCACCCCCTGGCCCAATGCGGCCGCCTATCAGAAGGTGTTTTACGGCCAACTGGTTCCGGCCACCTATAACCACCGCGCCTCCATGCTCCAGGATCTGGAAAACAACAAACCGACCGAGGTCGAGGCCATGGTCGGTTATGTGGCGGCCCAGGGCCGAAAATACGGGGTAGGGACGCCCTGCTGCGATCTGCTCGCCTCCCTGGTGCGGTTCAAAGAGCAGCAAAAATAACGCCGCCCTTCTTCTTCAAGGCTATGCCAAGCGGTTGAGCAGGATTTCCAGCATCCGGTTGATGTGCGCAAACAGCGCCGGATCGCTCGCCAGGATCTCGGCCTCGCTCTGGACGTAGCGCGCCGGGATCAGTTCATGGCCGCAGTGAGCCAGGATGGCGCGCACGGTGTCCGGAGTGGATTCCAGATGAAACTGGAGGCCGAGAATGCGGTTGTCGAACACAAAGGCCTGACTGCGGCAGCCCTCGCTCTCGGCCAGATGAACCGCGCCCTGGGGCAGGTCAAAGGTGTCGCCGTGCCAGTGAAACACCGTCGGCTGCTCGGGCAGGCCGGCCAGCAGGCCAGCATCTTTGCCGTCGCCGGCCGGCCCGGTCAGTCTGATCGGCCACCAGCCGATTTCCTTGTTCGCCCCCGCATAAACCTTGGACCCCAGGGCGTCGGCCAGCAGTTGCGCCCCCAAACAGATGCCGATTGCCGATTTGCCGGCCTCAACCGCCGCCCGGATCAGGGCCCGTTCCTCAGCCAGCCAAGGGTAGCGGTCGTCTTCGTAGATGTTCATTGGCCCGCCCATGATCACCAGCCGGTCAAAGTCCTCCAGCCGGGGCAAGGGCTCGCCGGCAAACAGGCGAGTCAGGGTCAGCGGATGGCCCTGATGTTCGATCCAGGCGCCGATATGGCCCAGTCCTTCAAAATCAACGTGCTGCAAGGCGTGGATGCGCATTGTGTTCTCCTTTGCTCTTCGCCAAACCGTTTCCATCCAGGCTGCCATACTATTGCAGGCCGCCGCGCCCGGCAACGGAAAAAAGGCGGTGCGCGCCATTCACAAGCGGCTTGGCAAGCGGCTTGGCAAGCGGCTTGACATTGACTCCGCCCCTGCTATTCTTCAGGCTATAGATTCCAAGGGTTTCACGGCAGTTCTCCGATGTCGGTCCTCAGAACCAAGACGTTTTGGAGGTGCAGGTGCCGCAAAAAAAGACAGCAACCCTCATTGCCCGGCTGACCCAGAATCCCTGGATAATGGCCGGCTTGAGCCTGATTCTGGGCCTGGCGGTCAGTTGGCGCGTCGGCTTGCTGGAAACCGAGCGGCAGGTCAGCGAGGCCCGCAGTCAGACAATCAACGACCTTGCCGCCGTCCGCGCCCGCCTGGAGGGGGGCGTCAACACGGTGTTCAGCGCCACCTCGGGGCTTGCCGAGGTGATTGCCCACCAGGGCGGCATTCAGCAGAATCTGTTCGACGCCCTGGCGCGGCAGGCCATCAAGGGGCATCCCCAAATTCGCATCATTGGCGTTGCGCCGGACAACATCCTGGCCATGATCTATCCCCTGGAGGGCAACCGTCAGGCCATCGGCTTGCGCTACGCCTCAATGCCAGAACAGTACGCGACCGTGCGGCAAGCCATGGAGACCCGCACGGCGGTGTTCTCCGGGCCCCATCAACTAGTGCAGGGCGGGCTCGGCCTGATCGCCCGCGTCCCGATTTTCACCCTGGTCGGCGTCGATCCCGGATCCGCGCCCAGATATTGGGGCATTGTGTCGGTGGTGACCAATGTCGACGCCCTGCTCGACGCCAGCCAGGTGCGTTCAACGGCGACCCTGGAGGTCGGGTTGCGGAAGATCGACGGTCAAGGCGCGCCGGGCGAGATGATTCGCGGCGACGCCGACCTGTTTGCGCGGCAGCCGGTGTGCATGGAGGTGGTCATTCCGGGCGGCGCCTGGCAGCTCGGGGCAACGCGCAAAGGCGGCTGGCCGCGGATGACGGCCGCAGGCTCGCCGCAGTTCCTGATCGGCGCGCTCAACAGCGTCTGCGTCGCGGTCTTCATCTGGTGGTTGACGGCCCGGCCGTCGCGGATTCGGGCGCGCAACCGGGAACTGCAACGGGAGGTCGACGAGCGGAGCCGGGTCGAGGAGGCCTTGCGTTTTTCCGAGCGAAAATACGCCTCTATCTTTCAGCTAATGCCGGACATGGTCGGAATCACCCGCCTGGAGGACGGCTGCTTTCTGGAAATCAACGACGGGTTCACCCGCATCACCGGGTGGCAAAGGGAAGAGGTGCTCGGCCACACCTCGCTGGAGCTGGGCTTATGGACCACGCAGGCCCGAACTGAGGCGCTGGCGATTGTTCACGCCCAGGGCAGGCTGGAAAATTATGCGTTTCGCCTCGGCACAAAATCGGGAGAACAACGCCACGCCCTGATGTTTTTGACCCCAATCAAAGTCCAGGAAGAGCTTTGCCTCTATTTCATGGCCCGCGACGTCACTGAACTGAAGCAGGCGCAAAACGTCCTCCTTCAGGAACAGGCGCGGTTGCGCAATCTCCTCCAGACCGTTCCTGCCATGATCTGGATGAAAGACCCGGCGGGCGTCTATCTGAGCTGCAACAGCCGCTTTGAACGGTTCTTCGGCGCGCTGGAGGGCCAGATCGTCGGCAAGACGGATTATGACTTCGTCTCGGCGGATCAGGCCGATCATTTTCGCGCGAATGACCAAAAGGCCATCGCCAACGGTCAGCCCAGCGTCAACGAAGAGTGGGTGGCCTATGCCGACGACGGCCACCGGGAACTGCTAGAAACGATCAAGACGCCGGTCTACGACACCGCCGGCAATCTCCTCGGCGTGCTCGGCATAGCCTGGGACATCACCGAAAAGAAGCGCACCGAAGAGGAGCTGCGCCGCGAACGCGCCCGGTTTTTGAATCTGGTCGACTCGGTGGACGGCATTGTCTGGGAAACCGACGCCAAGACCTTGACCTTCACCTATGTCAGTCAGCAGGCGGAACGCTTGCTGGGTTATCCAGCGGCGGACTGGCGCCGGGAGGGGTTCTGGCTGGAACATCTGCATCCGGATGATCGAGAACAGACCCAGGCCCAATCCGTCGCCTTGACCGCGCAAGGCAAGGATCACCAACTTGAGTACCGATTCCTCGACCCCAACGGCAAGGTGTTCTGGATGCAGGATTTCGTCACCGTGGTTGCCGAGGACGGTGCGCCCCGATGGCGGCGTGGCGTTATGGTCGACGTCACCAGCAAAAAAGAGGAGGAAAGAGAGCGCCGCAATCTGGAATCGCAACTGCGCCAGGCCCAAAAAATAGAAGCCGTCGGCCGATTGGCCGGCGGAGTGGCGCATGATTTCAACAACCAGCTCTCGGTGATCCTCGGCTACGCCGATCTGATGCTCAGCGCGCCCCTTACCCCGGACAAATTGCGCAGTTACGTTAATCAAATTCTCAAGGCGGCGACTTTGTCGCGGGACATTACCCGCCAACTGCTGGCCTTTTCCCGCCAGGAGGTGATTGCGCCCCAGGCGCTTGATCTCAACGCCTTGGTCACAGGGGTGAAAAAGGGGTTGGGGCGGTTGATTCGCGAGGACATCCGCTTTGAACTGCGGCTGGCCAAGGATTTGTGGCCGATCCTGATGGATCCCGCCCAGGTCGACCAGGTGATCATGAATCTGATCGTCAACGCCCGCGACGCCATGGCCAACGGCGGCCAATTGCTCGTCGACACCCGCAACGTTGTTTTGGACGCCGCCTTTGCCCGACGTTATCCCGAGATCGCGGCAGGCGACTATGTGCAGTTGACGGTGAGCGACACCGGCAGCGGCATGGGCCCGGACACCTTGCTGCACATCTTCGAGCCGTTCTACACCACCAAAGAGACCGGCAAGGGCACCGGCCTTGGCCTGGCCACGGTGTACGGCATTGTCTCCCAGAACAAGGGACTGGTGTTGGTGGAAAGCGCATTGGGCCGGGGTTCGGCCTTCAAGGTCTTTTTCCCCCGCGGCGAGGCGGTTCCGCAGGACCCGGTCGAGCCTGCGTCCTCGTTGCTGACGGTCCAACGGTGCGGCACAATCCTGCTGGTCGAGGACGAGGACACGGTGCGCCAGATGGCCACCGACATCCTCATGGAAGGCGGGTATACGGTGTTGGCTGCGGCCACCCCGCAGGAAGCGCTGGCGATCTGCGCCAACCCTGAACAGGCAATCGATCTGTTGCTCACCGACGTGATCATGCCGGAGATCAACGGCAGGGAACTGAGCCGTAAGATCAGAGAGATGCGGCCTGAAATCAAGGTGTTGTTCATGTCCGGCTATGCGGCCGACATCCTGCCCGAGGAGACCGAAAACCTGGAAACGGTGCTTATTAAAAAACCGTTTAGCGTCCAGGATTTGCTGAAAAAAATCGAACACCACATCGGCGTGAACACGCCATCGCGCGACTGAACGCGCTGGGCGCGGGAGGGGCAATTCACTGTTGAAATGAAAATGGCATAACAAAACAGCCGGCACGGATGATCCGTGCCGGCTGTTTGCGTTGGTGTAGAGCCTGTGCAGGCGGGAAAGGTTATTCGCTCTGCAGCACCACGTACTGGCTGTGTTCACCGGAACGGATTCGCAACAGCACCTGCTTGGGATTGTTGGATTTCTTCAGGGCCTGCTGCAACTCTTTGAGGTTGCGGACCCTGATCCGGTTGACCTCCTCCACCAACTGGCCGGCCTGGAGGCCCAACTGGGCGGCGGCGCTGCCTTCCTCAACATCGGCAATCAACACGCCCTGATCCTTGCTGTACCCAAATTGCTCGGCCACTTCCTTGGTCAGATCCTGGAGCGAAAGGCCCAGTTCGTTCAAGGCGGCGCCGGTCATCTTCTTGGCCACCGAGGCCATGTCGGCGGGCTGTTCGCCTACAGCCACCGCCAGCTCTTTTTCCTGACCGTCGCGGAGAATCCGCAGCTTCAACTCGGTGTTGGGCGGGGTCATGGCGATCTTGTTGCGCAAATCGGCCACATCGTTGACCTGCTCGCCGTTGATGGCAGTGACGATGTCCCCCTGGAGCAGACCGCTTTTCTGGGCGGGCGAGCCGTCGGTCACCTCGGAGATCAGCGCTCCGCCGCCGACCTTGCCGCCAAAGGACTTGGCCAGCTCCTCGTTGACGTCCTGAATGAGGATGCCCAGCCAGCCGCGCGTCACCTTGCCGCTCTTGCGCAACTGCTGCTCAATGCTCTTGGCCATGTTGATCGGAATGGCGAAGCCAATGCCCATGTAGCCGCCGCTGCGTGAAAAGATGGCAGTGTTCATGCCCACGGCCTCGCCGCGGATGTTGAGCAGCGGTCCGCCCGAGTTGCCGGGGTTGATGGCCGCGTCGGTCTGAATGAAATTTTCGTAGTCGGTGATGCCCATGCGGTTGCGGCCCTTGGCGCTGACCACGCCGACTGTGACCGTCTGGCTCAGCTCAAAGGGACTGCCGATGGCGATAACCCATTCGCCCACCTCCAGAGAATCGGAATTGCCCAGGGGCAGCACCGGCAAATCCTTGGCGTCGATTTTAATAATGGCCACGTCCGACTGCGGATCGGTTCCCACCACCTTGGCGGGAAATTCACGCTGATCTGCCAGGCGAACCGTAATCTTGCTGGACTCTTCCACCACATGGTTGTTGGTCAGGATGTAGCCGTCGCTGGCGATGATAAAACCGGAACCGGCGGCCTGTTGCTTAAAGGTCTGCTTGTCCTGTCTGGGGTTGGCGCGGGGATGGCGGAACTGCGGACCAAAAAAGCGTTCAAAGAAGGGATCGTTGAACAGATCGGAAGGCAGTTGGCCCATGTTTTTGGCAGCGGTTTCCTTCTCCACCCCAACGTGGACGACCGCAGGCCCGGCTTTTTTGACCACCGAGGAGAAGGCCTTGGCGGAACGATCCAGCAGGGCCAGGTCTTCCTCGGTCTGGGCGTGGACGGGGTGATACCCGCCGGCCAACAGCGTCAGGCACAGCAGGCAGGAGGCGAAGACGGTTTTCTTGTTTGGTTTCGAGAGGGTGTGCATGGTGTGAAACTCCACTGGGACATGGAAGGGGTATGTCATTCGAGACGAATGACGGTCTGACGATCAAACAACAGGCGGTGAACAACAGTGCTTGAGATAATTATACCGGCCGTTCGGTTCGTCAAGAGCCCGCCGCTGATTCAACGCTGAAGCGCCACCGCGTGAGCTGCTCCCAAGGGATACACCGCTGCAATGGACGCAGATGGACGACGCTGGAGCGGAATAGGTTTCGTTGGCCGTGGAGTTATCCTTGAGCGCTGGCGAAATTCCTTTCTCCGCAGCAATCAGCTCGGCAACCCGCTGCATCGTCTCTGCCACATTGATGTTGTCGAGGTCACGCCATCCCCCGGCGTCTGTATCATGCCGCAGTATGCCACGGGTTTTAAAACCGGAAATTTTGCGTTTCAATTGACCTGTTGACCGCCGCCGCATTCTTTTTTCTGCGCGCCCCGGCACTACTCCTGTTCGCTGTCGACCAGAAGCGCACGGGCCACGTTTTCGGGACGAAACAGGGCAAGTGCCCGGAGGGGTGGGAATCTGAAAAATCACTCCAAAATTTTATCAAGAACTTTTCTCGAAATTTTCGAGGACTCTTCTGAATTGTTACACAATATTGTTAATTCCGGAAATAATTCCACAAAACCGGTTTTTCATCATCCCGCAATCTGTCGCCGGATTAACAATTCTTAAAAGTTTAATAATTTCAATTGATTAATCGGCGACCATCGGCTCGCGGCAAACAAGCCTTATTTTTGCATGTAAAATCAATGGGTAAAAGTTGGCGGTGCTCGCTTGAGAACTTTCACAGGCTATGCCCAAGGAAGTTGAGAAAATGTGGCACTTTGCTTGATGGCCTCGGTCTGCTTGGCCCTCGGCGGCACAGCGCGGCGGAAAAACATTGCCAAGCGCTAAAATGTCGGCCTCCCCTTGCCGTTATGACATGCAACGAAAATCAGGGAATCAGCAGTATGTTTTGGGCGGACAACGAGCAGTAACCACCGCCGGGAGCCGCTTGGCCTTTATGGTAAAGCTTGCGCCGAACTGAAATATAGGGAGCCTGAAAAACTGATGATCGACAAATTATTTGATCTGCTAACGAGCACCCTCAGCGTGTCGGCGCCTATCCTGCTCCTGCTGTCGGTCTTCCTGTATCTGCTCAAGTCCATTTTTGAAAAGAGTCTGGACCTTGGTTTCAAGCGTCTCGAACAGAAGGCGGAAGAAACGGCACGTCAGGCACAGAGCCAGGCTGAAGCGTTGGCAAAGCAGGCTGAGCGCAGGGCTGACGAGATCGCGAAAAAGGTTGAGGAGATTGGTCGCACCTCACTCGACGTCAAGAAAGGTCTACGCGAAGCAGAACGCGAAGCCTTGGTGGCTCTGCGGATCGCCGTGGATAAATGGGAATATTTCCTCCAGTCGGCCGTTATCGATTTCACGATGATGGACCCGGCCAAGGCGGACGTCCGGACTCTCTATGCAAGTGACCGGGATCTGTTTCTGGAGGTGCGGGTGGCTGTCGTCAGGGCCGGCACTTACCTGCGACGCAAAGAATTGGAAGAGCAGTTGATGAACACCATCCTCAAGATCCGACATATCTATTACCCGCTCATTAACGCCGTCGTGCCCAATCTGATTGATCTACAGGTTCAACTCAGGGGCATAGACATCAAGCTGAAGGCCTTTGAACAGAGCGGCATGAAGGACATGAATTACGCTCCCACCGAAAAAGACCGCGAAGAAAATCTTCGTTTGCAAAGCCTGATGACGACCGAGGTCGGTGCGTTCCGGGATGCCTTTCTCGCACAGTATCGAAGCATAGCCGAGGAGATGGTCACCCTGAAAGAAGGCATTAATGTCTATATCTATCGCCCGATAAAGGAAACTGATATCGACAAAGACTAACCGCCAGGGCTCCCCCCCCCGGTTCGAGCCGGATCAGATCCGGGGTGGCCGGTCCTCGGCGGGCTGGGCGGACAACGCCAGCGGAAAGGAAGAAACAATGGCAGCAATCCTTGACAAACCGGCAGGGACAATTGCCCCACGTCTCCCGGTTATCCTGCCGCAACCTTGCCGGCGATCAAGCTCTTGATCCGTTCCACCACAATCTCCACCGCCGCTTCGACCTCGGGCGACATCTGCTGGGTGAACTCTTTGATTTCCTTGACCTCAATCAGCAGGATGCGGATATCCGCCGGCATCTCCTCGGGAAAACAGAGATAGCCGGTCTTCAGGGTCGTGCCCAGAGTGATGGCGTGTGAATTGATCAGGGCGTGGGTGGAAAAGATGTCGTCCACCCCGACCTCAAGGATCGATCCCGGCTCGTTGCCGAGCATGCAGGCGTCGACAATGATCGCCCGCTCGCAGCCCCGAATCTTGTCCATCACCTCGAACCCCACCGTGTAGACCACCTCGGTGCGGCAGGCCAGGTTCTCCTGTTCCAACCGCTCGATCACGACCACGCCGGCCCGGTCGTCCTGGAGATAGGGGTTGCCGATGCCGACCACCACGCATTGCGTATCCATTGCGCCTCTTTAGGGTGAAAGATTGGCGAGCCGGGCGCCTGCCAGAGCATTTCTCCGACCGACGCCCACCCGCGAACTGCTTGCCTTGAACAATCAGAAATTCTTCAAGGTTTTGTACAGGGCGCCGTTGGCGTCGAAAATCTCGACCAACAGCGGCGACTGGCCGCCGGTCACCGTGTGGGTGGCGCAGGCCAGGCAGAGGTCGTAGGGGCGGAAGGCCATCTCCACATAGTTAAGCATGGCCGGCGACACGTCGCCGTTTTTAATGAAGTGCTTGGCCGCCTTTTTCACCGCCAGGTTGATCGGCGCATTGTTGTGGGTGGTGGCCACGATCAGGTTGGCGTCGGTGACGATGCCCTTGCCGTCGGTGCAGTAATGGTGGATCAGGGTGCCGCGCGGGGCCTCGATGACGCCGACGCCTTCGCCTGGACAGGAGGTCGGCTTGTTCCAGATGTCTTTGCTGGTGATCTCCGGATCGCGGGAGAGCTGCAGACATTTTTCCGCGGCGTTGAGCAGTTCGATGGCCCGAGCCCAGTGGTAGGCGAGCACATTGTGCACCGGCTTGGCGCCAAAGGTGGCGTGGAATTTCTCGAAATGGAGCTGCGCCAGCGGCGTGTCCATGCCTTTGACGATGTTCATCCGCGCCAGGGGGCCAACGGCGTAGATGTTGGTCCCTGGCCCCTCGACGATGCCCTTCCACGGCCCGATCTTCTTCTGATAGGGAAATTTGAGGTAGGTCCAGGGCTGGACCCGTTCGGAGATGAAATCCAGGTATTCCTTGCCCTTGAAGGTCCCCACCAGCTTGCCGTCGCTGTCGATGATCTTCTGGGTGCCGTCGTAATAGGTGATGCGCTCCTGCTCGTCCACCGAGCCCATGTAGCCCACCTCGACCCGGTACATGTCGCCGGTGACCAGCTCCATATACTTGTCGTTTTTCAGCACAACGTCGTCAAACACCTTCAGGGTCAGTTCGCCCAACCCCACCAACTCCTTGGACCACTCCTCGATCTGCTTGCGCTCGTCTTCGCAGAGTTGCTTGGACCAGCCGCCGGGAACCGCCGCCACCGGGTGGTTGGGCTTGCCGCCGAGCAGCTCGAAGATCTTGACCGCCAGACCGCGCCGACGCAGGACGTCGCGGCCGACCTCTTTGCCGACCGCGTTGATCAGGCCGACCACGTTGCGCTCGGCCGGATTTGATTCCGGGCCAACCACGAAATCGGGCAGCCCCAGGGCGTAGAGGATGACCGAGTGATCCTCGACATAGTGGGCGTTGAAAAACAGTTCGCGCAGTTTGCGTCCGGCCGGCGGCGGGGTGACTCCGAAAACGCCGTCCGAGGCCTTCATTGAGGCGGTGAAATGCACCCCGCGACAGACGCCGCAGACCGTGGACACGGTCCGGGGCACCTCTTCCATGGGCATGCCCTGGAGGAATTTTTCAAAGCCGCGGAATTCCACGGTCTGGAAAAAGGCGTCGTCGACATTGCCGGCATCGTCAAGGAAAATGGCGATCTTGCCGTGCCCTTCCAGGCGGGTGATCGGGCTGATTTCAATTTTTCGCATGCTGCGTCTCCTTCATTTCGGCAACCCGGTGGTTGAGCTTCGAGGCCGTGTGGCTGTAGCGATAGAACATCTTCGCCATGTCGTTGTATTTTTCGATGAACTGGGCCGCAACCTCTTCGCTGGCCATGCTCGAGGCCAGGGTGGACACGCAGCGGGCCCCGAAATCCTTGATGCCGGGAATCGGGCCGCCGCAGCCGCGACAGGGGATGTTGACGTTGAGGCAGGAGCCGCCGCAGTCGCCCTGGGTGACCGGGCCAAAACACATGTAGCCCTGCTGGAGCAGGCATGCGTTGGGATCGGGGCGGCCATCGATGGTGCGTTTGATCTCGCCCACCGGCAAACGCTCCTGACCGGTGAGGGCCGGGTTGCGCGTGCAGCTGTCGCAGACCGCCTTGCCGCTGGTCAGCCAGGAACCGACCGGGGGCAGGTCGCCGGCCAGGATGGCGCCGACCAGCTTGCCGACAAAGGACGGGTGGGGCGGACAACCGCCGACATAGTACTCCACGTCCACCACCTGATCAATGGTCGAGCAGTGGTCGAGGATGGCGGGAATGGTCAGGTCGTACTTGCCGTCCAGGAGGTATTCCGGGGTGGGGTAGACGCCGTCCGGATTGTCGGTGGAAAACGAGGTCTTGTAGGCCTGGCTGAACAGTTCCTCCTTGGTGTGCAGGTCGCCCATGGCGGCGATGCCGCCCAGGCTGGCGCAGGCCCCGAAGGCCACCAGCACCTTGGATTTCTGGCGCAGCACCTTGACCGTGTGCAGGTTCTCGGTGTTGCGGATCATGCCGTCGACAAAGGCCAGATCAATCGATTTGTCCGGCATCTCTTCCAGATCGGCATACTTGACGTCAGCCACAGTGGGCGCCCAGAACACGATTTCCAGATGCTCCAGGGCGTCGACCAGTTTCTCCGAAAGATCGACCACGCTCATTTCACAGCCCGCGCAGCCGCCGGCGAGCAGAAAGGCGGTTTTTACTTTATCGGCCATGATTATTCTCCTCCCTTGAGCGGGTTGGGACCGAGTTGCTGCAACTCTTTGGTAAATTCCTCGACCACCTCGGCAAAACGATATCCTTCAGCCCCGGATATCCATTCCAGACGGAAACGGCGGGCGTCAAAGCCGCTGTCTTCGAGCAATTTGGCCAGGATTTTCATCCGGTTGGCGGTTTTATAATTGCCGGTTTTGTAGTGGCAGTCGCCGAAGTGACAGCCGCCGATCATCACCCCGTCCGCCCCTTTGGCAAAGGCCTCCATGACGTGCTCGGGCTCGACCCGGCCGGAACAGGGCACCTTGATCAGCTTGATCGAGGGTGGGTATTTGGCCCGCAGGTTGCCGGCAAGATCCGCCCCGGCATAGGTGCACCATTGGCAGGCAAAGCCGACGATATTGGGAAGAAAGGACATCAGGCCACCTCCTTGATCAGACGTTTTTCGCTTTGGATCTCGGCGATGATCGCACTGCGGTCAATCTGCGAGACGGCGGCCACCTGGGAGGGATCAAAGCCCATGGCCAGGGCCAGCAGTTGGGTGTAGTAGAGGGTCGGAATGGGTTCAAAATCGATCAAGCCCCGCTCCTTGAGAATCGGCTGGGACATGTCGAATTGCAGGAAGCAGGACGAACAGGTGGTGACGATCAGGTCGGCGTCGGTCTCGTCCTTGATCGACTGCAGTTTGTCCTTGAACAGCCGCAGCGATTTTTCCACGTCGGTGGAGCGCATGCCCCCCATGCCGCAACAGCTCTCCAGGCGGGAATAGTGGGGCACGGTCGCGCCGGTGGCCTCGCACAGTTCGCGCAGGATGGTCGGGTAATACGGGTTCTGTTCCTTGACCTTGTAGACGTCCGAAGGCCAGAGGGTGTGGCAGCCGGGCTGCACCGCGATCTTCAGCCCGTCGAGAGAATACTTGAGGTTTTCCCGGATCTTCTCTGCCCCGACCTTGCGATGGAGCACATGGGCGACATGATAGATGTCCGAGGTGCCCTTGAATTCGCGGTTGATGGTCGCCAGGCTGGCGTTGACCGCCTTGCGCCGATCCGCGTCTTCAAGGAAATGCTTGGCCTCCGAGAGCACGCCAAAGCAGGAGTTGCAGCCGGTCATGACGTCCACGCCCAGGGCCTCGGCAATGGTGAGGTTGCGGCTGGAGAGGGCGCACCAGGTGTTGAGGTCAAACGAGGGCGCGGTGCCCCAGGCCGGGCAGCAGGAAGCGCCCTGCAGATCCACCGGCTCGATCCCCAAAGCCGGCAGGATCTTGCGGAACGACTGCTCGATGTCCGGGGCTTTGAGCGGGATGTTGCATCCGAGATATAAGCCAATTTTTTCCATGCGTTGTGTCTCCTGTGCTCTAAAAAAGTCCCAACTCGCCCATAGGGCTGTTGTTGATCAGGGTCTGGATTTCCTGTTTGGCCTGCTCGTCAAAGGCCGAGGTCGGCGTTTCCTCCGGCAGCCCCACCCGTTTGCGCGCCGCCCGTGGGTCGGTGTAGACCGCGTGCCCGGTTTCGTACAGGTTCATCTGGCTGGTGATGGAACTGGTCGAAAAGGCCAGTTCGTTGGCCTGATAGCGGCGGAAGGCAAACACCACCTCCTGGGGCCGCACGTCGCGCGGGCAGACCTCGGTGCAGCGGTTGCAGGCCTGGCAGCCCCAACTGGACGAATCCTCGATGATTTCCTCGAGTTCGCCGTTGAGCAGATGGCGGATCAGATTGCGGCACAGGAGCGGAAAGCCGGCCCGGACGCCAGGGCAGATCGCGGAACAGGCTCCGCACTGGACGCAGTTGAGGATGCCATGGCCGCCGTAGCCAATGATGGTGTTGACGGCCTCGTCGATTTTTTGCTGGTCGATGATCATGGTGCTGTGCTCCTTAGGCCGTCAGGGCCTCGATTTGCGCAAAAATCTGCGTTTCTTCATAGCCGTGGAGGACAATCGCCCCGGACGGACAGGCCGAGGTGCAGACGCCGCAGCCCTTGCAGGCCGACATCTCGATCACGGCCCGGGGCCGCTCTTCGCCGGCGCGCTTCATGCTGATGGCGTGGTAGGGGCAGAGCGGCGCACAGATGCCGCACCCGCTGCACACCTCGGCGCGAACTTCGGAAATAATCGGCTCGATTTTGACCCGGCCCTGGGCCAGCGGCACGGCGGCGGCGGCCGCAGCGCCCTTGGCCTGGCTGACGGTGTCCGGGATGTCCTTGGGACCCTGGCAGCAGCCGGCCAGGAACAAGCCTTCGGTGGCGGTTTCGACCGGCCCGAGTTTGGGATGCAGCTCGCGGAAGAAGTTGGAGCCGCAGAACTGCAGTCCCAGCTTCTGCGCCAGACTCACGGCGTCTTGCGGCAGTTCGACCGCCGTGGCCAGCACCACCAGATCGGATGCGTAATCAATGCTGGTTGCGGACTCCATGTCGTAGGCCAGCACCCGCAGTTTGTCGCCCGGCAGCATTTCCAGGCCGCCGACCTTGCCCTTGAAGAAGTTGATCCCCATCTTGCGGGCGCCGGTGTAGTACTCGTCGTAGCCTTTGCCGGCGGCGCGGACGTCGATGAAGTGCATGTTGATCACCATGTCCGGATACTTCTCCTTGATCAGCCGGGCCTGTTTGATCATGTACATGCAGCAGAAACGCGAGCAATAGCTGTGGAAATGCTCGTCGCGCGAGCCCATGCAGGAGACAAAGGTGATGGTGTGCGGCTTTTCCCGGTCCGAGGGACGCAGCAGCTTGCCTTCGGTCGGCCCGGTGGCGGAGATGATCCGCTCCAGCTGCAGGGCGGTGACGACGTTGGGCGAGGCCGGGGCCATCTCCTTGAACCAATCCTTTTCCATCACCTGATAGCCGGTGGCGACCACAATCGAGCCGACCTCGATCTCTTTGATCGCACCCTGGGGGTCGTGGACCAGGGAGCGGTCAATTGCCTCGGCCGGACAGGCGCGCTCGCAGGGCGCGAGGATCGGCTTGCCGGTTTTTTGGTTGATCTTGGGGGCTGTGCCGATTTCCCGGCCGGCGCAGTTGATGCAGTGGTCAAGGTCGATCACCGCCTTTTTCGGCACCGCCTGGGGAAACATGATGTAGGCCGCCCGCCGGTCGGACAGGCCGGCGTTGAACTCGTCGGGAGTCTTGGACGGACACTTGCTGGCGCAGTCGCCGCAGCCGGTGCACTTGTTCCAGTCGACATAGGTCTGCTTGCGCCGCACCTTGACCTTGAAGTTGCCGATGTAGCCTTCGACGTCGTCGACTTCGGAGTAGGTCAGGGTTTCGATGTTGGGATGATTGAAGGCCTCGACCATCATCGGGGTGAGGATGCAGGCCGAACAGTCGTTGGTGGGAAAGGTTTTGTCCAACTGGGCCATGACGCCGCCGATGGAGGGCCTTTTTTCGACCAGATAGGTCTTGTGGCCCATGTTGGCCAGTTCCAGGGCGGCGCTGATGCCGCCAATGCCGCCGCCGATGACCAGGGCCGCATCGGTGACCGGCACGAACTTGTCTTCCAGTGGCTCGAGGTTGCGGGCCTTGCCCACTGCAGAGGCCACCACCAACTTCGCCTTTTCGGTGGCGCCTTCATGGTCGTGACCATGCACCCAGCTGGCCTGATCGCGGATATTGGCCATTTCAAACAGATACTTGTTGAGCCCGGCCTTTTCAACCGCCGCTCGGAAGATCGGCTCATGGGTGCGCGGGGTGCATGCGGCCACCACCACCCGGTCAACCAGGCCGTCGCGGACGTCTTGCTTGACCATTTCCTGCCCTGAATCCGAACACATGAACAGATCTTTGCGGGCGATAACCACATCCGGGAGCGTTGCCGCAAAGTCGCGGACCGCTGCAACGTCGATGACGCCGGCAATGTTTGAACCGCAATGACAGACGTACACTCCGACTTTCGCCATACAGGCCTCCTTCTCTAAAATGACAGGGCTCCAAGAGATCGCGCACAACCTGCGCCGACCACGCGCTTCTTGCTTTGACAGCCTCAAGGTGTGATTTTCCTGATGCTTGCCGCCTCATTGACTGATCAATGGTTCGGCACCCGCTGAGGTTGCACGTTCTATAGAGAAGGTTCCTTGCCCCTGCAATCATTTTCTATTTTGCACAGCTTGCACAGTTTGCCGGCTCGAATTTTTTTCAAGCACCCGTGATAGATTGCGCAAAAACACGAAATTATTATTTTTCATTTTATTCCACACGCACTGGCGGCACAGCATGCAGCCGGCAAACGGCGCTGAATTGCGCCTCATTTTTTTATCTTTCAATGCCCTTGGGCGACAAATCAACAATTGCCCAATTGGCACAAATTGTGTTTCGTAGGCTCTTCAGCGCACTAAAAACGAATCAAGGCGGCGCAACCGGCGGCGACAGAGAAGACAGGACGGCTGGACGGAGAGCGGAAATAAAAAAAGCCCCTTGCTCGGAAAGCAAGGGGCTGGATGGGCGGTGAAACTGGAAAAAACGACGCGGGTTACAGGTCCTGCGGTTTGACGATCTCGCCCTTGGCGGCTTTAAGCGCCAACAGGGCCGCCTTTTGCTCGGCATAGACCGCAAACAGCCGTTCGGACGCGCCCTGCTCCTTGCGCCAGGCGGCGTCCTGCAGATCGATGCGAGCCACCACGTTGTCGATATAGAGGGAAAACTGCATGGTGTAGAGCGACTCGGGATATTCCTTGTTGATCCGCTCCGTGAACAGCTTTTTCAGGTCTTCGTACTTGGGAATCCAGCCAATCGGGGTCTCGATGGCCTGGACGTCGCCGTGGGTGAACAGCTCAAGCCAGCCCAGCCAGACGTGGACGTCCCGCTTTTCGCCGAGCAAACCCTTGCCGCTGCCGCCGCGCGCCTCGTGGGTGAGGAAATAATTCAACCCGGCCATGACCGGCTTGTGCGTCATGCGGTTGTTGCCGTAAAAATTGAGCTGGGCCTCGAGGTAATCCACCAGATTGCCGGCGACAAAGGGCGTGTTGGCCCAGGGCTGACGGTTGACGCCGCTGGCCCCGATCTCGGCGGCGGTGGCCTTGGAAACAATCGAGGCCCCGATGGCCACGCCCGCGTCCATGGTCTTGGCCACCCAGATCGGCGGCATGGTGTTGGCGTCGCGACCGGAATAGGTGATGACCTTGATCACGATGCCGTTCGGGTCGGCGTTGACCGCCTTGTTGTGGTTGCCCACCGCCTCGGCCCGTAGGGTGCAGCGCGAGTTGGGATGGGACATGGCCACCTTGGTCATGTCCGGGGTCCACTCGCCCTGGTAGTTGACGCCCCTGGCCGGAGCCGGTTCGCCGTCGCCGACCCAGCGCGGTTTGCCCTGCTCATCGACCAGCACGTTGGAGAAAATCACCTCGGCGCCGGGCTGCCGCAAGCACTTCATCAGGTAGGGGTCGCCCTCCAGGTTGACGTCCTCAATGATGCCAAAGATGCCAATTTCCGGGTTGACCGCCCGCAGGGTGCCGTCCGCCTCGATCCACATCTGGGCAAGATCGTCGCCGATAAAGTCGCTGCCGACCATGGCGGTGGTGGTTTTGCCGCAACCCGAAGGCGCCGCGCCGGCAAAATAGGTCTTGCGGCCGTCGGGGCCGGTCATGCCGGTGATGAACATGTGCTCCGAAAGTTCGTCGCCGTTGTACTTGTACATGGCGCAGTCGGAGGCGAACCGGTGGTTGCCCTTCTTCATCAGTAGGGTGTTGCCGGCGTAGGTGCAGAAGGTTGAGAAGGTAGTCTGCCAGCTGCGATCCATATAGATGCGCGCCTTGGGCACGTCTTCTGAACGGTTGGGGCCTTCGGAGTGCACATTGGTGAAAAATTCGCCGCGTCGGGCCACCTCGGCGTCAAAATCGGCAAAACAGTTGCGATAGAGCAGCTCCGCCGAATGCATGACATAGGTGGAGCTGGAGATCTCGATGGCCGGTATGGAGGCCTTGGCGCCCACCGGACCGCGGCTGTAAAAGCCGATGAACATGGTTTTGCCGCGCATGATGCCGCGCATGTTGTCGCGCATGTAGGCGTGGGAAACGTCCCGCAACTCTTTCTTGGCCAGCGACGAGACCTTTTCATCCTCGTTGACAATGTAAAAGGTCTGATCAACCATGCGGCCCTGATCCTCGGGCAGGTCGAAATGGATGGTGTGGTTAGACATGGCCAGCGTTTTTTCCTCGCCTTTCTCCAGACTCATCCGACGGACGTTCGCGCGATCCTCTTCGCTGCCGGTGTGAACATACACCTGATCGGGGTCACACATGGCAATGGCGTTTGCAACCTTTAACAGCGCCTCTTCGTTCTTGATTGTGGCAAGCCGGTTGAAATGCTCGCCGTCGAGCCGCCGCTCAAACAGACTTTTTGCCTCTCCGATGGTCGTAACGCCGCCAACCGCTGATAAAATATCAACGCCCTTCTTAAACTCCAACATCCTGCCTCCGTGGGATTTTCCGCTCTGAATGGGTATAGGGGAACTGTTGTGCAACAGTTGCTTACAAGTTTGTAAACCTCGATATTTAGCTCGATTTTTTAGAATACGCAAACAGGAATGCACTTTTTTTGAGTTTTTCCCGGCACGCCCGAGGTCAGTCGGCGCAGGGCGGGAGGAACGCGGCGAAAAAAGCGAGGGAAAGGCGAGGGAAAGGCGAGGGAAAAGGCAGGGGATGTGCAGCGATTTTAAAGCGTTGTATGGCGCAATTCAAGCGCTGCGGCGCCACGTTATTGCCTGGCTTTGCCTTGCCAAAGAGGAGAAGAAACGGCGACGCTTCGGGGCCTCAGCCGATCTCCCGGAGATCGATGATTTCCATCTTGTGATTGCGGGTCGGATTTTCGGGCGAAGGGCCTTCGGTCTGGATGATGCAGCTGCCCTTGAGATCGTAGCGCACCGCGCAGTCGCGGGCAAAATCGGTCCAGTCGGGCGGATGATTGACTTCAAACAAGGGAAACACCCCGTAGGAAAAGAGCAGTTCCCGGCAGGTTCTGGTGTTCGCACTCACCGCCAGAATCCAGTTGGGCAGTTTGTAGCGCGACAGCCGCCGGGCGGTGAGTCCGCTGTCGGTGGGGGTGAGAATGCCGGCCACGGTGTCGTTGTGACTGACAATGCTGTTGACGCTGGAGGCAATGTAGTCCACTTCGCGAATCTCACAGAAAATGGGGTGCTCGGGCGTTTTGCGGTAGCTGTGTTTGGTGCGGTGCGGTTCGGTGGCCACCGCGATCTGCACCAACATGCGCACCGCCTCCAGCGGATAGCGGCCCAGGGCCGACTCTTCGGAAAGCATGACGCAATCCGTGCCGTCGAGGATGGCGTTGGCCACGTCGGTGGATTCGGCGCGGGTTGGCCTCCGGTTGTTGATCATCGATTCGAGCATCTGAGTGGCGGTGATCACCGGCTTGCCAAAGAGGTTGGCGCGGGCGGTGATCAGTTTCTGGGTCACGGCGATTTGCTCAATCGGGATTTCCACCCCCAGATCGCCGCGCGCCACCATCACCCCGTCGGCGACCTCCATGATCTCGTCGAGCTTGTCGAGAATAGAGGCCCGTTCGATTTTGGCAATGATGAACGGCTGGAAGCCCATGGCGGCCGCCGCCTCGCGCACCGCCCGAATGTCGGCGGCGTCGTTGACAAAGGACTGGCTGATCGCGTCCACGCCGTGCTCCAGGGCAAACTGCATGCAGGCCCGGTCGTGCTCGGTGAAGGCGGAGATGCCCAGATCGATCCCCGGCAGGTTGAGCCCCTTTCTTGAGCGCAGCTTGCCGCCGACCATCACCCGGCAGTGCACCTGCTCCCCCTCGACCTCTTCCACCTGCACCTGGATCAGGCCATCGTTGATGAACACCACGTCGCCGGGCCGCACGGCGCGCGGCAGCTCCTTGAGGGTTACGGAAACCCGCTCGCTCGTGCCCGCCACCTGATCGGTGGTCAGGGTGAAGCGGTTGCCGATCATCAGTTCAATCGGCTCCACGGCCAGGGTTCCAATGCGGATCTTGGGGCCAGGCAGGTCGGCCATGATCGCCACCGGCAGGCCTGTCTTTTCCGCAGCCTGCCGGATGCGGCGGATCACCTCGCCGTGGGCCTGGAATTCGCCGTGGGAAAAGTTGAGCCGGGCAATGGTCATCCCGGCTTCGAGCATCTGCGCCAGCATCTCGGGCGAATCCGAGGCAGGGCCGATGGTGCAGACCAGCTTGGTTTTGTTGATCGGCAGGGCGGGGGCGTTGAACATGGGATCTCCTTGCATGTGTGCTGTCACTGTAAAGCGTTGCCTCAGACCCGCTGCGTCATGTCGCCCAGGGACTGATCCATGGAGGCGCGCAACCGCTCCTCAATGGGCACGGCGTTGCCGTCGGCGTCAATCTTGACGTAGACGATGCGGGTTGAGCAGACCAGCTCCTCCAGCTCCTTTTCAAAATCAAACCGCCGGGCCTCCACATCAATGGTCAGCGAGGTGTTGCCGATCTTGTACACCCGGGCGTAGATGCGGACATGATGGCTGATTTTGACCGGCCGCCGGAATAGAACCTCCTCCATTTTCAGGGTGACCATGGCCG
This sequence comes from Desulfobulbus sp., assembly GCF_030824455.1. GTDB lineage: Bacteria > Desulfobacterota > Desulfobulbia > Desulfobulbales > Desulfobulbaceae > Desulfobulbus. The sequence continues at coordinate 39,634 of NZ_JAVBXR010000123.1, forward strand.
GCGCGCGGCAGAGATAGCCGGCAAAGGCCGCCCCGGCCTCGTCCAGCCAGGAGAGCATGGTGCCGCCGAACAGGTTGCCGTTGAGGCCGATCTCGCTGGTGCGACAAATCTTGGTTGCAACGTAGTGCATGGGAACTCCGTGGGGGAAAGTATTCGACCGTTTGCCAACCCGGCAACACTACGCGGTCGAGATTGGGAAACGGTTTGTTTTTGGTCAGGGAAAGATCCGGCGGAACGAACCGGCAAGCGGCCGCGCCCCGCCCCGGCGAACGCCTTGCGCCGCCCGGCGTCGCGGAGTATAAGGCCATGATACGAGCGCCAAGGAAAAAATCCACGGAAAAACAGGCCACGCCGCCTTGCCGGCGCCGCCCCTCTTGCCCTGAACCTTTGCCAGACACTGGTCACTGCGGAACCAACATGCAACCACCGAAAAAAGACGCCCTGCTCTTTGTCTGCGGCCAATGCGGCTTTGAAAGCCGCAAATGGCTGGGACGCTGCCCCGATTGCGGGGCCTGGGACAGCCTCACCGAACAGAAAAAACAGATCAGCGTCCGCCACGGCCGCAAGGCGGCCACCGCCCAACCGCTCACCGCGACGGGCGAGGAGGAGTGCGTTCGCCTGGTGACCGCCATCGGCGAGATGGACCGGGTGCTGGGCGGCGGCATCGTGCCCGGCTCCCTGGTGCTGATCGGCGGCGATCCGGGCATCGGCAAATCGACCCTGATCCTGCAGCTGCTCTCCTCGCTGGCGGCCAAGCAGATGAAGGTGTTGTACGTCACCGGCGAGGAATCGGTGCGCCAGATCCGCATGCGGGCCAGCCGGCTCAACATCAAGGACGAGGCAATCTACATCTCCACTGAAAACTGCGTCGAGGCGATTGTCGATCTGGCCGCGAAGATGCAGCCGGCCCTGCTGGCGGTGGATTCGATTCAGACGGTGTTCAGCGAGGAGGTGGGTTCGGCGCCTGGTTCGGTCACCCAGGTGCGGGAGGCCACGGCCCGCCTGCTGGCGCTGGCCAAGTCCAGCCATCTGCCGATCCTCCTGGTGGGCCACGTCACCAAGGACGGGGCCATTGCCGGCCCCCGGGTGCTGGAACACATGGTGGACACCGTGCTCTATTTCGAGGGGGATCGGGGCCAGGTTTTTCGCATCCTGCGCACGGTGAAAAACCGATTCGGTTCCACCAATGAAATCGGGGTGTTTGAGATGAAGGAGAGCGGCCTGGCCGGGGTCGACAACCCCTCGGCGCTGTTTCTTGCCGAGCGGCCGGTCAACGTGCCGGGATCGGTGGTCATGCCCAGCGTCGAGGGCACCCGGCCCATCCTGGTGGAGGTGCAGGCCCTGGTCAGTCGTTCAAGCCTGGGTACGGCGCGGCGCACCGCCATTGGCGCCGACCCCCAGCGCCTGGCCCTGCTCACCGCTGTTTTGGAGAAAAAACTGGGGGTGACCCTGTTTGATCACGATATTTTTTTGAATATTGCCGGCGGCATTCGCATCGACGAGCCGGCCTTGGATCTGGGGGTGGTCGCAGCCCTGTTGTCGAGCTTTTTTGAAAAACCCATAGATCCCTTCACCGTGGTCTGCGGCGAGATCGGCCTAGCCGGCGAGGTCCGGGCCGTGGGGCAGATGGAGATGCGGTTACGCGAGGCCGGCCGGCTTGGCTTCAAGACCTTCCTCATGCCCGAATCCTCGACCCGTCAGGTCCAGGGCAAGGCCAAGGAAGGGATGAAAATCCTGCCGGTGCGGACAGTGGCGGAACTGGCTGATCGGTTGTTCAAGCCGTGACGCAGAGCGCAGGGAGGAGTTGCCGCGCGCCAACAATGGACACCGGCTCGCTGTGTTCCTCGTGGCAGTACCTTGCCAGGAGCAGATAGGTGATCAGCCCGGAAATCTCCGCGCCTTTAGCTGTCGCTGTCGCAAATTTAATCCTTCATCGTTTCCACTTTCAACCTTCTGTTGCCGGATGGCGACTGCGGAATAAACAATTTCAACAAATCCACCGCAACCTAAACCGCCAGGTTGTTGCCCAGGCAGGCGCCGGTTTCCAGGGCGGCGCGAATCCAGGGATGATCGAGCGGCACCACCTTGCGTTTGCCGACCACGTCGGCGAGGTCCACCAACTCGGTGGACTCGCCCTTGACCGCCACCATGCAGCCAAAGCGCCGTTCTTCAATGGCCGCGACGCAGGCGGCGCCCAAGCGGGTGGCGAGGATGCGGTCGGTGGCGGTGGGCGTGCCGCCGCGTTGCAGATGGCCCAGGATGGTGACCCGGCTTTCCAGCCCGGTCAGGGCCTCCAGTTGACCCGACAACCGCAGGGTGTTGGTGGTGTGGTTGGTCTGGAAGGCCTCCAGGGCGGCGATGACTTTCTTCTGCTTTTTCTCGTCCTTGGTCGCCAGTTTTTTCTCTTTCAATTGCGCCAGTTCCTTGGCGTCCTCCTGCGACAGCGCCCCTTCCGAAACCGCGACAATACTGAAATTTTTGCCCCGGTGGCGGCGTCTGCGGATGGCTTCGGCCACCTGATTGACGTCGTAGGGAATCTCCGGAATGAGGATGACGTCGGCGCCGCTGGCCACGCCTGCGCCCAGTCCCAGCCAGCCGGTGTTATGGCCCATGATCTCGACCACGATGATCCGGTGGTGGCTGTGGGCGGTGGAATGGAGGCGGTCGATGGCGTCGGTGGCAATGGACAGGGCGGTGTCGAAGCCGAAGGTGATGTCGGTCATGGCCACGTCGTTGTCGATGGTCTTGGGTAGGGTGAGCACGTTCATCCCGGCCTGGGCCAAGCGATAGGCGTTTTTCTGGGTGCCGCCGCCGCCGATGCAGATCAGGGCCTCCAGGTTGTGGCGATGGTAGTTGTCGAGCATCACTTCGGTCATGTCCTGGACCTTGGAGCCCACCGGCATCTTGTGAGGTTTGTCGCGGCTGGTGCCGAGGATGGTGCCGCCCAGGGTAAGGATGCCGGAGAGAATCTCGCCCTCCAGGTGCACGGTGCGGTTTTCCATCAGGCCGCGAAAGCCGTCGCGAAAGCCAATCGCCTGCATGTTGTAGGCGTTCAGGGCGCTCTTGCCGATGGCCCGGATGGCCGCGTTCAAGCCGGGGCTGTCGCCGCCCGCCGTCAGCACGCCAATGCATTTTCCCATGTGCTCTCCTTATAGGTGCAATTTTACGGTCGCCGCATGCAACCGGCTCCTGACCTGTTCTTAACCATAACAAAACCAAGGGCGCAATAATCCTCATCAAACCCTAACAAACGTCGAACCCGCCCTTAACAGAGCGCCGGTAACGTACCCACATGTGCAGGCGAGATGGTCTCGCCGCCAATTTGTGGAGTGTTCATGCCGCCCTTGTTGCTTGTTTCCCTTGTTCTCGCCCTGTCGACCCTGGCCTTCTGGCAGGGAAAACGACGGGCCTTTGCCCTGTCCACCCAGGCCTCCAGTGTGAAAATGCACTCCCGGCCCGGCTATTACGGCATGCTCGCCGCCCTGTGGTGCGCCCTGCCGGCGCTGACCATTGTGGTGGTCTGGCAGTTGGCCGCCGATTCCCTGCTCACCCGGATGGCCATGGACGGCGTTGCCGCCGCCAAGGGCGCGCTCACCCCGGATCAGGTGAATCTGCTGGTCAACGACATGCGCAATCTGGTGACCGGCAGCGTGGTCGACAGTCAGATTGATCCCCTGTTGCAGGCCGCCGCCGACCGCTACTCCGGCATGCTCCGCATCAGCCACATGGCCCTGGCGGTGGTGGCGCTGGTTACGGCCGCGGTAGGCGCCTATCTTGTCCATGCGCGGATCAAGCCCAGCCTGCGGGCCCGCAATCAGGTGGAACTGGTGATTGAGGTGATCCTCACCCTCTGCTCCACCTTTGCGGTGTTCATCACCATCGGCATCGTCTTGTCGGTGCTGTTTGAGTCGATCCGTTTTTTTCAGCAGATTCCGTTTTTTGATTTCCTCTTCGGCCTCAAATGGAGCCCGCAGATGGCCATCCGGGCCGATCAGGCCGGCAGCTCCGGCAGTTTCGGGGCGGTCCCAGTGCTGATGGGCACCTTTCTCATCTCCGGCATTGCCATGGCCATTGCCGTGCCTTTTGGCCTGATGTCGGCCATTTATCTCTCCGAATACGCCGGCCCGAAATTCCGCGCCACCGTCAAGCCCCTACTGGAGATCTTAGCCGGCGTGCCCACCGTGGTCTATGGTTTTTTCGCCGCCCTGGTGGTGGCCCCGTTCATCCGCGACCTGGGGGTGATGACCGGCCTTTCGGTTTCTTCGGAAAGCGCCCTGGCCGCAGGCCTAGTCATGGGCATCATGATCATTCCCTTTGTCAGCTCGCTCTCCGACGACGTGATCAACGCCGTGCCCCAGGCCATGCGCGACGGCTCCTACGGTCTGGGCGCCACCAAGAGCGAGACCATCAAGCTGGTGATCCTGCCCGCCGCCCTGCCGGGCATTGTCGGCTCGATCCTGCTGGCGGTGTCGCGGGCCATCGGCGAAACCATGATCGTGGTCATGGCCGCCGGCCTGGCCGCCAACCTGACCGTCAATCCCCTGCAGGCGGTGACCACTGTGACCGTGCAGATCGTCACCCTGCTGGTCGGCGATCAGGAGTTCGACAGCCCCAAGACCCTGGCCGCCTTTGCCCTGGGCATGCTGCTGTTTGTCGTCACCCTGGCGCTCAACGTCGTCGCCCTCTATGTGGTGCGCAAATACCGTGAAGAATACGAATAACCGCCGGCGTCCATCACGCTGTCAAGGAAAGCCCCAATGAGCGAAAATCACCAAATCTCCACCATGGACCGGGTCAGCGTCGGCCTGGCCGCCCGCTACCGCAAGGAACGACGGTTCCGGTTGTTTGGCATCTCCGCCATCGTCGCCAGCCTGCTCTTTCTGGCGCTGCTCCTGGCCTCGATCACCGCCAAGGGCTACACCGCCTTCCGCCAAACCGAAGTTCTGCTCGACGTGTATCTCGACCCGGCCGTGCTCGACGTCCACAACCTGGCCACCGCCAATTACGCCGCCCTGGTGCGGGACGCCGCTCTGGCGCTTTTCTCGCAGGTCGAAAGCCGGCAGGACAAGCGCATTATCGGCAAGCTGATCAGCACCGGCGCCGCGTACCGGCTCCAGGACCTGGTGACGAGCAAGCCGGAACTGATCGGTTCCACCAGACCGATCTGGGTCCCGGCCGACGACGAGGTCGACATGTTCGTCAAGGGGCACATCCCCCGCGACGTCCCTGAAGCCGAACGGCGGGTCAGCGACAAACAGGCGTCCTGGATCGATCAGTTGGTCGCCGCCGATCGTTTGAAGCTGAAATTCAACACCGCCTTTTTCCAGGCCGGCGACTCGCGCGAACCCGAACTGGCGGGCATCCGCGGCGCGGCGGCCGGCTCGATGTTCACCTTGGCGATTACCCTGCTGCTCAGTTTTCCCGTCGGCGTGGCCGCCGCCGTGTATCTGGAGGAGTTCGCGCCCAAGAACCGCTGGACCGATCTGATCGAGGTCAACATCAACAATCTGGCCGCCATTCCGTCGATTGTCTTTGGCTTGCTGGGCCTGGCGGTGTTCCTCAACTTCATGAACCTGCCGCGTTCGGCCTCCCTGGTCGGCGGCCTGGTGCTGACCCTGATGACCCTGCCGACCATCATCATCGCCAGCCGGGCTTCCCTGAAATCGGTGCCGCCGTCGATCCGCGAGGCGGCCTTGGGCGTCGGGGCCTCGAAGATGCAGACCATCAGCCATCACATCCTGCCCCTGGCCATGCCGGGGATGATGACCGGTGCCATCATTGGCATGGCAAGAGCCCTGGGCGAGACTGCGCCGCTGTTGATGATCGGCATGGTGGCCTTTATTGTCGACGTGCCCAACAGCTTCAGCGATCCGGCCACGGTGCTGCCGGTGCAAATCTTTCTTTGGGCCGATTCCCCGGAACGGGCCTTTGTCGAACGGACCTCGGCGGCGATCATGATCCTGCTCCTCCTACTGCTGGCCATGAACGCTGCCGCGGTCTTCCTGCGCAACAAATTTGAGCGTCGCTGGTAACGCAACCAGAACGATTCGCTAACACAACACCAACAATGACACGCTATTTTTTCTTTCGTTGACCTTTTACCTCATTCTTACAAAGGAGATTCACCCATGCAGAAATTCGCTCTTTCCCTGGCCACCGCCACCATGCTGATCGGAGCCGCCGCCACTTCAATGGCCGCAGACGGCCGCGATTACATTTCCGTTGTCGGCTCTTCCACGGTCTACCCCTTTTCCACCGCCGTAGCCGAGCAGTTCGGCAAGGCCACCAAATTCAAAACTCCGAAGATCGAATCCACCGGCACCGGCGGCGGCATCAAGCTGTTCTGCTCGGGCAGCGGCGTCGACACCCCGGACATCGCCAACGCCTCCCGCCAGATCAAGAAGGCGGAGATTGAAACCTGCGCCAAGAACGGCGTGACCGAGATCGTTGAAGTCAAAGTCGGCTATGACGGCATTGTCCTGGCCAACAGCAAAAAATCCGAGCAGTTCAAATTGAGCCGCAAGGATCTGTTCATGGCCCTGGCCAAGGAAGTGCCGAGCCCTGAAGGCGGCGACAAGTTGGTCGCCAACCCGTACAAAACCTGGAAGGAAGTCAACGACAAATTGCCTGCCGCCAAGATCGAGGTGCTCGGCCCGCCGCCTACCTCCGGCACCCGCGACGCCTTTGTGGAAATGGTCATGGATCACGGCTGCACCGCTTTTGAGTCGATCAAGGCCTTGAAATCAAAGGATGAAAAACAGTTTAAGGCTGTTTGCCAGACCGTGCGCGAAGACGGTGCCTTCATTGAGGCCGGCGAGAACGACAACCTGATCGTGCAGAAGCTTGAGGCCAACCCCAACAGCCTGGGCATCTTCGGCTTCAGCTTCCTGGATCAGAACGCCGACAAAATCCAGGCGTCGAGCATCGACGGTCAGGCTCCCACCTTTGAGACCATCGCCGACGGCAAATACCCTGTTTCTCGTCCGCTTTTCATCTATGTGAAAAAAGCGCATGTCGGCGTGATTCCGGGCATCGCCGAGTACCTGGCCGAGTTCACCAGCGAGCGGGCTTGGAGCGAGGAAGGCTACCTGGCCGAGAAGGGTCTGATTCCTTCGCCGAAGAATGAGCGGAAAACCATTGCCGCCGACGCTAAGGCCCTGAACGTGATCGTCAACAACAAGTTCTAAGCGACGCGGACCGTGCGCGACGTGCCTGAACGCCCCGAAGGATTGGTCGATTTGCGGCCGTCGGGCGAACACGGTTGAGCGCGGTTGAGATGCGCCAAAGAGCGGGCGGCGTGCATGCCGCCCGCTCTTGCCGATCTTTGGGGCGTGAGGGTGGAATAATGGAAGAAACTATGTCGCATGAACGTGCAAGGCCGCGTTCAGGCGAACGGAGTACAACGATGGCGCCAGCTATGGACACGATTTTAGACATGCGTGACGTGATAATGGGCAAGGATGAAGCAGAGGCTGCGGTGGCGACCAAGGCGCGCAAGGTGGACCGCGATCAGCGGACAACCGTGGGCGTGCCCTTTGTTGAAGAGCCGCGCATGATCTGCCGCGAGGTCAACGTTTTTTACGGCGACAAACACGCCATCAACAACGTCAGCATCGACGTGGGCAAAAACGAGGTTTTGGCGATGATCGGGCCGTCGGGCTGCGGCAAGTCGACCTTTCTTCGCTGTCTCAATCGGATGAACGACACCGTGGCCAGTTGCCGGGTGACCGGCGAAATCCTGCTCGACGCGCTCAACATCTACGACAAAAAGGTCGACGTGGTGCCGTTGCGGGCCCAGGTGGGCATGGTCTTTCAGAAGCCCAACCCCTTTCCCAAGTCCATCTTCGACAACGTCGCCTATGGGCCCAAAATCCACGGTTTGGTCAACAACAAAACCGAACTGAACGACGTGGTGGAGGATTCACTGAAAAAAGCGGGTCTGTGGAACGAGGTCAGCGACCGGCTCGATCAGCCCGGCACCGGCCTTTCCGGCGGTCAGCAGCAGCGGCTGTGCATTGCCCGGGCCATTGCGGTGCGGCCGGAGGTGATTCTTATGGACGAGCCCTGTTCAGCGCTTGACCCCATCGCCACCGCCACGGTCGAGGATCTGATCACCGAACTGAAAGAGCACTACACCATCGTCATCGTCACCCACAACATGCAGCAGGCGGCCCGGGTTTCCCAGCGCACCGCCTACTTTCATCTTGGCGATCTGGTTGAGGTCGGCCCCACCGACCGCATCTTCACCAACCCTCGCCACCAACTGACCGAAGACTACATCACCGGCCGTTTCGGCTGATCTGCGGGTCAAAGGCCCGCAGGGCTTCTTCGGCGCGGGCAAAGGCCAACAGGGTCGAACCCGACGGCAAGTGCCGCGTGCTGTGGTGGGGCAAGCCGAAGCGGCAGGCGGCGGCAACGATCTCGCTTTGGCGAGGGGCGGTGCCGTTGTAGGTGTTGAGCATCATGTGCAGGTCGTAGAGCGCGCCGCGCCAGTCGGCGTCGGCAAAGAAATCGTGAACAAGCAGGACGCCGTTGGCCGAGGTTTTGGCCGCCGCCTTGCGCAGCGCCCGCAGACTTTCCTCTGCGCTCTGACAGTGCAGGACGTTGGACAGCAGGACAATGTCGCAGCTCTGTTCGGCAATGCGGTCAAAATCCGAGGGGCCGTCGTCCAGCAGATTGCAGCCGCACCAGCTGATCCGCGCGCGCAGCGGATGCAGTTGCGGGTGGAGATCTTCGGCGGCGACGATGTCCGGCAAATCGCAAAAATGAGCGGACCATCCCGGGCTGCGCTGTAAAAATTCCCGCAGGTAGGCGCCTGATCCTGCGCCGATATCAAGCATCACGCCGCTGGCCGCCAGGTTGGGGCAGCATTGCCACAACTCCCCGGCGCGTACCCCAGCCGCCTCATCCATGGCCCCAAGATACCGCTGCCGAGCCCGGTGCAGCTCTTCCGGAGGCAGACCGTCTGCCGCAAAAATCCGTTTTCCCCCCTGCAAGGTAGTCTCCAGCTGACTCCAGGAATCGATTAACTGTTGCTCGAAGTCCAGGGTCTGTTGCTGGCGACAGGGTGAACTGCTGTGGAGATAGGGTTGGGCGCAGCGGCTGAAGTCGTAGCGGTTTCCCTTTTTGGCGAGCAGTCCCAGGGCGCACAAACAGTCGAGAAGGCGTTGGCCGTAGGCAGAATCCCAGCCAAGTCGGGCGCAAAGCTCCGCGCTTGAGGCGGGCCGCTCCGCCATACAGGCAAACAAGCCCGACCGATGCGCGGTCATCAGCACCGCCGAGATCCGGTAGCCGGTCAGCAGGTCGGAGAAGCGGAGAAACTCGGAGCCAGGCTCCGAGTCGGGCATCATCCCTCCTGGGCGTTGCGAATGCCCACTTCGGCAAAGGTCTTGATGTCCGCCAGCACCCGGGTGGCGGCGTCGAGCAGGTGCATGGCCACCGCCGCGCCGGTGCCCTCGCCCAGGCGGAAATCGAGATTCAGCAGCGGCGTGAGGCCCATCCGCTCGAGCATGCAGCGGTGGCCGATTTCCACCGAGTTGTGGCTGGCAAAAAGATAGGCCTTGGCCGCCGGGGCCAGTTCGCAGGCGATCAAGGCGCCGGCGGTGGAGATCAACCCGTCGCAGAGCACCGGAATGGAGCGCGCGGCCGCGCCGATCACCAGCCCGGCCAAACCGCCGATTTCAAAGCCGCCGACCTTGGCCAGCACGTCCAGGGCGTCGGCGGGATCAGGGCGATGCAGCGCCAGAGCCTGTTCGATCACCCGGATTTTGTTGGCCAGCATGGCGTCGTCGATGCCGGTGCCCCGGCCGGTGACGCTGCGCACCGGCAGCCCCGAGAAGGCGGCGATGATCGCCGACGAAGGCGTGGTGTTGCCGATGCCCATGTCGCCGGCGCCGAGCAGATCCAGCCCTTCTTCATCCGCCAGCTGATTGACG
>NZ_JAVBXR010000034.1 GCF_030824455.1 Desulfobulbus sp.
CGCGTCTTCGAGCAATTTGTGTTTTTCAGTCAATGGCGACGCCTGCGCGCCTACGCAAGCGATCACGGCGTCCGAATGATCGGCGATCTGCCGATCTATATCGCTCTCGACAGCGCCGACGCCTGGATCAACCAAGCAATTTTTCAATTGGACCCGGCAGGTAGCCAGCCCACCCACGTGGCCGGCGTTCCGCCTGATTATTTCAGCGTTACCGGTCAGCGCTGGGGCAATCCGCTGTATCGCTGGGACGCGACCGATCCGTGCGTGCGCAACCAATTATGGGATTGGTGGGAGCAACGGTTGCGACTCAATTTTTCGCTGGTCGACACCTTGCGGCTCGATCACTTTCGCGGCTTTGCATCTTACTGGGCTGTTCCGGCGAACGAGGCAACCGCAATTAACGGTCAATGGCGGCCCGGCCCAGGACAATCGTTTTTTGCGGAGATGGAACAGCGCCTGGGCGGCATGAGCATTATCGCCGAGGATCTCGGCATCATTACGCCCGAGGTTGACGAACTCCGCCGCAACCTCGGTTATCCGGGCATGAACATATTGCTGTTTGCCTTTGACGGCGATTCAACAAACAGTTATCTCCCGTACAATATAGAGAAAGACAGCGTTGTGTATACCGGAACCCACGACAACGACACCGCAGTGGGCTGGTACCTCAGTCCCGAGGTTGATCCGGCGGCCAAACGACGCGCCAAACGCTTTGCCAATCGTCAGGACGACGAGGCCGGCGTGTTTCACCAGGACATGATCCATCTTGCCTTGTCCTCGGCCGCGAATCTGGCCATTTTACCCATGCAGGACGTCCTCGGCTTTGGCAACGACTGCCGCATGAACACGCCGGGAACTGTCGCCAACAACTGGCAATGGCGGTGCGCCGAGCGTTTTGTCAACGCGGGTGTGGCCGAGTGGTTGGCCGATCTCACGGCCCTGTTTGGCCGCATCCCGCCTAGGGGCGAAAAGCCGAGCGAAAAACTGGCATGTTCCCTGGACAACGAGGGCTGATTGACCGACGTTTCCCTGAGCCTTTTGCTTAGCTGAAAATCAGCACAATCGCCTCGTTGTTCACCGCAATCCGTAGCCGGCCGCCATGGTTGCGCCCGTATATTTCCCATCCCGGCTCCCCTTTGATCTCGCAGTGCAGACATTGAGGCGAATGCACGTTGCGCAGGCTGTCGTTCCACGCCACCAGCGTTGTTTCCTCGTTGCCCCGCCGGGCGATCAACTCGCCGATCTGCCTCGCCAGGAGCAAATCCACTTCATCGCCGGCAATCTGCACGGCAATTTCTTTTAAGCCTGAGGATGTTGTCATGATCGCCTTTTTCGCTTGTCCCTGTCTTTTGAATGAGAATCTTTCTTCCTGTTTGCTCTTGCCTTGTCGCTTCGGTATACTGGCCTTGACGCAAGCGCAGATCATGCGCACACCTGGGAGGCCCAGCCGCCCGTAATTCACCAAGGAGGACTGCCGTGAACAAGAAAAAATTGCCGCTGCTCCCGCTTTGCCTGATGCTTGGCCTGTTGGCCGGCGGCTGTGCAGGACCCAAAGACGCCGAAGTCGCCAAGGAGCCTGTCGTCCAGCAGGAGACGCAGAAGTCTGAACAGCTAGTCTATGAAGGCGAAGTGGCCGGCGTCTCGGAACGGGCCAAAACGCTTTCCATCACCGTTGGCAAGGGTGACCAGGCTAAGGTGATGATGGTCAAGTTTGACGACAAAACCAAAGGCGTCAACCAGGCCGCCAAAGGGCGACCGGTTAAAATTACCTATGAAATGCGCGGCGTGGAAGCCTTCGCAACCGACGTGCAGTTGAAATTGGCCAAATTGCCTCCCGGCGTTACAGAAATTAAAACGGCTGAGCTGCAAAAGTTGATCAATGCAAACACCCCGATGTTTTTGGTCGACTCCCGTCCGCCGGCCCGATACGACCAGGCGCATCTGCCGGGCGCCCATTCCATTCCCCTGCCCATGCTGGAAAAAAAACAGGCCGCTGTGCTGCCTAAAGACAAGAACCTCATGCTGGTCTTTTATTGCGGCGGCATAACCTGCCCCTTGTCGCCGTCCTCGGCCGCCATCGCTCAAAAACTCGGCTACACGAATGTTCACGTCTACAATGAAGGCGAACCGGTTTGGTCCAAAGCTAATCTCCCCACCTATTCCACCGCCGAGTTTATCAAAAACGGCAATGTTGTGCTCATTGACATCCGGCCAAGCGAAAAGGCCATCGCTGGAAGGATAAAAGGCACCTACAGCGTGCCCTACGAGACGCTGAAGGATGAGCTTGACGACGTGCCCCGCAACGCCCCCATTGTCCTGTACGGCGACAAGGAAGTTCTGGACGCCGTGGTGGCGGTGCGCAACGAAGAGTTCAACTTTGTTTCGTTGGTCGAGGGCGGATACGACGGCTGGGTCAAGGCCGGCGGTGCAATCGAAAAGGGACCGATCTTCAACACCGAGATCAAATGGGTGAGGAAACTGGGCAAGGGCGAGGTGTCAGTGGCGGATTTCCGCAAAGCCGCGGCGGGAGAGGATAAAAACGCCGTCATCGTTGACGCCCGCACCAAGGAAGAAGTGGCCGAGTTGGGTATTTTCAAAAACACCATCAACATCCCGTTGGATGAAATCTCCGCGCGGATGAACGAGCTGCCTAAAAACAAAAAAATCTACGTGCATTGCTCCACCGGCGCACGGGCCGATATGGCCTACAACGAGTTGGTCAAACACGGCTTTGATGTTAAATTTCTTTTGCTGAACATCAAAGATGCGGAATGTGATTGCGAGATTATCAAACAGTGAAACACGCTTGCCGTTTGCCTGAGTGAGCAGCGTGTTTGAGAGCAACATTGGGGGCTGGTTCCCAGCCGGGCCGGCCCCCAATGTTTCGCGCCGTAGCCGCAATGTTACATATCTTTCAACTGACCGAGCAGATCAGCCATGATCAACAGTTTTTCCTGGGCAATCGTGATCGAATTCTGACGAGCGTCAGCCTCCATCTCCGCCGCCACTTGACGGACGCCTTCAATGCCCAAACTTGCGGCAGCGCCTTTCAAACTGTGCGCCGCGCGCACGACTCCAGCGGCATCGCCTGCGGCCACAGCTTGGCGCAGCAGCTCCAAGTCCGAGGTTGAAGAATCCTGAAACAACGTCAGCAATTCCTCCAGCAGTTCTTCATCACCCGCAGTTTGTTCCAATGCAAATGCTTTATTCCACTGCAAATCAGCCATACATGCCTCCGGCATCTTGTTTACGAGTTTAAAGAATCAACGCAGGCCTGCACCGCAGAAAAGGCTATCTTTCCTTCGCGCAGACAGGAAAGAGAGGCCCCGTGCAGCCGCACCAGGGTCGAACCACTGCCTCCCGGTGTTTGGCCGCCGTCAAGGATGAGGTCCACCGCGCCGGCAAAGATGCGCGCCACCTCGTCGGCAGTGACCGCCGGCGGATGACCTGAAAGATTGGCGCTTGTGGCGGTAATCGGGCCGCCAAAGGCGGCGAGCAACTGGTTCGCGGTTGGATGCGGCGAATGGCGAACGCCGACGGTTCCTGTGTTGCCGGTCAGCTGTTGCGGAAGGCAAGGACGGGCCGTGCAGACTAGGGTCAGCGGGCCAGGCCAAAAACACTGCATTAACCGCTCATATACCGCTGAAACATCAGCAGTCGTCTGCTGTAGTTGCTCGCGCCCCGAGACCAGCACCAAAATCGGCAGTTCCCGTGATCGTCTCTTGATCTCAAACAGCCGTTCCAGCGCTTGGGCGTTACAAGGGTCGACCGCCAAACCATAGTAGGTTTCCGTCGGAAAGGCCACCACGCGGCCGCCCCTCAAGAGCGCAGCCGCGTGGTGCAGGGTCTCCGTAGTGACGGGAACAGGCGGGTTCACATTGTCAAGGCTTGATTCTTTGCCGCCACCTGGGCCGCCATGTTCTTCGCGTGCTGTTCGAGCGCCTTGTGCAATGCCGCATCCTGGAGCGCCAGGATGCGAACCGCCAGCACTGCCGCGTTTTTCGCGCCAGCCTTGCCGATGCCCATGGTTGCGACCGGAATGCCTGGAGGCATCTGCACCGTAGACAACAAGGCGTCAAGACCATTAAGCGAGGAGGCGTCAAGGGGCACGCCAATCACCGGCAAGGTGGTGTGAGCCGCCAGCACGCCGGCCAAATGGGCCGCCATGCCCGCACCGGCAATGATGATGTGCAGGCCGCGGTCACGAGCAGTCTTGGCGTAGTTTGCCGCTTGTTCCGGCGTGCGATGGGCCGAGGAGATGGTCAACTCAAAACCAACGCCGACCGAGGCAAGAAAATCGGCGGCGGCCCGCATGACCGGCAGGTCTGAGTCGCTGCCCATAACAATGCCCACCAACGGTTTCGTTGGTGTACTCAGACGGGCCAGCGCCCGATGGCCGATGTCGCGACGGCAGTAGCACCCCGGCCATTGAATGACGTCGACCGCTTGGTAGGCGCGGTCAATGGCCTCCTTGATGGTCTCGCCTATGGCGGTCACACCGAGAACGCGCCCGCCGTTGGTCACAATTTGCCGCCCCTTGCGTGTCGTTCCGGCATGAAAAACTTCCACGCCTTCAATCTTGGCGGCCTGGGGCAGCCCGGTTATCGCCTTGCCAACCGTGTATTTGCCGGGATAACCTTCGGAGGCCAGGACGACACAGACCGTGGGCCGAGGATCCACCTCCAGGGTAACCCGATCCAAGGTCCCGTCGATGCAGGCGTTGAGAACTTCGACCAGATCGCTTTTCAGGCGCAGCAGCAACGGTTGGCATTCCGGATCGCCGAAGCGGCAATTGAATTCCAGCACGTTAATGCGGTCGCCGTCGATCATCAATCCGGCATACAGCATGCCTTTGTAGGGCCGCCCTTCCGCCGCCATGCCGCGCACTGTCGGCAGCATCACCTCGTCCATCACCCGTTGAGTCAAGGCGTCGGTCATGACCGGCGCCGGGGAATAGGCGCCCATGCCGCCGGTGTTGGGACCTTGGTCGCCGTCGAAAATCGCTTTGTGATCCTGCGACGAAGGGAGGGGTAAAACGGTCTGTCCATCGGTGAAGGCAATAAAAGACGCCTCTTCGCCTTTGAGAAATTCTTCAACCACCACCTGATTGCCGGCGGCGCCAAAGGCCTTGTCTTTCATTATCAAATCAATGGCCTGCTCGGCTTCGACAATGGTTTGGGCGATAATGACGCCCTTGCCGGCGGCCAGTCCGTCCGCTTTGATCACACAGGGCAATCCGACGGTCTTGATAAATTTCTTAGCGGCTCCCCGTTTGCCGAAAGCGCCGTATCGAGCGCTAGGGATCCGATATTTCTCCAGAAAATCTTTGGTAAAAACCTTGCTGCCTTCAAGCACCGCCCCCTTACTGTCCGGACCGAAAATCCGCAGACCGTTTTGCTGAAACAGATCGACAATGCCATTGGTCAAGGGATCTTCAGGGCCAACAATGGTCAGATCAATTTTTTCCTTGAGCGCGAAGGCGAGCAGACCGGCAATATCGCCGGCGGCAATGTCCACACACTCTGCCATTGCCTGGATTCCCGCGTTGCCTGGAGCACAGAAAAGAGCCGTAACCGCTTTTGATTGCGAGAGTTTCCAGACAAGCGCATGTTCACGGCCGCCGCTTCCAATTACCAAAACTTTCATAGAACCAACCTCCACCCCAGAAAAAATGAATTTCCGCCCAATCGATTTAACCCGCTCTTTCTAATAAATAATCTTCAGTCTCGTCCAGCAAAATCATAAATACATTGTCCCTCTTTCTTTGCAATCTGCCGGGAAACCGGCATTTTTCTTGACATCCCTCCCAAAAAGCTGGTACGATTCGGAATGAGGACTCATTCATTTTTCACGGCAATTGCCTGTTAAACCATATTAAATGAAATCACCAGACAAGCATCGTAAGATAATACGTGCTGCCACCAAAGTTTTTGCCAAAAAGGGCTTCTTCAATGCCCGGATTTCCGACATTGCCAAGGAAGCCAAGGTGGCGGATGGCACCATCTATCTCTATTTTAATAATAAATTCGACATTCTTCTTTCCGTTTTCGAGCAGGAAATCGGTAAACTGATTGATCAGGTCAACCTTCTGTTGGAGAAAGAGGAAAATCCCAAGGTTAAATTGGAGATCTTTATCACCAATCACCTGGAAGAGATGAAGAAAAATCGGTACCTTGCCGAAGTTATCCACATAGAATTACGGCAAACCAGCAAGCTCATTCGCGAGTACCGAAAGAACACCTTCAACGAATACCTTGCAATCATTGCCGCGATTATTGAGCAGGGACAAGAGGCGGGGGTTTTTCAAAAAGAAATTAAAGCGGACATCGCCAAACAAATTATTTTTGGCGCTTTGGATGAAATTTCAAGGTGTTGGCATATTGGCAACGATTGCCCGTACACCACCGAAGAAGTACGTCTGCAAATCATCTCCCTCTTCCAGGCCGGATTGCTTACGCCTTCGGCCTGAACATCCGCCTCCCCGGTTTTTTCCGAACAGGAAATCCCTGTTCGGATTCTGCCGCCTGCAAAAAAAAATTCGCTTGGCGCAATGTTGAATAGGGCGCATACACGGCGGCGGGACCGCGCATTCATTTTGTGGTAGGAGCCGCGATGTCAATGACCTCGAATTCCCGCATCCCGCCAGGCGTCTTGGTGACGACCTCGTCGCCGATTTCTTTGCCAAGCAAAGCCCTGCCCAAAGGCGCGAGAACGGAAATCGAGCCTTTTTTTACGTCAGACTCTTCCGGCCCGAGCAGTTGATACGTAACCTCCACTTCGGTTGTCAGATCCATCAGGGTGACGACAGTGCCAAAGACCGCGCGTCGGGTGGAGACCTTCGAACAGTCGATGATTTCCGCCCGCCCGAGCTTGTCTTTCAATTCCAGAATCCTTCCCTCGACGAGGCTCTGCCGTTCTTTCGCGGCGTGATATTCGGCGTTTTCACTCAAATCGCCGTGCGCCCGCGCCACCTCGATCGCCTTGACAATATCGGGCCGTTCTACCCGCTCAAGCCGTTCCAGCTCTTCACGAAGTTTCCGATTGCCTGCCAAGGACATCGGGATACGTACAACCATGTTCACTCCTCCTGATGTTTTTTGCTTTTTATTAGCACACTGTAATAAGGAGAAAGCGTTGAGCCGGGCTCAACGCTTTCGTTGTTGCATCATGCGTGGTCAAATTTACGACAATGTTTCCATTGCAAGATTCGCAGCTACAGACGGAAACGGCGTTCGTACGTGCTGCACTCAGCCTGCATGATAAAATCGTTTTATCGTCTCAACCACATAGGCCAGCTGCTCATAGGTCAGTTCCGGATAGATGGGCAAGGCCAGCGAATTGGCGGCGGCTTGCTCCGCTACCGGAAACGCCTGCGATTTGTACGCCCCGGATTGCAGACATTCCTGCTGGTGAAGGCAAAGAGGATAATAAATTTCACAACCGATGGATTGCTCCTGCAGGAACTGCCGTAAAGCGTCGCGCTGGGGCACATGGATGACAAACTGGTTGTAGATGTGATGATTGTGCTGCTCGGCCCCTGTGATGTTCACATAAATTGCCGAAGGCAGCGTGACCGGGGAACCTGTCAATCCGGCGTCCTGAAACAGTTGCCGATAATGGGCTGCATTTTGCCGACGTCCAGCATGCCAATTTTCCAAGTGCTCAAGCTTGATGGCCAAGACGACAGCCTGGATGGGATCCAGACGAAAATTGCCGCCTACCCGCGAGTGATAATATTTGGGTTCCGCGCCATGATTGCGGTTGGATTTGAGAATGTCGGCAAACCCTTTGTCCGAGGTGGTGACCATGCCGCCGTCGCCGATACCGCCTAGGTTTTTGCTGGGGAAAAAGGAAAAACAGCCGCAAAGGCCCATGCTGCCGGCGCGCCGCCAAGTAACAGTGCCGTCTTCCTCGTATGGAAATTCGGCGCCAATGGCCTGGGCGGCGTCTTCAATCACCGGCACGCCATACTCTGCCGAAAGGGCCATGATGCGCTGCATGTCGGCGCATTGTCCATAGAGATGCACTGGAATCATGGCTTTAATCCGGCCGCCGGCCTTGCGGTCGGCTTCCAGGACCTCGGCCGCATGCTGCGGATCCATGTTCAGGCTCTCGGGCTCAACGTCAACAAACACCGGCTGGGCGCCAACCCGAAGCACCGTGCCCATGGTGGCGAAAAAGGTGTAAGGCGTGGTCAGCACGAGATCGCCAGCGCCGACATTCAACGACATCAATGACGCCAACAGGGCGTCTGTTCCCGAAGACACGCCAACGCCAAAGGCGGCGCCGCAGTAACGGGCAATTTTTTCTTCGAGGTCAGTGACTTCACGTCCCAGGATGTATCCGGTGGAGTCGATGACGCGGGTAACCGCTTCGATGATCTGTGGGCGTAACGGGGCTAACTGCGGTTTTAAATCAAGCAAGGGTACGTTCATTGGGGCAATTCAGAATAGAAGAGTAGGGAGTGACGTTGAAAAGAGCGAGGCGGTCAGGAGAACTGATCTGTCGGTCCAGCGGCAAGGATTACGCCGTCGCCGCTGAGAAAATCCTGGATGTCAGGCATTTCTTTTTCGAACTGTTTTCGTAATTTTTTTAGTAAATTGGCTTCAATCTGCCGAACTCGTTCCCGGGAAATGTTGAATTCATCGGCAATGGTTTGCAGAGTTTTGGGTTCATCGCTGAGCAGGCGGGTGTTGAGGATGACCTGCTCCTTCTCGTTGAGGCGGGTGCTGAGTTCCGCGAGGATTGTGGCCAACCGCTCGCGCATTTCCTGGCTGGCGACCATTTCTTCGATCCCCGGACCATCATGGGGAAGGAAATTTTTCTGCTCGTCCTCGGAGTCGCTGCGGACCGGAGCCTCGAGAGAGACGTCCCAGTTGTCCATGCGCTGGCTCATCTCAATGACTTCGCTTTCCTTGACGTTAAGACGCTCCGCAAGCAATTTGACTTCCGGTTTGAACCCCTGCGACTCAAGGAGTTTCTTTTCCTTGTTCAAACTAAAAAACAGTTTGCGCTGGGCCTGGGTGGTGCCGATTTTAACCAGCCGCCAGTTGTCCATGATGAATTTGAGGATGTAGGCGCGGATCCAGTATGCTGCGTAGTAGGAGAACTTCACCCCCCGATAGGGGTCAAATTTCTTGGTTGCCTGAACTAGGCCGACATTGCCTTCCTGGATCAAATCCATGAAATTCTGCATCCAGTATTTCTGGAAATCCATCGCCACCTTGACCACCAAACGTAGGTTGGACGAAACCAGGCGATAGGCGGCGTCCGGGTCGCCGGTTTCCTGAAACCGCACTGCCAACTCCTCAGTTTCCTCGCGGCTCAACAATTCGTACTGGCTAATTTCCTGGAGATAGCGATGGAGGGCTGGATTACTCAGCGCCGGCAGATTCTCGTCGCTGCTGGTCAGCATCAAGGCGTGCTGCGGCGGTTCATCCTGATCCACACTGTCGATTTCGCTCTGATCTCTCATTAATCTCTGGTATATCGTTGGAAAACATAACCCTGCAAGGAGATAACTCACATGCAGGGCTCATATAAAAATTCTACCCGAAAAATTGAAAAAAAACACTTTAATATGACAGGAAGGGGTTGAAGAGTTTTTTTTTCGGCCAATCTATGCTAAGAATGCCCCTCTTTGTCGTTGCCGTTTTCCCTTTATTCCTCTTTTTCGTTCCCTATGAATAAAATTAGAAATTTCAGCATAATAGCACATATTGACCATGGCAAGTCAACCTTGGCCGACCGGATGATCCAGCACTGCGACATGGTCACTGATCGCGAATTCAAGGACCAGCTCCTCGACAGCATGGACATCGAGCGGGAACGGGGCATTACCATCAAATCCCAGACCATCTGTCTGCCCTTTCTGGCCGACGACGGCATAACCTACACCCTTAACCTGGTGGACACGCCCGGCCATGTGGATTTCAGCTACGAGGTGTCCCGCGCTCTGTCGTCCTGCGAGGGCGCCCTCCTGCTCATCGATGCGGCCCAGGGCATTGAGGCGCAGACATTGGCCAACCTCTACCTGGCGATGGAAAACAACCTGGAAATCATTCCGGTGATCAACAAAATCGACCTGCCCGCCGCAGAGCCGGAAAAGGTGGCGGCGCAAATCGAGGAAGATTTGGGACTCGACGGGGAGACCGTGCAAATGTGTTCGGCCAAAACCGGCCAAGGGGTCAAGGAACTGCTCAACGCCATTACCCGCCTGTTGCCTCCCCCCACAGGCAATCCAAACGTACCGCTTGAAGCGCTCATCTTTGACGCCAATTATGACCCCTATCGCGGCACGGTCATTTCGGTGCGCATTGTCAACGGCACAGTGAAAACCGGCGACCAAATCATGTTCATGTCCAACGGCGCCGATTACCGGGTGGAGGAACTGGGCATTTTTCGTCTGCGCCGCGAAGCAAGAGGGCAACTCTCCGCCGGCGAGGTCGGCTACATCATCGCCGGCGTCAAAACCGTCTCCGACACCCGGCCCGGCGACACCATCACGCTGAAAGATGCCCCCTGCCCTACCGCCTTGCCTGGCTTCAAGGAGGTGCAGCAGGTGGTGTTTTCCTCGCTCTACCCTATTGCCACCGACGATTACGAGGATTTGGCCAGCGCCCTGGAAAAACTCAAACTCAACGACGCGGCCCTTACCTTTCAAAAGGACTCCTCAGCCGCTCTGGGCTTTGGATTCCGCTGCGGCTTTCTGGGATTGCTGCACCTGGAAGTGGTGCAAGAGCGGCTGGAGCGGGAATTCGACATTTCCCTCATCCTGACCGTGCCCACAGTCAAATACATTTTCTACCTACAGAACAAAACCGTGGTCGAGATCGACAACCCCTCGTACTTTCCGGATCCGGGTTCCATCGTCCGCATTGAGGAACCCTTTATCAAGTCCACCATTCATATCCCCGAGCGGTACATGGGCGTGGTCATGACCCTGTGCATGGAACGGCGCGGCGAAAACACCAAATACCATTATCCCATGCCCGGCCGGATCGAATTCATCTGCGAACTGCCCCTGGCCGAGGTGATCTACGATTTTTACGACCGGTTGAAATCAGTCACCCAAGGATACGGCTCTTTTGATTACGAACTGATGGACTACCGTCCCAGCGATCTGGTCAAACTCGACATCCTGGTCAACGGCGAACAGGTCGACGCCCTGTCTCAGCTTACCCATCGGGTCAAGGCCCGAGAACGCGGGTTAAACGCCTGCGAACGACTCAAGGAAGAGATCCCCCGCCAGATGTTCAAGATTGCCATTCAAGCGGCCATCGGCGGCAACGTCATTGCCCGGGAGACCATTTCCGCCCTGCGCAAGGATGTTACGGCAAAATGTTACGGCGGTGATATATCCAGAAAGCGGAAATTGCTCGAAAAACAGAAGGAAGGGAAAAAGCGGATGAAAACCGTGGGCAACGTTGACATTCCGCAACGCGCCTTTTTGGCGGTGCTTAAATCGGATCAGTAAGCGGCGGTTCAACCGGGGAAATCGTGACGGCCTCGGCGCAGGCGGCAACGCGGCTGCGCAGGCTGTCCAGCCCCAGGCCGGTGCGGGCGGAAAACACGATCCGCTCGTCTGGGGTAAGGGTCAGTCCGGCATCCAGGGCGGCGGCGTGTTTAAACTGGTTGTTGCGGCTGAGCTTATCCGCCTTGGTGTACACCGGGAGAAACGGTTTGTTGAGATAACGGAGCCAGTCGATCAGTTCCCGATCAAGGCTTTTGAGTTCATGGCGCAGGTCAATAATCACAATCACACAGGCAAGGGTTGACCGATTTTCCACATACTCGGTGATTAACCCCTTCCAACTCTTGCGGATCTCTTGGGAAACCTGGGCAAAACCGTATCCTGGCAAATCGACCAGGTAAAGCGCTTCATCAACCAAAAAATAGTTGAGACTCTGGGTTTTGCCCGGTTTGGAACTGGTTTTGACCATATTGGTCCGGTCCACCAGTCGATTGATCAGGCTTGATTTACCGACATTGGAACGACCGGCAAAGGCCACGTCCGGGCATACCGGATCGGGCAATTGCCGGATGGCGTGGGCGGAGAGGAGAAACTGCACTTTCCTGAAATCCATACCTTTCTCCTCTCTCGCCTTGTTGTTTGTCAACAGCTTGCGCCGCCGCTCAGATAACTTTGTTGAGCGAATACTCGATAATGCCTTCAGCCCCGTTTTTCTTCAGCTTGGGAACGAGATCGCGCACCTGGTGCTGGGAGATAACCGTTTCCACCGAAAACCACTCTTGCTTATAGAGTTGGGCCACGGTTGGGGCATGGAGACTGGGCAGCATGCCGATCACCGCATCCAGTCGCTCCTGGGAGACGTTCATTTTCAAGCCAACGATGCGGTCGGCCCGCAATGCGCCCTGCAACAGCATGGCGATGTTTTCAATTTTTTCCCGTTTCCAGGGATCGGCCAGCGCTTCCTTGCTGGCGATCAGCTGGGTGTTGGACTGCATCATCTCGTGGATCACCCGCAGGCCGTGGGCGCGAATGGTGGATTCGGTTTCGGTCACCTCAACGATGGCGTCGGCCAGCCCTGAAACCGCTTTGGCCTCGGTGGCGCCCCAGGAAAACGAGATGTCAACCTTGAGTCCGCGTTGTTCAAAAAACTTGCGGGTGACGTTGACCAGTTCGGTGGCAATGCGTTTGCCGTCCAGCTGCTCAACCCGGGTGATGTTGGAATCGCCGGGAACCGCGATGACCCAGCGGGTCGGCTTCTTGCTCACCTTGGAATACACCAGATCGGCGACAACCTCCACGTCCGACTCGTTCTCCAGGGTCCAGTCCTTGCCGGTAATGCCGGCGTCCAGCATGCCTGTCTCCACATAGCGCGACATTTCCTGCGGCCGGCAAATGGAGCAGGACAGTTCAGGATCGTCAACCTCGGGGAAATAGTTGCGCGAAGCAAGTTTAATCCGCCAGCCCGATTTCTCGAACAGGGCGATGGTGGCGTCTTCCAAACTGCCTTTGGGAATACCCAATTTCAATACATTCATTATGTTACCTTAAAAATAGCTTTTTCTGCTTTATTTTGCGCCATAAACCGCAGTAGGGTCAAAAACCCGTTCCTGCTCGTGCACGGTCAAGGCGTCTCCCGTCACTTTCCGATAAAAGCAGCTGCGATACCCTGTATGGCAGGCTGCTCCGCCCAACTGTTCCACTTTATACAGCACCGTGTCCTGATCGCAATCGACCAAGATTTCCTTGATCAGCTGCACATGCCCCGATGTTTCCCCTTTGAGCCACAGGCTGTTGCGCGAGCGACTCCAATAATGGGCCTTGCCGGTTTCCAGTGTTTTTTCCCAGGCAAGTTGATTGATGTACGCAAGCATCAACACCTCGCCTGTCCGATAATCCTGCACCACAGCAGGCAACAGGCCGTTTGTATCCTTGGCAAAAGCGAGTTCTATCATAGTCGTTGTTCAATGAAATGGTGGCGATCCGTCTGACGGATGGTGATGTGTTCCGGGCGGCCCAGGAGCGGCAAGCTGCGCGGAGGTCGACAAGTTGCGGCCGAAGACGGACTCCACGTTAATGATTTGCTTCGGCTTCTATGGGGATAGCACATTTATGCCTTCATCGCCACTTTGTCAAGTCTTCCGTCTGCAGAAAGCAGGCCCTTGTCAAGTGGCGGCTCTCCGTGTATAATCACCGTCATTTTACCAATTCCCCTTTTACCAGAGGTCGATCTTTATGCATTCTGTTCAGCTTTTCGATACTGTTTCAGTTAGTTACACCGCAGCCCTTCCTTCGGGAGAAGTTATCGAAAACGTTCCAGAAGATAAGCCAATCACCCTGACCATCGGGGCCGGCCGCATCCTCAAGGCAGTCGAAGCGTCCCTAATGGGGGTCGAAGTCGGCCAAACCCGCACAGTTCACATCCAACCGGAAGACGCTTACGGCCCCTACTACAAATCTTTGGTGCATGAAATTGCGCGCGCCACATTTGCCGGCCGCATAGATCCCAAACCCGGCATGATCCTTTCCTTGGCAGTTGAAAAAGACGGCGTCCAGCAGCAGGTTCCTGCCACAGTGTTGGCGGCAGGCAAGGAATCCGTTACCATTGACTACAATCATCCTTTAGCCGGCAGACCCATCACCTATGAGGTCAAGGTTCACGCCATCGGCAAATAATCTTCTCCTTTGTTTTTGATCGCCCTTGTTCGTCAAGCACGCCGCGCATTGGCGTCATATCACCACAACCGAGTCTCGAAAACCTGGAGTTCCGTTTTCTCCCTGGATTAACGCTCTTCTCGGCCTCTTGTTCCTCATCGCATTTTTTCCTCGCGTAGGCCGTCGCCATTGAGCAGAAACTCAATGGTTCCCAATAACAATCGGCCTTGGAAAAAAATCTGTACAATCACCGCTGGACACGTACAATACTTGTAAGATTGCGGCCTCCAAGGGATTTGCCTGTATAAAGCGTGCAGCGTCAACCCCGTAAAGCCGAAATCCTGACCGTCGAACACGCCACCATCTTATTGAGGGAGAACCGTTTATGTCTATCGAAGATGACGAAATATTGCAGGGTTTTATAGAAGAATCGCTTGAGCATCTGGCAGATATCGAAAACGATCTCCTCGCGATTGAAGAAGGGGGGGCCGATATCGACGTTGAACTGGTGAACAAGGTGTTTCGTGCGGCGCATTCCATCAAGGGCGGCGCAGGATTCATGGGATTGACGGTGATCCAGGATCTGGCGCATGCTGCGGAAAACGTTCTTGGTTTGATCCGCAGCTGTAAGCTGGTTCCCAACCCCGACATCGTCAACGTGCTCTTGCTGGCTGCCGACGAACTGCAGCATTTGATCGAGGATGTCGGCAACAGCAACAGTGTCGATATTACCAAACACACAACCGTGCTCAATCTCATCTATGAAGGCGGCGAAGCGCCGGCAAGCGCTCCTAGGCCAGAGCGGGCGGTTGCCGCTGCTTTGCCTGCTGCGCCCGAACCCGTGCCGGAACCCGAGAGGGAACCTGAGGCCGCTCCGGAGATTGAAGACGAGGTCATTGAGGAAATGACGGCGGAATCCGAAGAAGAAACCGGCGACGACCACGATATAGACTTGGCAGGAGCCGTTGCGGCCGAAAACGCGAGCGGCGCGCGGATGCGCAAAACCGCGCCGAGCATGCAAAAAACCGACACCAGCATTCGGGTCACGGTCAGCCTGCTTGATCAATTGATGAATCTTGCCGGCGAGTTGGTGCTGTCGCGCAACCAGTTGCTGCAGACCATCACCTCCGGCGACATTCGCAACGCGGAAGCCGTTGGCCAGCGCATTGATCTGGTGACCTCCGAACTGCAGGAGGCCATCATGCTCACCCGGATGCAGCCCATTGGCAACGTCTTTAACAAGTTCCCCAGGGTTGTGCGCGATCTGTCGAAAAAATTGGGCAAACAGATCGATTTGACCATTGTCGGCAAGGATGTTGAACTCGACAAAACGATCATCGAATCAATCAACGACCCCTTGACCCACCTGGTGCGCAATTCAGTGGACCACGGCGTCGAATCCCCGGAAGACCGGATCAAAAAAGGCAAGGACGCCCGTGGCCTGATCGTTCTCAAGGCCTACCACGCCGCCGGTCAGGTGGTGATCGAGATCAGCGACGACGGCAAGGGGCTTGACGGCGACATGCTTGCTGAGGCGGCGGTGAAAAAGGGATTGATCACCTCGGATCAGGCCAAAGTCATGTCTGAAAAAGAACGGATCAATCTCATCCTCCTGCCCGGATTTTCCACCGCCAAAAAGGTGACCGACGTCTCGGGTCGCGGCGTTGGCATGGATGTGGTTAAAACCAATTTGGACCAGTTGGGCGGTTCGATCGAGATTGAATCCGAGGTCGGCAAAGGCTCGACCATCAGCATTAAACTGCCCCTGACGCTTGCAATTATTCCCTGCCAGATCGTCATGACCGGCGGCGAACGGTACGCCATTCCCCAAGTCAATCTGGAAGAATTGCTGCGCATTCCCGCCTCCAAAGTCAAAGAGCGGGTTGAGCGGGTTGGCGACGCAGAGGTGGTCCGTTTGCGCGGCAACCTGCTGCCCCTGATCCGGATGGCCGAGGTTTTTGAAATCGATCCAACCTATTACGATCCAGTCCAGGACGAAATCAAACCAGATCGCCGCCGCAACATCGCCGACCGCAGATCCAAGGCCACCCCGCTGTTCAAAGAAGAAGACGCGCCGCCTCCGGTTCCGCGAAGCAGCGAGCAGGAACTCAAGAGAAAGGCAAACGAACGACGGCAAAGCGCCTCAAGCGCCCTCAACATCGTCGTCGTCTCCACCGGCGCCATGAAGTATGGCCTTATAGTCGACCGGTTGCACGACTCCGAGGAGATCGTTATCAAACCGCTGGGGAGGCATTTGCAGCAATGCCAGGGTTATGCCGGGGCCACCATTATGGGCGACGGCCGCATCGCCTTGATTCTCGACGTCTCCAACATCGCCCGGATGGCTGGCTTGACCTCCCTGGACGGTTCCGAACGGGCCGCTGAACTGGCTGAAGCCGCCAAAGAAGCCATTACCAAAACCCGCGACAAACAGGCCCTGCTCACCTTCTCCAGTTCGGCGATGGAACAATTTGGCGTGCCGCTCAATCAGGTGGAACGAGTGGAGAAAATCAAACGGCACGACATCGAAGAAATCGGCGGACGGCGGGTCATGCAGTACCGAGGCGGCAGCCTGCCGCTGATCAGCATCGACGAAGTGGCGTCGGTTATGCCGTTGGACGACCGAGAAGATCTGCTGGTGATCGTTTTCCATCTTGCAGGCAAGGATGTTGGCCTGCTGGCCATCGGTCCAATTGACGCCATCGAGATTTCGGCCGACATTGACGACGTCACGCTCAAGCAACCCGGCATCATGGGGTCGGCGATCATTGGCAGCAGAACCACAATGCTGGTCAACATTTTCGAAATTATGCAGATCTCCAACCCGCAATGGTTTGAAGATCACGCCGCCTATGCGGAAATTGCAGTCGACGAGGCCCAGGCCCCGACCATTCTTATTGTCGAGGATTCCAACTTTTTCCGCAACCAGGTGAAAGGGTACATGGAAGAGGCTGGATTTAATGTTCTGGAGGGGGAAGACGGCCGAGTGGCCTGGAGCGTCCTTGAAGAGCAAGGCGACATCGTCACCATGGTGGTGACCGACATCGAGATGCCCAATATGGACGGCTTTGCCTTAACGGAAAAAATCAAAGGCGATAAAAGATTCCGGCATTTGCCGGTCATTGCGCTGACCACCTTGGCGGCAGAGGAAGACATTGCTCGGGGCAAGGCGGTGGGTGTGGATGAATACCATATCAAGCTGGACAAAGAACGGTTGATGGAAAGCGTGCATCGTTACGCCAAAGCAGCCATGGCAGCGTAAGACATATACTTTTCGCGTGGCACAAGGAAACAAACAAAAAGAATGAAACTGTCCAGCATCAGCATTCAATGGAAAATTCTTGCCCTGGCCCTGCTGGGCCCGGCGGTTATTGCCCTGATTCTCACCTGGCAACGCATAAACGACATCCGTTCCGGCACAGAAGAGGCCATTATCTCGAAAAGTGCGGGCATTGTAATGATGGCCGAGGCGACGCGCGACGAGATGGCCAAAAAACTGCAACGCGGCGTGATTAAACCCTTTGATCAATTAACTGGGGACAACATCATGGAGGCGGTGCCGGTCATCACCGCCATTGATGTTGCCGCCTCCAAGGCACAGGAGGCGGGATACACGTTTCGCGTTCCTAAAATGGCGCCGAGAAACCCCAAAAACACCCCGACGGATCTTGAGAAAGAGGTTCTGATTGAGTTTGAACGCAGCAATCTGACCGAAAAAATCGTTGTTGAAGAAAACCAGATTCGCTACTTCAGACCGATTCGGCTCACCAGCGAATGCCTGTATTGTCATGGCGATCCGGTGGGCGGCAAAGACGTTACCGGAGGAGTCAAGGAAGGTTGGCGCGAAGGCGAGGTGCATGGGGCGTTTGAGATTATCAGTTCCCTGGAAGGCGCCCACAAGGCCGTCGCCAAGGCTCGCTGGCACGTTATCTGGTCGTCGGCGGCAATCATTTCCGTCATTGCCGCACTCTGCGTATATATGATCCAATCCGGGATCATGAAACCTTTGCGAGAGGTCAACAGCTTTATAGATCGCATTGCAAGCGGCGATCTGCGGGGCAAACTGGCGGCCAGAACCGATGACGAGATCGGCCAAATGGTCGCCAGGCTCAGCGTCATGGTCGGCAAGCTTAATGTCATGATGAAAGACATTGGCGCTGCCAGCGACACCCTATTGGACTCTTCAAGCATGTTAGGGAACTCGGCAGATGCATTTTCCTGCAGCGCTGAAACCACTTTTTCCAGAACCATTTCCGTTGCCGAATCTGCGGAAGACATGAGTTCCAATATGTCAACCGTGGCCGCTGCCACCGAACAGGCGGCCACCAATATCGCTTTGGTGGCCACAGCCACCGACGAGATGACGTCGACCATTAACGAGATTGTCAAGTCAACGGAAAAGGCCCAGGAAATCACCAAATCTGCGGTTCGGGAAGCAGGTTCGGCTTCCGAAAAAGTCGACGAACTGGGTCGGGCGGCGGTGGAAATTGGCAAAGTGACCGAGGCAATCACCGAAATTTCGGAACAAACCAATCTTCTGGCGCTTAACGCCACAATCGAAGCCGCCCGCGCCGGCGAAGCCGGTAAGGGATTTGCTGTTGTCGCCAACGAAATCAAGGAACTGGCAAAGCAGACAGCCGGGGCAACCGGTGAGATTAAAAATAAAATCGAGTCGATTCAGGGATCTACGCAGGAGACAGTCAAGCAGATCCAGCAAATCACCCAGGTCATTAACGAAGTGAACGCCATTGTGACGTCCATCGTCGCTGCGGTTGAGGAGCAGTCGGCCACCACCGGCGAGATAGCAACCAATATCAGTCAAGCATCCATTGGCATCAAAGAAGTTACCCAAAGCGTCGCGCAAGTTTCGACTGTTTCAAGCAATGTGGCCCAAGATATTGCGGAGGTCAGTCAATCCGCCGATTTGATCTTCCAAGGAAGCGCCAACCTCAAGACCAGCGCTGTCGACCTGACCCGCATGGCCGAGCAACTCAAAGGGCTGGTGCGGCACTTCAAGGTGTGACACGCCGCGCCAATCCGTTAACAGAATTTGAACCTCTTCCATAAAAGCACGATGGAGTTGAACAATGGCTGAGCAAAGCAAGCTGACCAAAAACATCATTGAACTGGCAACCTTCTACGTTGGCCACGCCCTGTGCGGCATGGACATCCTTAAGGTTCAGGAAATCAATAAACTCATGGAGATGACCAAGGTGCCCCAGGCTCCGGACTATATGGTCGGCATTCTCAACCTGCGCGGGCAGATTGTCACCATTATTGATCTTGGCCAGAAGCTTGGCCTAGGTAATGTGGAAATCAGCAACGAATCGCGCAACATCATCATCAACGCCCCCGGCGAGCATGTCGGCCTGCTGGTCAGCCGCATCAGCGACGTGGTTATGGCCGACCCGGACCGGATCGAACCTGCGCCCGCCAACATGAGCGGCATCCAGGGGTCTTTTTTCACCGGCGTTTATAAAACCGAGAACAAACTGATCGGCATCCTCGACATCAAAGAGGTGTTGCGGATTGAATCCGACAACCTGAATCGCGGACTTGAACGGTAATTGCTGATATAAGGCCGTTTGTTGGTCCACCCTCTGACCTTGACTGTTTCATGATTGGAAAAAAAATAAAAGTATTGGTGGTTGACGACACTATTGTCTATCGCAAGGCGGTCAGTGATATTCTTGCTGAAATGCCTGGGGTTGAGGTGGTGGGCGTGGCTCATAACGGCAAGATTGCCATTTCCAAAATACAGACGTTGAAGCCTGATTTGCTCACGCTGGACATTGAGATGCCGGAGATGAACGGCATTGAGGTCTTGCAATATTTGCAGCAGCATGCGCCAAACGTCTCCGCCATCATGGTCTCCACCCTGACCAGCGAAGGCGGCGACATGACCATGCGCGCCTTGGAACTTGGCGCCTATGATTTCATCTTGAAACCCAGCGCAACCAACATTAACGACAGCAAGCAGCAGCTCCGTACACTGCTCGCTCCATTGATCAAGGCTTTCCAAACCGGGCGGACCACGGTGGGCTCGTTGCAGGCGGGCGCGCGAAGCGGAGTTGTGGCTAGAAAGGTTGGAGCAGGCCCGACTGCAATGCGCCCAACAAGCGGAATGCCGCTTGCGGCAGGAGCCAGAAGCGTAGTGCCGGGAGCGGCAGCCAGTCGTCGGCAAGGAAAATCGGAAATTGTCACCATCGGCATTTCCACCGGCGGGCCGAACGCCTTAGCCCGAATGATGCCTATGTTGCCTGGCGATCTCGGCGTGCCGATCGTTATTGTTCAGCACATGCCGCCAGTGTTTACCAAATCATTGGCCAACAGTCTCAACGCGAAATGCGCTTTGACTGTGAAGGAAGCGCAGGACGGCGAACCTTTGCAAGCAAATGTTGCATATATCGCTCCCGGTGGTAAACAGATGAAACTCGTTGCTTCCGCCGACGGCACCAACCGATTGATCAAAATCACCAACGATCCTCCTGAGAATTCGTGCAAACCATCGGCTGATTATCTGTTCCGATCAGTCGCCGATTATTATGTGGGGCGGACCACGGCGGTGATTATGACTGGAATGGGCTCGGACGGCACCAAAGGATTGAAAATTCTGAAGCAAAAAGGAGCTTTGATTATCGGACAGAATGAGGATAGTTGCGTTGTCTACGGTATGCCTAAGGCGCCGGCTGAACTCGGCCTGACCGATGTTGTGACGCCGTTGGATAAAATTGCCGGTGAAATAGTCAAATCGGTCAAATGATGGATTCCTTCAAACGACGGTCCCCATGCTGAAAATTACACCGGAAGAGATCAAGCTCATAACTAAATATATCTACGAAATTTCGGGGATATATCTTGACGAGAGCAAAAAGTATCTCCTAGAGACCCGGTTGAACGCCATTGC
The DNA here is from genome assembly GCF_030824455.1 of Desulfobulbus sp. Taxonomy (GTDB): domain Bacteria; phylum Desulfobacterota; class Desulfobulbia; order Desulfobulbales; family Desulfobulbaceae; genus Desulfobulbus. Next base: position 21,033 of record NZ_JAVBXR010000034.1, read on the forward strand.
CGAGGAACAGGGATGCTCCAGCTACCAGGATTTTCACAGAAAAGCCAAGGCCGACGCGTCGAAACTTATCGAACGAAAAATCATTGACGCCATCTCCACCAATGAAACGCTCTTTTTTCGCGACACTGGCCCATTCCAACTGTTGCAGCACAAAATTCTTCCGGAATTAATCGATGCTCGTGCAGCTAAATCATCTTTTTCAAAAACTAATTTAAAAATATGGAGCGCCGCCAGTTCAACTGGGCAGGAATTATACTCCATTGCCATTGTCCTTCAGGAACTCCTGGGAGACATGTCAAAATACTCCATTAAATTAATTGGAACCGACATCAGCGACGCGGCGGTCGCCCAGGCAAGCAGCGGAAAATACAATAAATTTGAAATAGAACGAGGACTTGCCCGGGACAAACTCACAAAATATTTCAGTTCGGTCGGGCAAACCTGGAAAGTAAACGACCAGATTCGGGCCATGGCCAACTTTCGTAAGTTCAATCTGATGTCGCCTTTCATTGGTTTGGGGAAATTTGACATTGTTCTCTGCAGAAATGTGGCCATCTATTTCACGCTTGAGGACAGAAAAAAATTGTTTAACAAAATTGCCGATGTCCTTGAGCCTGACGGCTATTTGATTATTGGCTCCACCGAGTCGTTGACGGGAATTTGTCCCCGATTTATCCCGAAACGACATCTTCGATCCATTTTTTATCAATTGAAATAAACGAAATAAACAATGTCCGAGCAAGCCGCGACTGAACGCTCAATGGTGCGCCTATGAACAGCATGACGATACTTGTCGCCGACGACGACCCGGTGATTCGGAAATTATTTGAAAAACGACTCAGCCGGGAAGGCTACGAAGTCACGGTGGCTGCCGACGGCGCCGAGGCGGCAAGGTTGCTGGACGCCATGGTGTTTGACGTGGTCATAACCGACTTGGTTATGCCCGGCGACATCGGCGGCATTGAATTGCTGAAAATAGCCAAAGAACGCAGCGTGGAAATCGAGGTGATCGTCATCACCGCCCATTCGTCCGTTGACACGGCGGTTGACGCCATGAAGAAAGGCGCTGTCGATTATTTGGAGAAACCGGTTAACTTTGACGAGTTGTTTCTTCGCCTGGAAAAAATATCGGAGGTCAAGGCCCTGATGAAAAACGCCGGCGATCTGCGCGAGGCAATGAACGTCACCGAAAATTCCGCCGCTCAAACCATCCAGGATCTGGAAATTATCAACAGCGCCCATCAGCAGATGCTCGACAGACTGGAAGATTTGCTTGGCAATCATCATCAAGATGAAGGCAGTCGGATAGAGCAGGCCCTGCAAATTTTGGAAAACCGATAGGCACGCATTGTGGATAAAACCGACACTTTGCTGCGAGGAGAGCATCTCAAAGGGTTTGACCGGTTGCTACATATTGTTGCGGTTTTGCGCGGCGAGAGTGGTTGCCCTTGGGATAAGCGCCAAAGCCCGACGTCGTTGAAAAAATATCTCCTTGAAGAGTGTCAAGAATTAGCGGAAGCCATTGACAAGGGAGAGGAATCCGAGATCCGCGACGAAATCGGCGATGTGTTTTTTATCCTCGCCATGCTGACCACGCTGTTGAGCGAACAGCAAAAATTTACCGCTGACGATGTTTTTGAAAGCATTGTCGCCAAAATGATCAGGCGACACCCGCATGTCTTTGCCGGCGTTCAGTATACAGACGAACAAGAATTGCGCGCTCAGTGGGCGCGTATAAAGCTGCAGGAAAAACAATCGCCCCCCGCCCTTCCTTAACTGCCTTTTCCCTTGACTTTACCTGCTGTTTCTTACTAACATAGTCGGCTTGTCCACTATAACCTTCTCGCTCTCACCGCCAGGATTGAAGCGAGGGCCACCATGACCACGAGGAGGAATCATGCGTCATTACGAAACCACGTACATCCTTCGCCCTAACTTGGGCGAGGAGCAATTCACCGAAATCATTGAGCGTACCAACGCCATCATCACCGATGACGGCGGCTCGATCATCTGCCTCGACCGTTGGGGCGTCAAGCGTTTGGCTTATGAAATCAACAGGGAAGTTCAGGGCTATTATGTGTACCTGAATTATGCCGCTCCGGGGAAAACCGTTGACGAAATTGAGCGCATCTTCAGGATTGACGACAGAGCGCTTCGCTATCTGACCGTTAAGCTCGGCGAAGGCATGAATGCGGAAGCAATCGAAGCCGAAAAACAGCGCATTGCTGATAAGGCTGCCGCCCGCGAAAGAGCTCAAGCTGAAAATGCCGAAGGCGATGAGTTTGACAGCGAATCGCTGGAAGACGACGCCGCTGAAGAGTAAATCGTCTCAACGCCACCAGGAACCATTTAAGGAGTTGCATCATGTCTCAACCCAAAAAAGTTTTCTCACGTCGTCGTGTTTGCCGTTTTTGCACCGATCAAGACGTTACCATTGATTACAAAGATCCTAAAACCCTGAGAAATTTTGTCACCGAACGAGGGAAGATCATTCCGCGGCGGATTTACGGCACATGCGCCAAACATCAGCGCGAGTTGACCGAAGCCGTGAAGCGGGCCAGACAATTGGCCTTGTTGCCCTACATGGGATCAACCCAGTTCTAACCCGTTTGGCAAGGCATGACAAATACCGGGCCCGGGTGGAAAAATCCTTCTTTTCCACCCGGTCAGTTGCTCATCCTCGGCGCGCTCTTTTTCATTCCGGCGTTGAGTCCGTCGCTCTTTGGGTGGTTGAGCGGGTTGTTGGCAGTTCCAGTTTTTCATCTGCTCACAATAAATGGATACAAAATAGGGATTGCGCTGTTGCGCTCCAGCCTCTTGTTGGCTGGATTCGGCGCATTGCTGACCCAAGGCGTTGAGACCTTTTTTTTCTCTCTGACGCTTGTTCCTTTGGGGTACACGCTTTTTACAAGCGCGCTTGCTGGGGAATCCGCAGCAAAAAGCGGGGGCAAAGGCGTTATAGCCCTCGGTTTGGCATGGATGGTTTTCTGGGGAGTGTACGGCCTTTTGGCAGGAACTAATCCCTACAACTATTTGCTCCGCGTGTTTGATGTTGGCTTTCAGCAGACTCTAGAGTTGTACAGCGCCCCTGAGGCGGGCATTACGCCTGAAATGCTGGCAAGTCTGCAGCAAATCACCAACAGTCTGCGAGAAACCATCCCCAAGTTGCTCCCTGGGTTGTTGACGTCTATGGTGATCCTGACGGTATGGATTAACATGGCCGTGGCCAACAGCCTGATGGCGCGATGGGGCGGCGCCGGCAAACCTCCCTGGGGAGAGTATTCGACATGGAGGCTTCCCGAACAATTGGTGTGGGCGCCTATTGTTGGCGTGACGCTCCTGCTGATCAGCAACGGCGTGTTGCAGCGTGCCGGCGGCTGGTTGACGCTTGTCGCCGGTTTGCTCTATTTTTTTCAGGGACTGGCGGTGGTTATTGCCTTGTTGGCACGATGGAAGGTTCCGGTGTTTGTACGCATCATTCTCTACTTTGTTTTGCTGATTCAAAGTTACAGTCTGATACTTCTTGCGATACTCGGATTAAGCGATGTCTGGCTCAACATCCGGCAGACGTCGAAAGAACGATACAATAACGAGTGAGCGCGCCGCATATTGAGGTGGTCTTGCTTTTGGCAGTTAATCGTTGATAACTGACACATACGATACAGGAAGAGGGTTCTATCAATGGAAATCATATTAAAAGAAACAATCGAAACTCTTGGCCAGGAAGGTGAAATCGTTAAGGTGAAACCTGGGTTTGCGCGGAATTTCCTTATCCCCCGACAAAAAGCGGTTCTGGTCAACAAAGCTTCGCTGGCCCGGCTGGACAAAGAAAAACAAGCCATTGCCGCCCGCCTTGCCGAGCAGAAAAAACAGGCTGAAGGATTGGCCGCGCAACTCGAAGGCAAGGTTGTTGCCGTTGCAAAACGTGTTGGCGACGAGAATCGTTTGTTTGGTTCCGTCACCAGCAATGACGTTGTGGTAGCCTTGCAGGCCGCTGGCGTTACTGTGGATAAAAGAGCGCTGGTCATGCCGGACGCCATTAAAACCGTTGGCGAGTATAAAGTGGGCGTGAAAACCGGCTACCAGACCACCGCCTTCGTGCTCGTCCAGGTTGTTCCTGAGACCATCGGCGACGTGCAGTAACAGTCGGCAGATCGCGCCAACCTCTTTCCAAGAGACGCGCAACCCCTGCATACGGCTCGCGACGAGCGGCGGTGAGCGAAATTTTTCAAATCGCCTTGGTGTGTTTAAGTGCCTTTTCTGCCTGCAGAAAAGGCACTTTCATTTTCAACGTGCCATCCACGGATGGTGCAGGTATAGTTGCGGCTGCATTTTAACGTCTCTTTTTCTTCAGCAGAGCATCCACGCATGCAGTACAATGTTCCTCCCATAAGCGCGCAAACAACCCGCATGATTCCCCCTCAAAACATCGAGGCCGAACAGGCGGTGTTGGGCACGATCCTGTTGCAAGACAAAGCCTTGTTGAAAATCGTCGAGTTGCTAGAGCCGGAGGATTTTTATCGCGACGCGCACAAGACCATTTTCGCGGCCATGCGCTCGCTTTTTGAAAAACACGAGCCCCACGATCTGATCACCGTCACTGGATTGCTCAATGATCAGAATAAATTGGAGGCTATCGGCGGCGCCGCCTATCTGGCCTCGTTAACCGACATTATCCCCTTTGCCGGCACCCTGCACCACCATGCCCAGATCATCCGCAAAAAATCGGTTCTCCGGCGTCTGATTCAAACCACCTCCGAGGTGGCGGCCCGCTGTTACGACGCCCAGGACGACATTGAGCAACTGGTTGATCAGGCCGAAAAAACCATTTTTGAAATTGCGCATTCCAACAAAGGACAGGGCTTTCAGGCCATGTCCACGATTGTGCCCCGCGCCTTTGACCGCATCACCAAGCTGTTCGACAAGCAGGAACACATCACCGGCGTGGCCACTGGCTACGATGAACTCGACCGCATGACCGCAGGCATGCAGCCCGCCGAGTTGATCATTCTTGCCGCCCGTCCCTCCATGGGCAAAACTGCGCTGGCGATGAACATCGTTCAGCACGCCGCCCTGATTGGCAAGGTGGCGGTGGCGGTTTTTAGCCTGGAAATGTCCATGGAGTCGCTTGCCCTGCGTATGCTCTGTTCCGTTGGCCGCATTGATTCGCAGCGCATCCGCACCGGCAAACTCCACGACAACGACTGGCCCAAGTTAACCCGCGCCACCGGCATGCTCGCCGACGCCCCGATCTACATCGACGACACCGCCGGCCTGACGGTGCTCGAAATGCGGGCCAAGGCGCGCCGCCTCAAATCCGAACACGATCTGGGCATGGTGGTCGTCGACTACCTGCAGCTGATGCAGGGCAAAAACAATTCCGAAAATCGGGCCCAGGAAATCTCTGAAATTTCCCGTTCGCTCAAGGCCATGGCCAAGGAGCTGAACGTGCCGGTGCTTGCCCTGTCCCAGCTCAACCGCAGCCTGGAAAACAGGACCGACAAACGCCCCCAACTCGCCGACCTGCGCGAATCAGGCGCCATCGAGCAGGACGCGGACGTCATCATGTTCATCTACCGCGACGAGGTCTACAACCGAAGCGAAGACAACCCCAACCGGGGTCTGGCCGAGGTCATCATCGGTAAACAGCGCAACGGCCCGACCGGCATAATCAAAATGACCTTCCTGGGCGAGTACACCACCTTTGAGAATTACACCAGCCGGATGTCTGCCTCCCACTATCCACCGGAGCCCGGCATGCCTGCTGAAGTCGACTTCAACTGAACCGTTTCCATCCATCCCTTTGGCACACACGCGCAATCCGTTATGCAAACCAACGACAAATACGATTTCAAGACCATCGAGCAACGGTGGCAACAACGCTGGGAAGAGGAAAAGACCAACAAAGTCAACCATCAACCCGGCCGCCCCAAGTACTACGTCCTGGAAATGTTTCCCTACCCCTCCGGGCGCATTCACATGGGCCATGTGCGCAACTATTCCATCGGCGACGTTATTGCCCGCTACAAACGGATGCAGGGTTTTAACGTCCTCCATCCCATGGGCTGGGACGCCTTTGGCCTGCCGGCTGAAAATGCGGCGATGAAACGCGGCATTCACCCCGCCTCCTGGACCTACGACAATATCGACTACATGCGCGGCCAGCTCAAGGCCATGGGGTTGAGCTACGACTGGGATCGGGAACTGGCCACCTGCAAACCGGATTATTACCGCTGGGAACAGCAGCTCTTTCTCAAGATGCTGGAGCGGGGACTGATCTACCGCAAGGAAACCACGGTCAACTGGTGCAATGATTGTCAGACGGTGCTGGCTCGCGAGCAGGTGATCGACGGAACCTGTTGGCGCTGCGATCATCCGGTGCTGCCCAAAACCATGTACGGCTGGTTTTTCAAAATCACCGATTACGTCGAGGAGTTGCTGGCCGATCTGGACAAGCTCGGCGGCTGGCCGGAAAAGGTGGTAACCATGCAGCGCAACTGGATCGGCAAGAGCACCGGGCTGGCCTGCGATTTCAAGGTGGAAGGCAGCGATCAGACCATCACCATCTTCACCACCCGGCCGGACACCATCTTTGGCGTCACCTTTATGTCGCTTGCGGTTGAGCACCCGTTGCTCAAAACCCTGACCGAGGGCAAACCGCAGCAACAGCAGGTCAACGCCTTTATTCAGGAAACCGTGATCGCCAAGCAGCGCTCCAGCCTGGATCAGGATCTGGAAAAACAGGGCGTGTTCACCGGCAGTTACTGCATCAACCCCTTTACCGGCGACCGGGTTCCGATCTACGCCGCCAACTTCGTGCTGATGGAGTACGGCACCGGCGCGGTCATGGCTGTGCCGGCCCATGACCAGCGCGATTTTGAGTTTGCCCGCAAGTACGACCTGCCGATTCGAGTGGTGGTGCAACCCGGCGACGAGGTTCTGGAACCGGCCGCGATGACCGCCGCTTCCGAAGAGCCCGGCGTGCTGACGGGTTCCGGTTCGTTCACCGGCATGGATTCGCTCAAGGCCCAGCAGGCGATCATTGACCATGCGACCCAGGAAGGATTTGGCCGGCCGCACGTCACCTATCGTCTGCGCGACTGGGGCATCTCCCGTCAGCGCTATTGGGGCGCGCCCATTCCGGTGGTTCATTGCGACTCCTGCGGCATTGTCCCTGTGCCGGAATCCGAACTGCCGATTTTGCTGCCCGGCGCCGGAGAACCCAAGGGCAGCCACAGCCCGCTTCACCAACAGGACGCATTCATTGCCGCTTCCTGTCCGCGCTGCGGCAAACCGGCCCGGCGGGAAACCGACACCCTCGACACCTTTGTTGAATCGTCCTGGTATTTTGCCCGCTACACCAACCCCAGTCTGGACAGCGCCCCCATCGACAAGGAAGCCGCCGCCTACTGGCTGCCGGTCGACCAATACATCGGCGGCGTGGAGCACGCCATTTTGCATCTGCTCTATTCCCGTTTCTTCACCAAGATGCTGCGCGATCTCGGTTACCTGGAGGTGGACGAACCCTTCACCAACCTGCTCACCCAGGGCATGGTGATCAAAGACGGGGCCAAGATGTCCAAGTCCAAGGGCAACGTGGTGGACCCCAACGACCTGATCGAGCAGTACGGGGCCGACACGGTGCGGTTGTTTTCCCTGTTTGCCGCGCCGCCAGAGCGCGACCTCGAATGGAACGCCCAGGGCGTGGAAGGGGCCTCGCGTTTCCTCAACCGCGTGTATCGCATGGTTGCGCACAACCTCGCCTGCTTTGACCAGCACGCCGGCGTTGACATGGCCGCGCTCAACGACGCCTCCCGCACGCTGCACCGGAAAACCCATCAGACCATCCGGCGGGTCACCGAGTCCATTGAGAGCAATTTTCACTTCAACACCGCCATTTCCGGGGTCATGGAATTGGTCAACCTGGCCGCGACCACGACCCAGGAAACGATTGCCCCTGCTGTGCTGCGCGAATCTCTGGAAACCATCCTCACCCTGCTGTTCCCTATGGCGCCCCATTTTTGCGAGGAACTGTGGTCCATTTCCGGTCATGGTCAGCAACTCCACAGCGCCGTCTGGCCGACCTACAATGTTGAAGCGGCCAAGGAAGACGAGATCACCATTGTGGTGCAGCTGAACGGCAAGGTGCGGGCCAAACTGCAGGCGGTGGCCGACATTGACGACCAGGCCTTGCAGCAGCTGGCGCTGGCGGATGAAAAAATCGTCAAAGCGCTGGACGGCAAACAACCGAGAAAAATCATTGTCGTGCAAAAGAAACTTGTTAATATCGTTTTGTAATCGATCATTTTCGCCTGCCAACGCCTATCGGCCGCTTTGCGGCGTCAGGGAACAAGGAGCGTCATGCTGAAAACAAAAACATTGGGATGGGGCTTGGTGCTGTGTTGCGCGCTGGTGTTCAGCGGTTGCGGCTACTACTTTCCCCATGTGTATGAGGGCGCGCATCGGGTGGTCTACATGCAGACCTGGAAGAACCGGACCAACAAGCTCGGCCTTGACATGAAAATTTATCAGTCGCTGTCGCGTTGGTTTCAAAAAACCGAGGCCGTTGACCTGACCAAGGAAAAAAGCGGCGCCGACCTCATCCTGGCCGGTGAAATTCTTTCCATTGATCTGCCCAGCGTCTCCTGGAACAGCGTCTCCGACGCCACCGGCACCAAGGTGCAGTTGTATGTCCGCTATGCGCTCAAGGATCTCAAGACTGGGAAGATTCTGTGGGAGGTGCCGAACAAGCTCTACACCGCCGACTACACGGTGCAAACAGCCACCAGCGCCGCCGACGACGAGGCCCTGAGCAAAATCATCGACGACATGTCCGAGCACATCTACCTCGGCGTTCTCAACAAACTCAGGAAACAACAAACGCAGGCGCAACCGGCCAACTGATTGCTGCCTCTCTCACATCTTTCTAAGGCGCCGCAGAGCATTCTGGGCGCCTTTTCCTTTTTCCCCTTCAAATAATGGATTCAACTGACTCTCTTGTGTATCCGCCGCTCGCCGTCGGCCCGCTGCGCCTGCAATCCGGCCTGGTGTTGGCCCCATTGGCCGGGTACACCGACCTGCCCTTTCGTCTGCTCTGCCGGGAAAACGGCGCGGCGCTGTGTTTTTCCGAGATGATCAGCTGTCACGGGCTGCTCTATGCCCAAAAAAACACCTTTGAACTGCTGCAGACCGTCGCTGCCGAGCGTCCGTTTGCGGTCCAGCTCTTTGGCGCCGATCCCGAGTTGATGGGTCGGGCGGCCGCCATCGTAGCCTCCTGGCCCGTGGATCTGATCGACATCAATATGGGCTGCCCGGTGCGCAAGGTGGTCAAAAAAGGCTGCGGCTCGGCCTTGATGAAAGATCCCCAACGGGCCGAAGCCATCATCCGGGCGGTGTGCGCCCAGGTTTCCCTGCCGGTGACGGTCAAATTCCGCAGCGGCTGGACCCTGGAGACCATCAATGCGCCCGACTTTGCCGCCATGGCTGAAGCGGCCGGAGCCGCGGCGGTGACCATCCATGCCCGCACCTGGGCGCAGGCTTTTGGCGGCGAGGCGGATCGGCAGGTGATCCGGGCGGTCAAGGCGGCGGTGTCGATCCCGGTGTTCGGCAACGGCGACGTTCTTTCGTATGGCGAAGGACTGGAGATGATGGCTGAAACCGGATGCGACGGCGTGATGGTGGGCCGTGGAGCGTTGGGCAATCCCTGGCTGTTTTCACCCGCAGGCCGGCCAGCAACCCTGGCGGGACGGATGCCGGTGATTGAGCGCTACCTGCAGTTAGCCGAGCAGTTTTTACCGATTGAGAAGGTGCTGTTCAAAGTCAAGAATCACACTTCGAAATTCCTCACCGGCCTCACCGGAGCAGCGGTGCTTCGTCAGGCCATCTATGCCTGCGCCGACGTTGACGAGATTGTGGCATTGCTGCGTGAACAGCGCGAAGAGGAAAGCAAACGGCCGATTCACTCCTGAGGCTCAGGGGTGATCAGCTTGGGTTTGGTCATGTTTTCCACCTGGCGGTACAGCTCGAGGGAGATGGCTTGGGCCCGGTTCAATTCTTCCCAGGACATGTCCATCATCAGGTTGTTGCGGTTGATTGAGGCAATAGTGTTGCCCCGGCTGGCGGCCAACGAATACCAGGCATAGCCGCGCGCCTTGTCGGTGTCGGTTCCGCTGCCGGTCGCATACATCAAACCGACGTTGGCCTGCGCCATGGCGTCGCCCTGCAGGGCCGCCTTCTCGTACAAGGTCAAGGCCTTTTCATAATCGCGTTCGCCCCCGAGTCCATTGTAGTAGAGATAGGCTAGGTCGTTTTGGGCGGCAAGGTTGCCTTGCTCGGCCGCGTCAGCGAGCCATTTTTTGGCCTCCAGATAATTCTGCGGCACCGTGCTGCCGCGCAGATACATGGCGCCGATAATGGCCAGCGACTCCGGCGACACCTTGCCCTGCTCCGCCGCCTGGAGCAGCCATTTGAATCCGCCGCGTTTGTCGGGATCCGTGCCCTGTCCCTGATAGAGCATGCCGCCGGTCACAAATTGGGCCTCGGCGTCGCCGCGCTCCGCCGCCTGCCGATACAAGGCAAGGGCGCGGGCGTAATCGACAGGCTGCCCCTTGCCGTAATAGGCGCGATAGGCCTGCACTTTGAGCTGCTGGGCTATCGCGTCTATCGCGTTGGTTGCATCTGCCTCCCCGCTTTGGCTCCAACAGGTTCCGGTTGCTACAAAAAAAATCGCCAGAAAGCAGCCGAACCATCGCATCGCCGCACCTGCCAATAACAAAAAGTTTTGCATAAGGGCTGCCTTTCAACTGGTCAGGGCGCGGTAAATTTCCGACATCCGCGCCGGCAGTTGTTTCACCTTGTCGATGAAGATGTAGTTGACCTCGCCGTACATGTGGTCCATGTATTCGTGGGCCTGACGGTCGATGGTGATGCAGAAGGGATGCACGCCCTGAGCCTTGGCTTCCAGCAAGGCGTGACGGGTGTCCTCGACCGCGTAGTCGCCCTTGTAGTCGTCGTAGTCCTCGGGTTTGCCGTCGGAGAGCATGATCAGCAGCCGGACCTTGGCCTCCACCTGGGCAAAGAGCGAGGTCATGTGGCGGATGGCCGGCCCCATGCGCGTGTATTCGCGGGGACCAATGGCGCTGATCCGTTGCCGCACCGCCGGGGTATAACGCTCGTCCATGCGTTTGACCGGAAAGAGCTCGCAGCGCAGACGCCGCATCCCGGAAAAGCCGTAGATGCCGTAGCGGTCGTTGAGCACTTCCAGCGACTCGCAGATCAGCACCAAAGCCTCCTTAATGGATTGACCCACCCAACCGGCGGTGGAGTTGGACATGTCCACCAAAAAATACACTGCAATGTCGCGCTGTTCGCGGGACAGGCGGATGAACAGCCGGTCCGAGGGCGGACGACCGGCGATGTTGTCGGCCAGGGATTCCACCAGGGCGTCAAAATCGATGTCGTTGCCTTCCCGTTGCCGCCGGACAAAGCGTTCGCTGGTCTGGAGCAGTTCAAACTGATGGCGCAGCCGGCGGATCTGACCGCGGTACCGCTTGAGGGTCTGTTCGATAAACGAGTTTTGCACCGGCGGAATCTCTTTTTCCGTGACCACGCACCAGTTTTTGCGGTAGCCCTTGCGGCGATAGTCCCATTCGTCGTAGACCACTGGCTCCGCGCTCCCGGGCTCGGTAGCGGAACCGCCGCCGTGCTTGCCCAGGGTGAACAGCTGTCCGGCCTTGCCTTCGGTGGCGCTGGGCGATTGGTCGGTCAGGGTGTTGCGGCCCGGTCGCTGCTGATCCTGCTTGAGCGTCTTGAGGTTCGCCTCGCTGACGTCGAATTGCTGCGCCTGGGATTGCATGAACGGCGTCAGTTGTTCCCAGGCGTTTTCCACCTCCATGATCAGGGCAATGTCCTGCCCCTGTTGGCCGGTGGAACCGTCCGGATTGCTCTCTGTCTGCGCGTCTTTCTTCACTGCGGGGAGTTTGGCGGTAACGGTCTGCATCAACCGCAACTCCTTGTCCGCTTGCTGCTTCATCCCCAGATTGCGCATCTCCTGAAGCCGCAACGTGCCCTGGAAAAGCAGGGGCCGGGTCAGGCCCAGATCTTCCTCGGGCCCCAGCAACGGCATCAGCTCGCGGACCGCTTCCACACTGACCTCGTTGTCCGCATGCGGTTCCTGACCACGGCGCAGCAGGGCAAAGGCCCGATCATCCAGGGGCGACGGCGGGGGCGGGGGCGATATGGCGCGCAGCAACCGCTGCTGTAGACGATCCAGCAGGTTGCAGGATTCGGCCTCGTCGCTGGAGAGCGGCAACCGGGGCAACAGCGGCGCCGCCTGGCGCATCAGGCCCGGCAGTTCGCCCCGCAGGAAGCTGAGCACTCGGTTGGTTTCAAAAAAATGGTAGAGACAGCGGGCCTGGGCAGGGACGCTGAATTCGGAGAAAAAGCAGTCGAGCGGATGGGCTCCCTTCTTGCGATGCGGCACATGCCGGGGGGCGGCAAAGGTTCCGGCCTCGAGGCAGGCCCACTGGAAACTGGCCATCAGTTTGTAGACGAGGAAGTTTTCCGCATGTTCGCTAAACACCCCGATCTCGCTGGGCAGATAGATTGATTCGGCATCGGTTCCGGCCTGGTCGGCGGCAATCAGCGGCAACTCCCTGCCGGCCAGTCCGTTGACGTAGGGCTGCAGCCGCGACCGCACGTCGATCAGCCTCAGGCCGCCCTGCCCTCGCTGGTGGCAGGCAAATTGCTGTTCCACATCTTCCATGAACACTTGGGCCCCGCGCAGCCCGCCGGTTTCATAGCGATCCAGCAGGGTGTGCACCCACAGCGACAACTCGTCCGGGGCCAGACAACAGAGCGCCGGGCCGGCGGCGGAAAGGTAGGCAAAGCAGAGCGAGTGCGACACCGGCCAAATGGCCGGCACCTGAGCAAAAATATCGTCGACGTGCTGGGCCTCGTCGGTTGCCAGCGGACTGAGGGCCTCTTCCACGTCCCATTCGTTGGGCAGGCTGGGGGCGACCAGTTGGTAAAACTTGGTTTTCAGGCTCTCCAGGTCCATGCGCGTCAGAACAGCGAGCTGACCATTTCGTCGAGGGCGGCAAGCATCTCCCGGTCGTCGGTGAGGGCCTCGCAGATGGCGGCGCGGCAGGCGGTTTTGATCGGAATGCCGCGTCCAATCAATTTGCCGGTCTGGATCAGCAGCCGGGTCGAAGCCCCCTCGGCCAGCCCGGAATCCTTGAGCCCGCGGGTCATGCCGGCCAACTTGACCAGCGGTTTGGCGATGTCCATTTTCAGCCGCCCTTCCTGGCAGACGATGGCCATTTCCTGGTCCGGCCCCGGATAATCAAAGGAGAGCGCGATAAACCGCTGCCGGGTCGAGGCCTTCAAATCCTTGAGCACGCTCTGATAGCCGGGGTTGTAGGAAACGGCTAGCATGAATTCGCTGGGTGCGGTCAGCAGTTCGCCCCGTTTTTCGATGGGCAGTTGCCGGCGGTCGTCGGCCAGAGGATGAATAACCACGGTGGTGTCCTTGCGCGCCTCGACAATTTCATCGAGATAGCAGATGGCCCCGGCCCGAACCGCCATGGTCAGGGGGCCGTCGGTCCAGACCGCCTCGCCGGCGCGGATCAGGTAGCGGCCCACCAGATCAGAGGTGGAAAGATCGTCGTGGCAGGAAACAGTCACCAGCGGGCGCTGCAGCCGCCAGGCCAGATACTGCATGAACCGGGTCTTGCCGCAGCCGGTGGGACCTTTTAAAAGCAACGGCGAACCATCGCGATAGGCGGCCTCGGCAATGGCCAACTCGTCGCCGGTGGCCAGATAGTACGGTTCCTCTTCAATCCGAAACTCATCAATTCGCAGTTGTCTTCCTGGCATGGGGCTCTCTCCACAAAAATGTTTTCATTCAATGGTAAGAACGGTTCTCACCCTTGACAAGCATGCTTTTCCAGGCGATTTCATTTGGTTATTGCGCAAAGCCAAGGCCATGAGTACACTGCCTGCACACCCTGTTGCAACCCTTTTCACCCGACGCGGGCCGTTCTTGCCGCGCAAAAAACGCTGACGCCATGTGTATCGATCTCCACACCCATTCCATCTATTCCGACGGCAGTTCGACGCCGGCGGAGTTGATCGAGCTGGCCGCGCACAATGGCCTCAAGGGTTTGGCGCTGACCGATCACGACACGGTCGAGGGGGTGACCGAACTGATGCGCCTGGGCGAGCAAGCAGGTCTGACGGTTCTCTCCGGGGTCGAAATCAGCACTACCCTGCGCCAATACACCCTGCACATCCTTGGTTACGGGATTGATCCCGCCAATCCGCTCCTGCACCAATGGCTCAAGCCGTTGCAGGAGGGCCGGGTGCGGCGCAACGAGATCATCCTGGAAAAATTGCAGGGTTTGGGCGTTGCCATCACTGCCGAGGAAATCCAGCAGATTTCCAGCTGCGGCCAGACCGGAAGGCCGCACATCGCCCGGTTGCTGATGGAGAAACGAGTGGTCGACAGCTTTGACGCCGCCTTTCGCCAGTATCTTGGCCGCAACAAACCCGCCTGGGAAGGACGCTTCAGCTATTCCGCCGCCGAGACCATCGACATGATCCACCGCATGGGCGGGCTGGCGGTTTTGGCCCATCCCGGTCAACTGGATCAGGAAATGCGGGCCCAATCCTTGCTGATCCGGGAGCTGGTGCTGCGGGGCCTGGACGGGCTCGAACTGTTTTACCCCACCCACACCCGCAAAATGACCAAAAAATTCAAAGCCATTGTTGCTGAACACAAACTCCTGGTTACCGGCGGCAGCGATTTTCACGGCATGACCCGCCCCACCCATCGCCTTGCCGGCAGGGCCCATGGCTTCTGTCCGCCCTGTTCCCTGCTCGAACCTCTCCTGGCCCGCCTCAACGGGCGCCAACCGTAATCTTTTCTGTTCCGAGCCGCCATGCACACTATTCTCATCGTTGACGACGAACCCAACTATCAAATCGTCCTGGCCGAACTGCTCAAGGACGAAGGCTACGAAGTCTTCACCGCCGACAGCGGCGTCGCCGGCCTGCCGATTGTCCACAGCACCGATCTGGACCTGGTGCTTTCCGACATGAAGATGCCGGGGATGGACGGCATTGAATTTCTTGCCAAAATCAAGGAATTCAACCGGGAGCTGCCGGTGATCCTGATCACCGCCTACGCCGAGGTGGAAAAGGCGGTCGAGGCCATGCGGCTCGGGGCCTTCACCTACCTGGCCAAGCCCTTTTCCAACCAGCAGTTGTTGGCCAGCGCCACCAAGGCCATCGAGCATTATGGTTTGATTCGGGAAATCAGGCGGTTGCGGGCCGAGGCCACGCCGCGCTCCGGGTTTGGCGGCATGATCGGCAAGAGTCCGTCGATGCGCGCGGTGTATCAGTTGATCGAAAAGGTGGCGCCTACGCCCTCCTCGGTGCTGATCACCGGCGAATCGGGAACCGGCAAGGAGCTGGTCGCCCGCGCGATCCACAACCTGAGCCCGCGCAAGGATGCGCCCTTTATCTCCGTCAACTGCGCCGCCCTGTCCGAGCATCTGCTGGAGAGCGAACTCTTTGGCCATGAAAAGGGGTCCTTCACCGATGCGGTGGTTATGCGCAAAGGGCGATTTGAGTTGGCCGACACCGGCACCCTCTTCCTGGACGAAATCGGCGAGATGCCGCCCCAGTTGCAGGCCAAACTGCTGCGGGTGCTGCAGGACAAAAGCTTTGAGCGGGTCGGCGGCAACGTCACCCAGCATGTCGACGTCCGCATCCTGGCGGCCACCAACAAAGATCTCAAGGACGAGGTCGACAGAGGACAATTCCGCGAAGACCTCTATTACCGGCTCAACGTCATCCACATCCACCTCGCCCCCCTGCGCGAGCGGGTTGACGACATCCCGGCCCTGGTCACCCATTTTATCGAGAAGAACAGCCGCAACCTCGGCAAAAATCTCGACATCTCGCCCGAGGCCCTGCGTCTGCTGGTCAGCCTGCCCTGGGAAGGCAATGTGCGCGAACTGGAAAACACCATCGAGCGCGCCGCCATCCTCTGCAACGGCGACAAGATCGAGGCCGGCGACGTGCAGCCCGATTCCAGTCAGTTGGCCAGCGCCCAGGAATGGAGCACCGGGCTGGAAATCAACCAGTTCATCCCGGAACATCTGAGTCTGGCCGAGGTGTTGAACGGCATTGAGGAAAAACTGGTGCGCAAGGCCCTGGACGACGCCTTCCATGTCCAGGCTCGGGCGGCGGAACAGTTGGGCATCACCAAGAGTTTGCTGCAGTACAAGATGAAGAAATATAATCTGCAGCGGCGCAAGAGGTGAGTTGAGGCTGGTTGGCTGGCACCGTGGCGGCGCCGTATGGCGGCGGAATGACGGTGATGTGGTGGTGAGGCGTTAGGTCAATTCGAGAGCATTTGTTCCATACAGTCGGTGTAAACGGCGCATAGGGTCCAGTCCCTCTGCGCCGTTTCTTTTTTACGGCGATCTCAACCCGTTCCCTGCAACGGCCACATTCCTGATGCACAATGCAAGTTGCTGCGCCCTATTTCTTGTCAAACAGAGGCAGATACTGCCCAAGCTCTTCTTCTGCTAGTTTTTCCTTGGGCACAAAACGCAGGGCTGCGGAGTTGATGCAGAAGCGTTGCCCCGTGGGGGCCGGTCCGTCGTCAAAAACATGACCAAGGTGGGAGTTGCCGCCCTTGCTGCGCACCTCGGTGCGGGTCGTGAACAGGGTTGAATCGTCTTTTTCAACAAGAGCGGTCTTGTTCACGGGCTGGGTGAAGCTTGGCCAGCCGGTGCCGGAGTCAAATTTGTCGGTCGAACTGAACAAGGGTTCGCCGCTGACCACATCCACATAAATCCCCTCTGCCTTGTTGTCCCAATAGGCGTTTTTGAACGGCGGTTCGGTGCCGTTTTTCTGGGTTACCTCATACTGCAGGGGCGTCAGGCGCTGCTTGAGCTCCTGCGGTTTGGCGGCTGTCGGACTCTCGATGTTTTTCCAGGTGTTTTCCAGAAACTGATCACGGCCGGAACCCGCCCGATACATCTTGTAGCGGAAGGGGTTTTTCTTGTCGTATTCCTGGTGATACTCCTCAGCCGGATAGAATTTTGGCGCCGGCAGGATCGGGGTGACTATCGGCTTCTGGAATACGTTGCTTGCCGCAATTGCCATTTTCGACGCCTCGGCCTGGACGCGCTGTTCCTCATTGGCATAGAAAATGGCCGTGGTGTAGGCGCGACCGCGATCAACAAACTGGCCGCCCTCATCGGTGGGGTCAATCTGCCGCCAGAAGACGTCGAGCAGGTGCGGATAGGCGACCCGACCCGGATCGTAGACCACCTCCACCACTTCGATGTGGCCGCCCGCCATATAGTTCTCATAGGTGGGATTTGCCGTTGAACCGCCGGCATAGCCGGACTGCACCGACAGCACGCCGTCAATCCGGGTAAAGGGCGGGGCCACGCACCAAAAGCAGCCGCCGGCAAACAGAGCGCGCTGTTGCTCCCCAGCCTTTTGCCCTTCCTGGGTTGCACCGCCGCTATGCGGATCGACAACGAAAATCATGCCGACCGCCACATAATAAAAAAATCTGGGAAAATGTCGCCAAAACATGGGTGGTCCTCCTTCTTGAGACCTCAGCTATATGAGAATCGTTCCTGACCAAAAGGATAAGACTGCTTGCCGCTCTTGCCACCGTTTATATTAGGGTAAGCAAAAAGAAGCGGCAAAAACGGCAAAAACAGCAAAAGGCGACGGCAACACAGATCGGCGCACAAAAAAAAAGCCCCTGTCGTTTCCAAACGGAATCGATAGGGGCTTTGGAGCCGCATTTAGTCGCTTTATGCGCGAATGGCGCGACAGCCTTCAGTCGCGGTTTTTATATTTCGAACGGACCCCGCCGGAACGGCGTTTCATCAGGAACCCGGCAACCACAAAAAAGCCCAGGAAGACGAGGAAACCCACGCCCAGGCCAATAAAAAACGTGCCCCAACCGCTTTTTTCCGACTTGGCCGCCGGCGCGGCGCCGTCCTGCGGGGCAGAACCTTCAGCGGATGCTGGGGCGGAGGTGTCAAAGGTGGCGTTGGCTGCGCCTGCAGTCGTCGCAGGCGTTGCCGGTTTAGCGGCGGCGCCGGCCAATTCAGGTTTGGGCGGCACGATGGCAAAGCCTTTGGCCAGCAGCTCCATGGCCTTGGCGTCGCGCACCTTGCGATCCTTGCTGCCCATGACCAGGGTGATGATCCGCACCCCGCCCTTCTTGGCGGTGGCGGCGATGGAGAAACCGGCCGCCTCATAGTACCCGGTCTTGAAACCATCGCACCCCGCCACCTGGGTCAGCAGCTTGTTGTGGTTGCGCATGATGAACTTGTCTTCACGAAATCCCTTGCTCTGGGTGCCCGTGTATTTCAGGGCCTCCGGCCGTTTGGCCAGCTCGCGGCAGAGAATCGCCAGATCGCGGGCAGTGGTCACGTCGGGTTCCTGGCCGTCCGAGGGCGGCAGACCGTGCACCGAGTTAAAACGAGAATTTTTCATCCCCAGGGCCTGGGCCTTCTGGTTCATCAGGGCGATAAAGCCCTCCTTGGAGCCGCCGATGTGGGTGGCTAGGGCCACGGCCGCGTCGTTGGCGGACTGCACCATCAGGGCGTAGATCAGATCCTCGACCGGAAACTGCTCCTTGGGATCGAGATAGACCTGGGAGCCGCCGGTTTTCGAGGCCTCGGGCGTCACCTGAACCATGTCGTCCAGCTTGAGCGCGCCCTGCTCGATGCGGTCGAGGATCACATAAAGATCCATCAGTTTGAGCACGCTGGCCGGATACACCTTGGCGTCGGCGTTGGCCTCAAACAGGGTCTTGCCGCTGTCGGCTTCGATCACCAACGCAGACACATAAGGGTCCTGGGAGATGACGTTTAAAGGGGTCCGGGCCGCCCAGGCAAACGGGGACAGCAGAAGTACGGCAAGCATGCAGAGGGTGATGCGCTTCATGGTTCTCAGCTCCTGATCTATCGGCCGTCGCAGTGCAGCGGCGGCGTATGGGATTGCGGCGGATTGATTCGACAAAAAAGAGGAACAACAACAGGGGCGGCAGATCCCAACCTTCGCCCTCCCGTGACGGGACAGTGGTCCGGAACAGTGTTGGCGCTGGGGTGCCGTCGCCTCTCTGCGTCCACGAAGAAAAACCGCAAAAGGCTGAGCTGTAATTACTGTTGAAGCGCTTGCCTGTCAAACACTTCTTCCCCCTCTGCGGAAAACTTCGTCCCCTGCAAGGACGCAACGAAATCCGGGGCGCGGCAGCCGGCCTGATCGGCGAAAGACTTGGCGCCGACTTCTGATTGCGGTATGGTGTCGGCTATTCTCAGGGCAGGGTGAAATTCCCTACCGGCGGTATGTCCACTTGCTGGACGAGCCCGCGAGCGCCTGCCGTTGTTTGGCAGGGTCAAGCAGATCCGGTGAGAGGCCGGAGCCGACGGTGACAGTCCGGATGGGAGAGAATAGGGTTGACGGTGGAATGCCGTGTCGCTCGCGGCGACGGCAGCGGTGCGCCTGCGTCTTGCACGCCGGACGCTGCGGCTGCGCTTGACGTTTGCGGCGCACAGGCAATCTCCGTCCGAAACCCGGGAACCGGCATCGGGCCGGTTCGTTCCCGCACGCCCTGATTCTGGTCACTGATCTTCCAGGAGGCTACCATGAATCAGACCCCAGACCTTTCACTCTTATCCCGCTTCGGCACCCCCCAACAACGCGTGAAAAACGCCCTGGCCGCCCTGGCCGAGGGGCGCGGCGTCCTGCTCGTCGACGACGAAAACCGGGAAAACGAAGGCGACCTCATCTTCGCCGCCGAATCCCTAACCGTCGAACAGATGGCCCTGCTCATCCGCGAATGCAGCGGCATTGTCTGCCTCTGCCTCACCGACGAACAGATCCGACGCCTTGAACTGCCGATGATGGTCGCCAACAACACCAGCAAAAACGGCACCGCCTTCACGGTCACCATTGAGGCACGGCATGGCGTGACCACCGGCGTGTCCGCCCAGGATCGGGTGACCACGGTTCGCGCCGCCATCGCCCCGGCCGCGCGCCCCTCGGATCTGTCCCATCCCGGCCATGTTTTCCCGCTGCGGGCCCAACCGGGCGGAGTGCTGACCCGACGCGGTCACACCGAGGGCACGGTCGACCTGATGCGGCTTGCCGGCCTGCAACCGGCCGGCGTGCTCTGCGAATTGACCAACCCGGACGGCACCATGGCCCGCCTGCCGCAGGTGGCGGCCTTTGCCGACAAACACCAGATGCCGCTGCTTTCGGTTGAGGATCTGGCGGCATACCGGCAAACCCGGCTCGCCGCCGCGTAACCTGCCCATCCCCGCCGGCGGAATCAGGCGCCGCCGGCGGTTTTTTGATCGTGAACGCAGGACGTCCTGCGCCTCAATCAACGCGCAAGCCGATTTTGATTGCCCTTCCCGCCCCAATCTTGCTATTTTCCATCGGTTGCGCCGCTCACCTGTGCGCGGTCGCATTTCCCCGATTGGCTCCGACTGACTGCAAGAGGAAGAGAATATGACGACGCAGGACAAACAACCGCTCTTTTTAGGCGATCTGTGCGCACGGTGGCGCATGGACGCGGATCAAATTCTGGAAATCGCCCTGGCCGGCAAGCTCGAGTTGTGGATCGATTTCACCAAGGTGTTGGTGCGCAAGGCGGGCAAGGTTGACGGGGCCAAAAAAAAGAAGGCACAGGCCCCGCAATTCCACGAACTGATCGAGCTCAAACCGCAAGCGGAGATTTTGAGCCAACTGCAGGGGCGATGCGACCGGCTGCTAATTGGCGCCGAATTTCCCTGTCTCAACGCCAAGGACAAAGAGGTTGCGGTCAGCAACTCAGTGGGCGAGGAATGGGGCGAAACCAGCATGCTCGGCCTCCAGCCGACCAGTCTCTACGCCCGGCTGGACGATGTGATCCGGTTCGAGCGCAAACACAAGATCGGGCCGCCCCCGGCCGATTTCAAAGAGCCTGAACAACGGACGCCCTGCTGCAAATCGGCCGCGCCCGGCAACAGCGTCGAGCATCCCTGCTTTGCCCCGGAATTGCACGCCGCCAACCAGTGTTGGGCGGCTCTTTTCAGCCAGGAGGAGACTGCGGCCGAGATGAAAAAGGCGGACGTCCTGACGTGGCTGCGGCAAGAACATCCCGAGCTTTCCAAGGCCGCCGTCGAACGCATTGCCCAGGTGGTCACCCCGCAAAACAGCAGGCGCCGCTCAGCGGATCATTAACCCAACGCCATGAACGCACAGTCTGTATTTCGAACTAGCCTCGCTTTGGCCGCCGCTCTCTGCCTTGCCGCCGCCATGCCGCCAACCGCGCAATCAGCGACAGCAAAGCCGACAACCACCAAGGCCACCGCAACGCAGTCGCCGCCAACAAAGGCGACGCCGACCAAAGCGACCGACGTCGACGGCTTCAAAGGCATGCGCTGGGGCAGCAATTTGGCGGATCTGCAGCGCACCAAGACGCTTGTCCTCACCCAGGAAAACGAGGCGGACGGCTCCTCGCTTTATGCGTTGCAAAACGAGGCGTTGCGTTACGGCAAGGCCACGCTTTCCGGCATCCACTGCTCGTTTGCCCAGGAACGGCTGCAGGGCGTGATCCTGCTATTTTCCGGAGCTTCAAATTTCGCCGCAATGAAGACCGAGGCTACTGCCAAGTTCGGCGAAAGCGTTAAAATCGATCAAAAAGGCGATGAAATGTACAGCTGGGTAGGGAAAACCACCAGCATCCTGCTGTCGTACAACCGTCGCGCCCAAACCGGTTTTCTGTTCTTGAAACCAAAAAAACCGCTCAAACCAATCAAATCGCCTAAACCGACTCCAACGGCTCAAGCGGCCAAGCCGCTTATACAGCCACAGCCAGTGCAGCCTGAAACCCGACCGACCCCGCCCAGCGATGATCTGGAGACCGCCCTGGACCGGGCCTCGTTGCCGGAAACCCCGCAGCCCGCAGCGCCATCAGCCTTCTCAGCGCCGGCTTTGTCGACCTTGCCGGCTTTGCCCGCAGCGCCATCCTACCCCACAACCTACGAGCAAGGATCGGCGCCTGCGCCGATCACCCCGGACATTCAAAACCTGATCGACCGCGACCAGGCCCTGACCCGGTTGTGCTGGAGCGGCGCAGGGCCGACGGCCGACGACGCCTGCCGGCAGATGCGGGAGAGCGTACAGCGCCTGCAGTCCCTGGGGATGTGCATGAGCCCCGGCGATCCTGCGGCGGCCGAACCCGAGGTCGTGTGGAGCCGTTGCAACCAGACGGCAACCCCGGCTTCGGCGCCTGCGCAGGTGCCGGTGCAGGCCAACCCCAAAGAGGGGCTGTGCGGGCTGGTTGCCGAGATGTTCACGGCAGCGGCTGAGGCGCGCGAAGAGGGAGCCTCGCCGCTGGTCGCCGAAGAGGAACTGACGTCCTATCAGAACGACCGCCGCGCGGCCGTCAGTGTCGAGTTGATCCGTGAAACCGTGGAATTGATCTATTTCGACCCAGACTACACCTCGCTGTGGGGCAGCCCGTTGGCTGAAAAGGTGAAGGCGTCCTGCCTTCAGGGCAACGGTCCCTACGCCCATCCCCTGCCCTGAAGGCATTTGGGGAGAAGATCAGGCGACTGCCGGATCAAGCTGGAACTCCCAGAGATCGCCAACAGAGATAAAAGCATCGGTGGCCAGGAAAAATTCGCAGGTCTCGACCGCGGCTTCCAGGTCATGGAGGCTGCGGTCACATCACTGAAACTGAGGGGCGGCAATGGGTTGTTCGTATGTCGGCATTCATCGGGCAGGCGGGCAGGATTTCCTGCAATGTCAGAGCAACGGGCAACCGCTTCAAGAGCGTTCTTTGACCCAGGAAGACAGGGATCTGTTCGCCGGCTGGATTGGCGCGTATCAACGGCTTCAAGTAACAGACAACAACCCCGCCCGGCTGCTGGAACTTGGGCGGGCAATGCGTCAATGGCTTGATCAGGGCAATTGGTTGAGCGACCTTCAAGATAACGCGTCGTCCCCGCCTTTTGTGCTCGAATTTCGAGTCGATAGGAATCCTGATAAAGAAGCGCTCCGGTTTCTGGAAGTTCCCTGGGAACTGCTTGCCGACGCAGACGGGCATTGGGCCGGCAACGCCACCCTGCTCTACTGCCCGGTCCGCCGCATTGGCCCCGCATCCAATCCTTCCACCTGCTCGCCCCATCGTTTGTCCCTGGCGTTCATGGCCGCCGACCCAATCGCGCCTCACCCCACCCTTGCCCCCTCTCTCCGCTACGAGGAAGAGGAACAGGCGATTTTTCAGGCCGCCGGCAACCTGGGCCTGGACCTGATTGTTGAAGAAAGCGGTTCGTTGAAGCAACTGGCTGAAACGGTGTCCAGCCAGGACGATCTGCAGGTGGTGCACATTTCCTGTCACGGCAACCTGGCGCAACCCGATCCCAACAGCGCCGCGATTCCGATGCTGTTTCTGGAGACCGAGGAAGGTGCACAGGAGCCGGTCTCCCCTGCGCGATTTGCCCAGGAATTTGGTTCCACCCGTCCGCGGTTGTTGTTCGCCTCGGCCTGCAAGACCGGCCAACCGGATGACGCCCTGGCGCACTCTTTTGCCTCGTCCCTGGTCCAGCGCGGCTGGCCGGCTGTGCTCGGTTGGAGCGGTTCAGTAGGGGACAAGGAGGCCACCCGCTTTGCGGCCGCGTTCTACAAACATCTCGCCCGGCCAAACACGCCGCTGGTCAGCGCCCTGGCCTACGCCCGCCATGCGCTCATCACCGACGCGGCGCAGCGCGACCAGCAACCCTCCAAGGATTGGCATTTGGCGCGTCTCTATCTCGGCGCCTCGGACGGCGGGCCCGTCTGCTGCGGAACAAGGGCGCGCAACCCGCATCCGGAACGGGAGAGCAAGGCCTTTCTGGACGCCAAACGGCAGGTTCCGGTCGCCAGCCGCTGGGAGTTTGTCGGCCGCCGCCGTCAGTTGCAAACGATTCTGCGCACATTGCGGGAGAAAAACTCCGCCGGCGTGCTGATCCACGGCCTTGGCCGTCAGGGCAAATCCAGTCTGGCGGCGCGGGCGGCCAACCGTCTGCACCATCTCTTTGGTCACCGGACCGCAGTCGTGTTTGGCCGCTATGATGCGCCAAGCATCCTTGCGGCAATTGCCGAGGCCTTGCCCAACCAACCGGTCAAAGAGATCGTTCGCCGCCATGAACCGCTTGTCCGTGATCAGCCGGACCGGTTGACAGAGGCCCTGACCGAGCTGCTGGAAGGCCCCTGCCGCCAACAGACCAACCAAAACTCCATTGCCCTGCATCCGGTGCTGCTGGTCATCGACGATTTCGAACAGGCCCTGCGAACCGACCAACCGCCGCCCTACACCGTGCATCCTGATTTTGAGCAGGCAATCCTGGCGGTGATCCGGGCCTTCAGTCAGGCAGACAGCCAATCCGCCCTGTTGTTCACCAGTCGGTACGCCTTCGCCTTGCCATCCGGCGACGAGGATCTGGCCCAACGCCTCCTGGATCTGCCGTTGCCGATTATGCAGCGCCCGGAGGGCCGCAAACAGGCGGAGGCCAAGGCTCGGGCGCTTGGCCTGACCTTGAACGAGCCGGAACGGGTTGACCGGATTATCCGGGCGGCTCAAGGCAATCCCGGTCTCCAGGATTTGCTGTTCCAGATGCTGATCAAGGCGGCCCAGGAGCGGAGCGCAGGCGCGCAACCGCTTGCGCGGCTTGACGACTTGCTCGCAGAAATGGAGCAATTCATTCAAACCGGCCAATACCCCCAACAGGCCGAACTGCTCACGTTTCTTGAAAACCTGGTCATCAACAAACTTCTTGGTCAACTCGACCCGGGCGAACGGGACCTGCTGCGCGCATCGACGCTGTTCCAACTGCCGGCGCCTGAATCCGTTCTCCGCCGGATTGCCGAGGTCTACGGCTACGCCGGCAAGCAACCGTTTGGGCATCGTCTCTACGGCCTGGGGCTGTGGGAACGGCAGCGCGATCCGCTGACCGGAGAGGCGGCGCTTGCCTGCAACCCTCTGGTTCGGCCACATTTTGCCGTGCTCACCGATGAAGAGCAGCGGCATTACGCGCAAGCGGTTGTTATGCCGCTCTTCACTGCCTGGGGCGGCGAAGACGGCAGCCAACGACCGCTCCTGGCCGATGGCGAGCTTACCCGGCTGGCGCTGTTGGCAGAACATGGCGAAATCCTGACTCAGGTCGCGAGTGACGGCCTAGGTTTTCTTGAGGAAGATTTTCAGTATCTCCAGGCTGCGGAGTGGGCGAAACAATGCCTTGATATTTTTGAGCGGCAGGAGAAGAAGGTGCCGGTTAGCTTCTATCATCGTGCCGGCGAGATGCTCCACCAAGTGGGCGAGGTGCAGCAGGCAGTGGGCTGTTTGGCCCAGGCGGTTGCGGCTGCGGGTGTTGTTGATGAACAGAGCGCTTCCCAGGAGAATTTTGTATACGCTTCGGTGTTGCTCACCCATGGCCGACTTATCCAACAGCAGGGTGAGGTTGACGCGGCGCTTCAGGTTTTCGAGGAGGCGGAACGACGTTTCAAAACCTGCAATGCAGGACGCGAGCGGAGCATAGCCCTGGGCGACATAGCGCGGATACTTCTCTCCAAGGGTGAGGTTGAGCAGGCCCTGCAGCTGCACAACGAAAGGCTCCAGGTCTTCCAGGAGCTCGGCGACCGGCGAGAACGCGCGGTGACGCTTGGTCACATAGCGCGGATACTTGTCTCCAAGGATGAGGTCGAGCAGGCCCTGCAGCTGTACTACGAAATGCTCCAGGTCTTCCAGAAACTCGGCGACCGGTGTTCCCGCGCGGTGACCCTGAGCGACATAGCGCGGATACTTCTCTCCAAGGGTGAGGTCGAGCAGGCCCTGCAGCTGCACTACGAAATGCTCCAGGTCTTCCAGAAACTCGGCGACCGGCGTTCCCGCGTGGTGACCCTGGGCGACATAGCGCGGATACTTCTCTCCAAGGGTGAGGTCGAGCAGGCGCTGCAGCTGCACTACGAAAGGCTCGCGGTCTTCCAGGATCTCGGCGACCGGCGAGAACGCGCGATAACGCTTGGCGACATAGCGCGGATCCTTGACTCCAAGGGTGAGGTCGAGCAGGCGCTCCAGCTGCACTACGAAATGCTCCAGGTCTTCCAGGATCTCGGCGAACGGCTTTCCCGCGCGGTGACGCTTGGTTACATTGCGCGTATCCTTACCTCCAGGGGTGAGCTCGAGCAGGCGCTGGAGCTGCACAACGAAAGGCTCCAGGTCAATATCGAATTGGGCGATGTTGATGGAATTGCCAATGCACTATGGAGCATTGCGCAGATAGAAGTGCAACGTGAACAGTATCAGGAGGCCTACCAGCATCTTCAAGAAGCTTATGATTTGCTGACGAAACTCGGCCGACTGGATGGGATTTGTTTTGTTGGCCTTGATCTCGGCACGTTGCTCTGCCGGGCTGGGCATGCTGAGGACGGGATACCGATCCTGCAGCGCTCACTGGAAGGGTTCAATCGGCTGGGGCAGCTGGAATTAGCGAAGAGGACGCAAGCAAGACTTGCCCAGTTTTCTGCCCCGCAGCAATGCAATCAATCGCCGTAAGGAGAGGAACAGTCTGTGGATAATACTGTGTTTATCGAAATTGCCGGACCGGAATCCGATGCGGCAGCCAAGGAACTGGTCGCTTTCTTTGCGACGATTTACGGCGAGAAGCCCATGGTTCTCGACGCTCGGCAACCCTATTCACCCCCATTGAGTGACCAGAAGATCGATCCGGGCACTGTGCTGGGGGCCATCGCAGTCGTGCTGGCCATTCCCCCTACCCTCCTTGCGGTTTTGCAGCTGAAAGACCGGTTGCGGAAAAAAGAGCAATTCGAGCAAGTCACCCAAAAAGTCGCCGCACTCAAAACCATCAGCAAGACGACCACATTCCGCCTCCGCATCGGGTCGGTGACCATGGAACTGGAACGGACAACCTACGGCCAACTCATGGACAGCATCTCCACTGAATGGAAATGACCGCATGGAGCTTCGGTCTGATTGCGCCTTAACTGGATTGATTTTGCGCCGGATACACTGGACGCTGGAGCGTCCGGAGAGGGATAATTTCGTTTCTAAATCAAGCGAAGCATGATGCACAAAGCAAAACCTCGTCGACGAAGGTGTGTCATCTCGACCAAAGGGAGAGATCTCGGTCCGTTGCAAGATTTCTCCTCGCTGTGCTTGTCGATGACAAACAGACGCGTTTCACTTTTGAAATAGAAATGGAATACAAGGTCTTGCGGGGACGCTCAGGCGACAGCCGGATCAAGCTGGAACACCCAGAGGTCGCCGGCGATCCAAGTCTCGCGCTCTTTGCGCAATCGGGTTGGTTCCAGCGCGAGCACAATCCAGCCGGTTGCGGCCGCGATGCTGCGAATATAGGCGTGGGAATAGGCGAATCTGCCGGTCTGCATCAGTTGGTAGCCGCCGGCGTCCAGGTGTTCGGTGGAAAAGCAGAACAGCGCCTGCGGCCGGGCCACGGCGTGGGCGGAGTTAAAGACGTCGAGTAATTCGCCGACATAGATAAAAACGTCGGTGGCCAGGAAAAAATCGTAGGTCTCGGCGGTGGCGTCCAGGTAATGAAGGATGCTGTCCGGGTGCAGGACGGCGTAACAGCCCTTTTGCGCGGCCTGGGCCAGCATCTGGCGGGACAGATCAACGCCGTCCAGCACCGTGATCAGCGCCTTGAAGGAAAGGCCGCTGAGACCGGTGCCGCAGCCGAGATCAAGACCGTGGGCGTAGACCGCCGGCTGGGCCTTGCTTTTGCACAAACATTCGCACAGCCGGCGCGGGTTGTCGTAGCCCAACTCTTCCACCAGGCTGTGTTCAAAGCCCTCGGCATAGGCGTCAAAGAAATCACGCACATAGGCGTCCGGGGCGTGCTCCGGGGTGACGCCGAGCAACGAGGCCAACATGTGGCGAACCGACTCGTCTTCGGGCCGCAGTTCCAGCACCTGGCTGTAATAGTGAATCGCCTGGTCAATTTCGCCTGCGCGGTGGTAGAGATAGGCCAGGTTGTTGGCCGCCGGGTGATACCCCGGTTGCACGGCCAGGACCCGGTGGTAGCAGTCCATGGCCCGGCCCTCGTCGTGGACGGCGCTGTAGCAGCCGCCCAGATTGTAGAGGCTGTCGACATGATCCGGGCAAGCTGCCAGGATCTGCAGATAGGTGGCGATGGCCGCCAAATGGTCCCCGGTTTTCTTCTGGCAGAGGGCGAGATTGAACAGGGTGTCGGCATCCTCGGGCCCGTAGGTCGCGGCCTGGGAAAAGGCCAGCAGGGCCTGGTCAAATTCGCGCAGCGCGTAACAGACCAGCCCGACGTTGTAGTGCAGCAGCGCCGATTCGGGCAGATAGCCCAACAGGCTGCGGTACTG
>NZ_JAVBXR010000073.1 GCF_030824455.1 Desulfobulbus sp.
TTTGACTGCGAGACTCCAGCATGACGCCGCTTTCCGCACTGCTTCTCCGGGTTTTCGCCCCCTTTGCCGCCGGCTACTTCCTCTCCTTTCTCTACCGGGCGGTCAACGCCGTGCTGGCCCCGGAACTGCTGCGCGATCTCGCCATCGGGCCCAGCTCGCTTGGCCTGCTCACCGCCGCCTATTTCATTGCCTTCGCTTCCTTTCAACTGCCGCTGGGCGTGTTGCTGGACCGCTTCGGACCGCGCCGGGTCGAAGCGCTGCTGCTGCTGGTTGCCGCCCTGGGGGCTTTCTGCTTTGCCAGAGCCGATTCCATGGCCGAGTTGATCCTTGGCCGGGCCCTGATTGGCCTGGGGGTTTCGGCCTGTCTGATGGCCGCCTTCAAGGCCTACACCCAGTGGTTTGCCGCTGAACAATGGCCGCTGATCAACGGTTTCCAGATGGCGGCAGGCGGGCTCGGCGCCCTGGCCGCAACCTCGCCGGTGCAATGGCTGCTCCAGTGGACCGACTGGCGCGGGGTCTTTGTCGGCCTGGCCCTGTGCACCTTGGCGGTTTCGGCGCTGGTGCTGTTGGTGGTCCCGGAACGCGGCGCCGCCGCCAAGGGCGAGACCTTTGCCGATCAGGCGCGCGGCGTGGCCATTGTTTTCACTGATCGTGGTTTCTGGCGAATCGCGCCCCTGACCGCGCTTTCCCAGGCCTCTTTGTTTGCGGTTCAAGGCCTCTGGGCCGGCCCCTGGCTCAAGAACGTCAACCATCTCGACCCGCCGGCAGTGGTGCAGATGTTGTTTTGGATCGCGCTGGCCATGGTGGCCGGATTCATCGGTCTCGGCGCGCTGGCCAAGCACTTGCAGCAAAGGGGCGTGCCCGTGCTGGTTTCGGCGGTCGCCGGCATGGTTCTGTTCATGGCGGCGCAGCTGCTGTTGCTGATCGCGCCGCCCCGCTGGGCAACACCGATCTGGCTGGGATTTGGTTTTTTCGGCACGTCAGGCATCATCGCCTATGCCGCCCTTTCCCAAAGTTTTCCCGCGCGGCTGGCCGGCCGGGTTACCACCGCGATCAACCTGCTGGTTTTTGTCGCCGCCTTTGCCGGGCAATGGGCGATTGGGGTTATTGTCGGCTGGCAACCCGCTGCCGGGCCGGGGCAATTGGCCGCCTCTGGCCTGCGAACCGGATTTGCCGTCCTGCTCTTGTGCCAAATCTGCGCCTTGATCTGGTTTGTCAGCGCCGGACGGCGCAACCGCTCAATCGACCCCGTTCACCAAGAACTGCCGCCCAACGACGGCCCTGCAGGCCCTGTTTTTCCCAAATAATCGGAACGCCTCGCGAGGGCGTTTTTTTCGCCGCGCCGCGCAAAAAAAAACCGCTATCAGTTGCCTTAATTCAAGCCGTATATTAAACAAATGCCGTGCGGCCGCCTGCCACCGGCGACAATGCCCCAGACATCGACCTACTGGGGGCGCCACGCCCCTTGTCTTCAACCAACGGAGGAGAAGCGTATGAAGCGTGTCGGAACATTGGCCCTTGCCCTGATTGTCTGTCTACTGACGACAGCAGCCGCATTCGCGGCGGAAAAAAAGGTTCGCTGGAACCTGGCCATGACCTGGAACAGCACCCTGACCCCCTTTGTCAACGCGCCGACCAAGGTGGCGCAGATGGTCAGCGACATAACCGGCGGCAACTTCGTCATCAAGGTAGAAGGGGCGGAAAAACACAAGGCCCCGCTGGAGATCCTCGATATGGTCAAGGGCGGCCAGTATGAAATGGGCCATTCCGCCTCCTACTACTGGAAGGGCAAGGACGCAACCACCGCCATTTTCACCACCGTGCCCTTTGGCATGAACGCCGACGAGCAGAACGCCTGGCTCTACTACGGCGGCGGCATGCAACTGATGCAGAAGTGCTACGACAAGTTCGGCGTCTACGCCTTTCCCGGCGGCAACACCGGGGTGCAGATGGGCGGCTGGTTTCGCAAAGAAATCAAATCGCTCGACGACCTCAAGGGCCTGAAGATGCGCATCCCCAGCGTCGCCGGCGAGGTTTTTGCCAAGCTCGGGGTCAACGTCACCAACATCGCCCCCGGCGAACTCTACACCTCGCTGGACCGCGGAACCATCGACGCCCTGGAGTGGGTTGGCCCAGGCATGGACATTAAAATGGGCTTTCACAAGATCGCCCCCTATTACTATGCCGGCTGGCACGAACCGGCCACTGATCTGCAATTCCTGATCAACAAGCAGGCCTTCGACAGCCTGCCCCCCGAGTATCAGGCCGCGTTGAAAACAGCCATTCAGGCCGCCTCCGCCGACATGCACTATGACAATTTCGCCATGAGCAGCGAGGCCTGGGCCTCCATGACCACCGAATTCCCCAACATCAAGGTTATGCGTTTTCCGGAGCCGGTTCTGGCGGCGATGAAGAAGGCCACCGACGAGGTCCTGGGCGAGTATGCGGCTAAAGATCCGTTTTTCAAAGAAGTGCTCGATTCCCAGAAGGCGTTTATGAAAAAGGCGCGCGCCTGGACCAAGATGTCGGAGCAGTATTATCTCGAGGAATCTGAAAAAGTCGTGAAATAACAAGGAGTGCGCAGTTCGCTGCCTGCCGTCCGTCTCGCGGCCGTGAGACGGACGGCTTTTTTTTATGCGGCAACGGGTTGTTTTGTTTGCCGCCTAGACCCAGGCAGACGTGATCGGCAGGCCTGCTGCGCTGAGTTTTTTATCGTGCCGCGCATTTTGTTTTTTTAGGGGGGATACACATGTTGCTGCAAGTGGAACGTTTTTTCATGCAGACCAGCCGCCTGCTGGGCAGGGCGCTGGCGCTCGTCTTTTTGCTGATGACCTTAAACGTCTTTTTTGACGTGGTCATGCGCTACTTTTTTCACAACAGTTCCGTGGGCATGCAGGAAATGGAATGGCACCTGTTTTCCATCGTCATCCTGTTCGGGGTTTCGGTGGCCCTTTTGGAGGAAGGCCATGTCCGGGTCGATTTCCTCTACGACCGCTTTTCGGTGCGCAAGAAGGCGGTGATCAACATTGTTGGCACCGTCTTTTTTCTCCTGCCGCTGGCCTGCCTGATCCTGTTCGGCTCTTTTGATTTTGTCATGGATTCATACAACATCAAGGAGATCTCCGAAAATCCCGGCGGCCTCCATTACCGCTACGTGATCAAGGCCATGATCCCCCTGGCCTTTGCCGTTCTGGTGTTCGCCGCCATCGGCTACACCATCAAAAACATCAACCTCTACCGGCGCAATCCGCACCCCGAACTCCTGTCCAGCCGCCCTGGGGAGGATCGTCCATGACCGGCATCATCATGTTTTTCGCCGCGCTGTTGATGCTGGCCATCGGCTATCCGGTCGCCTTTACCTTCGGCTCGATCTCGATCTTCTTCGGCATCATCGCCGCCATGGTGGCTGTGGCGCCCGACATCAGCCTGATGGCTGTTTCCGATGAATTTCTGCGCATGTTCTCGATGATGCCCTTTCGGGTCTACTCGATCATGAACAACACCATCCTGATGGCCATTCCCCTGTTCATCTTCATGGGCATCGTGCTCCAGCGCTCGCAATTGGCCGAACGACTGCTCGAGGCCATGGGCACCCTGTTTGGCCGGGTGCGCGGCGGCATCGCCGTCAGCACCGTGCTGGTCGGCACGCTCCTGGCGGCGTCCACCGGCGTGGTCGGCGCCTCGGTGGTGGCCATGGGCGTTATTTCGCTCCCGGTGATGCTCAAATACGGTTACTCCAAGCCGTTGGCCACCGGCACCATCTGCGCCGCCGGCACCCTGGGACAGATCATTCCGCCCTCGGTGATCCTGGTCATTCTTGGCGACGTCTTCCAACTGCCGGTGGGCGATCTGTTTGCCGCCGCCTTTGCCCCTGGTTTTGGCCTGGTCGGGGCCTACATCGTCTTCATTCTCATCTGGGCCTTCCTCAATAAAGACGTGGCCCCGGCCATGCCGCCCCAGGAAGGCACCCGGCTGGCCAACTTCGGCCATGCGCTCACCGCCATTCTGCCTCCGTTCATCTTGATTATTCTGGTGCTGGGATCGATTTTTGTCGGCATTGCCACCCCCACCGAATCGGCGGCTGTTGGCTGCGTCGGCGCAGTCATTCTGGCGGCCATGTACCGGAAATTGAATTGGACCATCATTGAGGAATCAGCGGTGGAGACGGTCAAGGTCGCGGCCATGGTCTTTGCCATCCTCATCGGGGCCACCGCCTTTTCGATGGTGTTTCTCTACAGCGGCGCCGACGCCATCGTCGAACAGATCATGACCAACCTGCCCGGCCAGAAATGGACCTTCCTCTTTCTGGTGATGCTGATCATTTTTGTCCTCGGCTTTTTTATCGACTTTTTTGAGATCACCTACATTGTGGTGCCGATCATCAAGCCGGTCGCCGAGGTCATTGGCCTTGATCCGCTGTGGTTTGCCATCCTGATTGCCATGAACCTGCAGACCTCCTTCCTCACCCCGCCCTTTGGTTTTTCGCTGTTTTATCTCAAAGGCTGCTGTCCGCCGGAGGTCAGGACCGTCGACATCTATCGCGGGGTTGTGCCCTTTATCATCCTTCAGGTCATCGTGCTGTTGGCGCTGGCTGTTTACCCGGAATTTTTTGGAATGCGATCAGGACATTAAGCAGAGGCCTTAAACGAAGACGGATGGCTCCCTGACTCATTCTGTCTCCATCGAACACGGCAGGATTGCCCAGCGAAACCTCGTCGAAGCTGGCGGCTATTTTGAGCAAAGCTTGAAATATCGGGCGATTATGAAATTTCTCCCCGCTGTGCTCGTCGAGAGGACAATAAACACGCTCCACTTTTGCAATGGAATCGAAATTTCACGCAACCAGCAGCAGACGGCGCCGCGAATCGCCAGCTGCTGCCCCCGCACACCGCCTGCCCGACGGTTCGCCGCCCCAGTGGGTCAATTGACAATCTTTTGGAGAAAAAACGTATGAAGCGCTGCGCCCCCTTTGCCCTGACCCTGGCCGCCTGTTTGCTGGCAGCCTCTCCGCTGTTCGCGGCGGAGGCGAAAAAAGTCCGCTGGAACCTGGCGACCACCTGGAACAGCACCCTGACCCCGTTGTCCACCCCGCCGGCCAAGGTGGCGCAGATGGTCAGCGACATGACCGGCGGCAATTTCGTGATCAAGGTGGAAGGCGCGGAAAAACACAAGGCCCCCCTGGAGATCCTCGACATGGTCAAGGGCGGCCAGTACGAAATGGGCCACACCGCATCCTATTACTGGAAGGGCAAGGACGCGACCACGGCGCTGTTCACCACCGTGCCCTTTGGCATGACCGCCAGCGAGCAGGGGGCTTGGCTCTACTACGGCGGCGGCATGGAACTGATGCAGAAATGCTACGACAAATTCGAGGTCTATTCCCTGCCCGGCGGCAACACCGGGGTGCAGATGGGCGGCTGGTTCCGCAAGGAAATCAAATCACTCGACGACCTTAAGGGCCTGAAAATGCGCATTCCCAGCGTCGCCGGCGAGGTCTTTGCCAAGCTCGGGGTCAACGTTACCAACATTGCCCCAGGCGAACTCTACACCGCCCTGGATCGCGGCGCCATCGACGCCCTGGAATGGGTGGGACCGGGCATGGACATCAAGATGGGCTTCCACAAGATTGCCCCCTACTACTACGCCGGCTGGCACGAGCCTGCCTCGGACATGCAGTTTTTGATCAGCAAGAAGGCCTTCGAGGCCCTGCCGCCGGAGTACCAGGCCATTTTGAAATCGGCGATCAAGACGGCCAGCGCCGACATGTACTTCGACAACTTCGCCCAGAACGCCCAGGCCTGGGCGGCCATGAAAACCGAGTATCCCAACGTCAAGGTGATGACCTTTCCCGAACCGGTTCTGGCGGCCATGAAAAAAGCCACCGACGAGGTCCTGGGCGATTATGCCGCCAAAGACCCCTTGTTCAAGGAAGTGCTCGATTCCCAAAGGAATTTCATGAGAACGGCCCGTGAATGGACCCGGATGTCCGAGCAGTATTACCTGCAGGAGTCGGAGAAGGTGAACAAGTAATTCTATTTCTATTTCAAAAGGGAATCGCGTCTATTTGTCATATAAAGGCAAGAGTCGAAAAATTAGATAAGCTGGGGTGAGGAGAAGAGACGAAGTGTCAAAGGCATATAGCCTCTCGAAATGCGAAAATCTCTTCTCACCCTGGCGCCTTT
>NZ_JAVBXR010000109.1 GCF_030824455.1 Desulfobulbus sp.
GGTAGCGAGTCCTTGGAGGCTTTATGGTAACATAAAGTTTTAAGCGTAGGATAGCAAGCAGGCAGGCCGTAAGCCGAAAGGTTGAAGGGATTGAGCCCCGTAATTCTCGTAATAGGAAGTACCATGTTTTGAAGACAAACTTGTCCAGGCAGGCTTTGTCCGCATACTGGAATCGGTATATGAGCAAGATTTCATAGAAGACTCATACGGATTCCGGCCTGCCCGAAGTTGTCATGATGCTCTCAGAGCATTGAGCACGACGGTAGAGTACCAGCCGGTCAACCATATTGTTGAAGCGGATATAAAAGGCTTCTTTGATAATGTGAACCAGGAATGGCTATTAAAGTTTCTGGCACATCGGATTGCTGACAAACGGATTCAGCGCATGGTGAAGCGTGTTCTCAAGGCAGGGGTAGCAGAGGATGGAAGCGTGACGATTAGCGACGATGGTACCCCGCAAGGCGGTGTTATCTCTCCGCTGTTGGCGAATATCTATCTGCATTATGCTCTTGATCTCTGGTTTGAAAGGATCTACCGCAAGAGTTGCGCTGGCTATGCCCGACTCATCCGCTATGCCGATGATTTCGTTGTTTGCTTCCAATACAAGGTAGACGCTGAGCGGTTTCGGACAGAATTAGGGCAACGTCTGGGAAAATTTAGCCTTGAGGTGGAACCGACAAAGACCAAGGTGTTGGAGTTTGGCAAATTTGCCGTCCGAAATGCGAAGAAAAGAGGGGGCCGGGCAGAGACGTTTGATTTTCTTGGCCTGACCCATTATTGCGGTACAAGACGGAACGGTATGGGGTTTCGGATGAAGCGGGTTACTGCCCGTAAGAAGTTTGTCGCCAAGCTAATAATCTTCAAGGAATGGCTGAAGAAGGCCAGGAATCTGAAGACCAATGAACTCTGGAAAATAGCCAGTGCCAAATTGAGGGGTCATTATAACTACTACGGGGTAACCGACAATTATCGTGGGCTTATACGATTTGAACAAGCAGTGAATAGGCTGCTGTTCAAGTGGCTGAACCGTAGAGGAAAAAGAAGCTGTCTTAATTGGGAAAAATTCAATGAAATGCTGAAGCGATTCCCTCTGCCGAAACCACGAATTGTGGTCAGTATGTTCGTAATTCCTGTGAATACTATGTGAGGAGCCGTGTGCGTAAATAGCGCAAGCACGGTTCTGAGAGGGGCCGGGGACAACGGTGAAAACAAGTCAAAAGGCAGAACACGTAATAGCTGCGTGCGGCGAGGCGTCAACAAAGGGCTTGCAGTGGTTATTTGTTTTCATTGGAGAAACCGGTCTACTCGACCTTTGGTAACGCAAAATACGCCTGCTCGTCGAGTGCCTTTGCCTACCGAATTCAATCTAACCTTGGCTAAACGGTGCATTTTCAATAGTTCATTGTTTTGTCCAATGTTCGTGCATTTTGGCGATTCGCAACCCCGTATCAATCCGCAATACCATTGTCAGTCATCAGACAAAATAATTCATTTTGTCCCATGTTCGCGGACAGAGAGGTTTGCCAATTTGAGAAGCAGGAACCTGAGTCAAAATATTTCAGAGATATCTTGACTATTTCAATTTTAGAAAAAAATAACTGCCGCCCAATTCTGTCACATTATAACTGAATATCGTCATACTCTGGTTCTTCAATTCCTATTTCTTTCCAATCAGCATGCTCAGGTAGTAAAACTAGGTCGCAAGGATAAAACTCACTGTAAGATTTTCTCTTCACATGCCATTTTGATTCCACTCGAAGGCACTTCACTGTCCCTGTGTCTGATGGCAATGAAACCAGCACGACTTTCTCACCACGCAGTTTCTTTGCTGCTGGGTTTATTTGGTCGATTTTGTAAAGTGATCCGATAATTATATGCACTGATCGAACATACTTGCGATTTGAATAACATTCAATATAATCAGACTTCATTTCAACTGCCTCCTCACAAATTTAAAGTAGTACATTTGAGATCATACTTTTGGCTTTTTCCTTTCACATTGCACACAACCAGCAACATCATTTCCAATCAACATCAACAGTAGGAATATGGACTCATGAACTGTGACATCGTCAACTTTCCGATTTTAACGGATTTCTGATGAGGTTCTCGAAAGTAAAAGAAAAATAGAACGCACTTGCCGCAATATATGCATTCACAATAAAATTGCTCCATTCAGAAAATATGCCAAACCCTCCGTAAGTATTAGCATAAACTATGACGACACCTGCCGACACAAGAAAAACAACGAGGAGATGTGCAGCTTTCTTTTCATTTATTCTCCAAAAAATAAATCGCCCTCGGCAGCATGATTTTCAATCAAGATAAACAGGAGAAATGTTGACTCGCCCACCCCAAGATTTCATCAAAAACAAGGGCATTGGAATTGCTGGTACCAGTGCACCAAGCCGGGATGGTCAGGAACCTGGTACTTTCTATACTGGGTTCGGTTGGGGTGGTTGGCAGTGGCGAGGTAAAAATGGAAAGGCAGAGCCCTGAGACCCTGCCTTGGCGTGACTGCTGTTGCGAGTTTGTGGATCAGGCTGCTGCTGCTCTCCTTCTTTTGCCCAATCCGGCAAGGCCGATCAGACCGGAGCCTAGGAGCAGGGCTGCACCGGGGACGGGGACAGGAGAAGCAGGAGTTGCTGATTCGTTGGAGTTGATAAGAATGGAAAATACGTTTGTCGGGTCAATCCGTTGTTCGAACTTTAAGAGAAACCCATTTAACGAATCTCCCGATGGGATGGAACTGCCCATGGGCTCATAAAAGGTAGCAAAACTCGGCAATAGACCCGAACCCTGCCCATAGATGACGTCCCAACCATTGTTTGTGCTTGCGCTAAACGGGAGGGTGTTGTCAAAATCAATAGTAACATCGAAAATGTTCTCGGTTGTGTCAGAAGAAACGAAAAGAGTCAAATCGTATTCAAATCCTCCAGTTACTGAGTTTTCTGTATAACTATAAGTGTAGGCGGCCAACACCTCGGTGGGAATTGTTGATAGAAAAAATAAACCTACAAAAACAAACGGCAGATATCGCATGGTTATGCTCCTTGGAATTGAAGTGTTTGAAGGTAAAGTTCCACTTGTTAATTGGTTTGGATGAAGTTGCCACCAGACAAGGTCATGGCTCCGGTGTCGAGGTGAATCCCGCTGCCCTGGGAAGCAGGTTGAATGATCGTCAGACCGAATCTATCAGCGGCGCCCTCTGGGGATCCATCCTCGATAAACGCCTTGTAACCATATCCGGCTGTGCCTTGAAGCGTTCCCTGACCGCTTACGGTGATTCGGAGCCGGTTGTCAACTATGGAAAAATCCATTTTATCAACGGTGGTTCCAATAAAGGACATTCTTGATTTGGATTCGTAGAATTTTACCCATCCAGCTGGGTTCGAGGGGCCATTGAGATTTACAGAAAAATTTGTTCTAAATGTCGTGTTTGGAGTGACAGCGTACCCTCCCCCAGTAATAGCGACAGGGTCACAGCTATCGCCTTTGCTGTCTCCGTCCCAATCTTCTTGATCGGTATTAGCCACCCCTTTGCAATTATCTAGAGAATCAGGGACATCGTCTCCGTCTGAATCTATGAGTTCGTTAGCCACATAAACAACGCCCGAAAGAACCAAAGCCGTTGTGCTGTTGGTCATGCCTCCGGCCTGAATAACTCGCAAGGCCTCTCTTTTGTCTGTAGCTAGGGGGGGCAAAATTATCTCGTGTTCCAGATGACCGTTTGTGTCTGCAAAGGTTTCTTCAAGTGCGGTGTATTCATCGTTCCTTGAATCTCGGTACAGAAGGATTACCTTAGCCCCTGGAAGAAATCCTTGTCCGTGAACAGTTGCGATATCACCAGGTAAAAAAATTGACGCCCCATCCTGAGGAAGATCTATGGTTAGCTTTCCAAGAGTTGCCATGGGGGGATTCGTCTCGTTTTGGGATTCGGTCTCTGTGATCTGTGGTGAATCGACGAAGGTAGAAGCCGTTAAGTTAAAAGAGGCTTGGGGGGGCTGAGCATTATTAGCCTTAATAGCATTGGAAAGTGCTTTCGCATATACGCCGTGCCCATACATGTTGGGGTGAAATGATTCATATGGAGATATGAACGGCGCATTCTTTGTAGCGCTGAACAAATCTATATTGTTAATATAAGCTTTTTTTGCACATGCTTCATGTCCTCTGAATTGGTCGACGACATCGACAAAATGGGCACCATAAGCTTCGCTGATATTGCGAATGGTGTCGTTAAGTTTATCAGTAAGCCTGTTTGCGGCTTCGAGTTCGTCCTGAGTTATTCCGTTTATGAACGGTTGGAGGAATATTCCATTTAGACAGTCCTCAATGGCTTGCACATCTTCTGTTGTTGAAATTTCTGGAAAAACATGTGGATAGCCAAGGTGATA
Source organism: Desulfobulbus sp. (assembly GCF_030824455.1). Taxonomy (GTDB): domain Bacteria; phylum Desulfobacterota; class Desulfobulbia; order Desulfobulbales; family Desulfobulbaceae; genus Desulfobulbus. Next base: position 4,398 of record NZ_JAVBXR010000109.1, read on the forward strand.
AATCTTTGCTTCTGGCTTTGAGCTCTTAATTAAAACCTCATATGTTGCGCTTAACTTTGGTGCAATGATTAAATCAATACCCCGTGAAATGGCACTCTCCACAGTAAATGCCTTTCGCAATTCTTCGTTAAAAAGAGGAGTTCCATCACTATTATATATTTCATTCATTCCCAGTTTTTTGAACAATTCTTCGGGAAGGGCCGATTCAGTATATTTTATTTGTTTAAGCATTTCCTTAACGACAGGGCCAAATTGTCCGTCATTCCCACCAATAGTCAGGGAAACAATATCGGCGTGCTTTAAACCGATTCGGGTAGCTTGTTCTGGCTCTGCATCATTTGTATAACCCTCAGCGCCTGCCCACAATAGTGGTTCGTTTTGTGGTATAATGTTTATTGTTTCTGCACCGTTACATGCATAAAACCATCTTCGCAATCGAAAGCTAGGGTATAGTTTATCAATTTCATCGCTCATGGAATATGCATTTCCCGAGCGGTGGCACAAATTGTTGCCGTTTGAATGTTTTGAGGGCAGGTCAAAATAATTGCCTGCACCAGTCCCAGCAGAATAGGAATCACCCAAGGCTACATAGTCGAGTGTCGGGATATCGAGAACAGGCAAGTGTAGAGGCTTTTCAAGCTGAGCAATAGGAGCGTTCCATTGCTTTTTATTGATGTCAAATGAAGATATCGCTATTATGTTATCTTTGTAATATTGCGTATAGGCCAGATCACTGTCGGGGTCTTTTGGAAAAAAGAATGCTGCGTGGGGATAAGCTTTGGATGAAATGTTGCTTACGTCACTTGACCCCAAAGAACTTCTAAAGAAAGAAGCCCCGCTGTCATTAATTTCAAGTGGTGAACCAAACACTACGAAACTACCTGTGGAGAAAGCAAATTTAAGCCCAAATAGAGTCTGTGAATAAGGGTCGTACGTCGACACACTTGCGAGAGGTGGAATTGCTTCTTTGTTAACGACTGTAAGTGATAACCCGTTTCGATCTTTAACTTGAGTCTGCCTAATTTTCTCAAAATCAATTTCAATTATAGGGTTCGTGTCGTCAGGCTTGAATTGCTGAAGATAGATGCGACTCTTTTCTAAATTATGCCCAAGAATGGTTGGATTAAATATACCACCATTGTTCAGTTCGGTCGGTGAGTAGGACAAGGTTATCTCTCCAGTGTTTGGGTTGACACAGGAAAAAGTTTTTCCGAAAATACGATATCCTCCTCTATTGGGGATGAAAAAATTGACAGGTCCTGACACCTCATAGACTAACCCGCACAAATCCCCAGTATGACCATCGACCACGAAATTAGCAAATGGTGGGGACACCAACGCAAGGGGAGAGAGTGCATTGCTTTCTAAATTGATAGCGATCAACTGGTTGTGGCTAATATCATTTGGCGCCCGCCTTTGAAGATAAATTTGAGCGGAGAAAGGATCTTTAGCATACGCTGTCGAACTGTACCACCCGGTAGGTAATTCTACGATATTCTCGGATTTGCCGTCGGACAAACTTATGCCGACCAGTTTTATTCCATTATACCAAAATCCAGCACCATCAAACCCACCTTTACTGTCCGTAAGAAGTCCAACAATCTGACCTGGTTCAGATCTGCTGATAGATGTCCCAAGGAACAAAAATGGAAGAATTACTAATAAAAATGCCCTACGTAACATATGATGATCTCCTGGAAACTTGTTGGAATGGTCAACTGTGGCACTTTTCTGTTTAAAAATAATGTTTAATTAACATTATTCTGAAAAACAGGCAAGTTATGCTTTGGTTATACTCCTGTTAGCTCGCAATTAATGCGCTACTTTGTAGGATAAACACAACGCCATTCTTCTTTGATAGCAAGCCCTCCATGGTACTTGGAGGGTCAGGTGCTGAATAATGGTTAAAAATGGAAGATGACCAATAGCTGGCCTTCATGCAGAACGGTGATCGTATCGCCATCGGCAACAGATATGACTTTGCCTGGCCATGAGAAGCGAGTCACCGGTATGGAGAGTAGATTGTGGAGCTTGACTCAATCCGTATCTCAGCAGGCATAATAACTTCACCATGCCAAGAATCGGTTTGTAAGCACAACTGAGGTTTGAGCTTTTTTCTGATTATCTCTGGTGAATGGGCGAGTAAACATATTTCCAATAATTTTTGACCAGGAAGATTCTTTGGGAACAAATTATCCTATCGCATATGGCTGCTGATGAGCTGTTGTCACGATCACATACCTCTGCATTAACGTCTAGCTTTCTCTCTGGGCGATATATGCGCTAGGCGCCAAGCGTCGCATTTGGTCTGGATAAATTAGTGGAGTTTATTTTTAAAGCGTATTGTCGATTGAAGGTGGTTTGGGTTGTATGCTGTAGATTCGTTTAATAAGGGGGAATAGTGCATGCCATGGGAGCCACGTCGCGCAACAAACAGCTATAATTCCATATAACAACCAAATCGGTGCCATCAGCAATAAGCTGGCAACCAGCCGGAAAATTTCACCTTTGTAAATCGTTTTTGAAGCTCGGGCGGAGTATTTGCTAAATTGAACAGCCCCGACTTTATCAAGTGTGCGCAACCCGTTTTGGCCAAAAGTTGCGGCTAGCTGAACAATATCTTTTCCTGTCTTGCCAAATTTTTGTGCGGAATTAACGATTAGGTCGCCTCCAATGTGATAGAGAGTGACACTATTCGAGCCGAAAGTTGCAGCGAATGTGCCCATACGATTGAGCGATGCGGCATCTTTAGTCATGCTTAATAAATTGCAACCGCCACGTGTCTTGGCAAGTGTGCCGACATCACCGAGAACACCAGAGATTGTGCCTAAATTTTTGGTTTCCTTTGTCATCTTGACCGCTTTAATGATAGCTTCGCCCAACCACGGCGGCAACTTCCCGAGTTTCCGGGCGATCTTTAGCGCGGTAAGGCTACCTTTAGCTGCAGTTGTTCCGGCCACAGTCGGTGCAGCCATTCCGCCTGTTGCAACAGTCCCCGCACCGCTCGCGACCTGCGCGCCCGTTGCGATCACCCCCAAAGAGGCTAAGGCAACCAGAACTTCGTCAGTATCCTCTCCCTTGATGTGCTTTACGCCCTGTTTGGCCAGATCACGTAGATCGCCAATGACCAGAAAATCGGTGATAACTCCCGTCACCTTCCCTGTTGCTTCATCGCTAGTGCCTTGAATCAACCCTTCGGCAAATTTGCTAGCTTGATAGCGCCAGTTCTCGCGCTTATTTGAGATGTTTCGGTACAGTAACTGTGCGTCGGGATTTTGGCTGACATAATCGTAGCCCATGAAAAAACCAAGATAATCGGCAGCCTCTGCATAATGTTCCTTTGCAACCATTACGCGGGTTTCTGGTATTGGATCGATCTGGTTTAAGGCGAGAATGCACAGTTGCGCCTGTTGCCAGATTATACCGCCAGAAATGACAGCAAGTATTAGGATTACGAGTTTGACGAGACGCTTAATCATGCACTCCTATTACAGTCTCCAGAGTAAAGTCATATCGTTGCAGCAATTTCAAATGACGAGGATCCGACCTTCCTCGGCACCACAAGCAACGCGGTGCTAACCCATGTTTGGATCGACCTCTGCGTTTATTTCATGTTGGTCTATTTGAAATTCAAAGCCAAATTGGACAGTTCCATGCAACAGATGCTTCGTCTCTTGCAACTTAACCTCTTCACCAGAAAAGATTTGATCGAATTATTTAAACCGCCATTAGTTCATGCTACTGTTTCTCAACAAATTTCACTGTGGAAAAATTTACGAGACAGCGGTGCCTTTCGAAGCTTCCTGTTTGATATATATTTGATATTAAAAGCTGTCTCGGTCAGGTTTGGTCGAATTTTTGTATCCTCAGCGGGAATGCTAAGTCTTAATTAGGTGTATTTCGGGGGAGGGGCTGGCCTGCTTTTATGATATCTACCGCCTGGGCAAACCTTTTGTGATATGTACTTTCTGTCAGAGTTGTTGCAACGTTTACGGTTATCCTGCGCTTGGTAACAACAGTGACTTTAGTATTGTTTTTATCAATAGGCTCAAACCACGCCCCCATAACTGCTCCCCACGAAACCATGTTCATCCCACTACTGGTTAACATGTACCTTTCGACCTTATGTTCTTCGATTGCATCCGAACCTTCCCAACGGAAAACTGATTTCGATATTTCCCATGCCTGATCCATGGTAACCGGATAAACTTCTGTCGTACCTTCCGTCCCGGCTTCCTTGACACGTACCACGTCATTCATCGTGGCGCACCCGTTGATAAGAGCCGCTAAAGACAAGAAAATAAAGGTTATCATAATTTTCACTTTGTTTTCTTTCATGTCATTTCCCTCCTTAAGATTATCTAGTAGCAGCTGGTTAATGGTAAAACTATGGCTTGCAAATCCTGTAAGGCTCATATCCCTTGGCAGCAGCCTCTCCCTCGTTTTGAATACTTGCGAGCAGTTAGGACAAATTAACTGTGGGCAACTAGAGCGATGCAATTTGTGACTATTGACATTGCCGTGGTAGAAGAGAAAGGTGAGGTGGGAACAACTCATGCAGATCTCCCCTGATTTGTGTTGAATCTTGGTTGTCTACCGTATCGCAGACAAGAAATCAATCCGGTAATGGCACTTATTGCCCATGATATCAGATAAATAACCACGGTGTGGCATCGCGCAACTCCTGCCATCTTATATGAAATAGGCTGAAATCGTTTCAGCCATCCCCATTCTAGCCCCTTCGGTCATTGCGACCCGAGGGGCTTTTCTTATTTAAGGAGACGCAACATGAAGATCGACCCCAATGAAGTCATCCACAGCATCACCGTGCACGACATTATCCGAGCCCTTGAACGTCGTATAGGCAAGGAGGAGGTAAATAACCTGTCAGAAGACGATCTGGCCTTAGTCAAGGCGGAGGTGGTGGCCGTCATCGAGCACAGTCTGGACATCCGTGACCACATTGAGGAGGGCATCGAACTGTGGCTGGAAGCCCGGAATCTATGACCAGGAATCAGAAAGCAAAATTGGTGGCCCGAGTTGCGACTTTCATCGTCGTCTTTTCGTTGATGGTGGTTTGCATCCCCTATGTGGCAATACCCCTGGCTATTTGCTTTGCCGTGAAGGCGGCCAGACAATTATGAGGAGAAAAATTATGAGTGAAGATATCCGTGTTTTGAAAGTTGCATCATGTCCGTCCCTGTCCAGCCGTTCAACCCTGACCTACCAGATAGGATGCAAGGGCGAGGAGGTTTTTCTCAGCCTTCAGGGAAACAGTTCTGGGGGCATGTTCTCTGATGAGTGGATCAGGCTTGATCTGTTCGAGCTGACCAAGGATGAGTCCATCTCCGCTCGGTCCATCCATAAGCACTATCAGGGGAAATCGATCAACAGTGCCGGCTTCATGATGGCGGTATTGAAAGACTTGGGCTTGATCCAGCCTTTGGAGGTGAAAAGCCGTACATACAAGCGGTGCAATCCGGCTCAATTCAAGGTGGCCATGCAGGCGTTGATGGAAGCCGAGGTTATGCCGGAAACACAGGAGGAACCTAATCCAATATCATTACGGAAGAAAGGGAGGAAAACTCATGAATAGAGAATTGTTGCATGACGACGATCGCATCAATATCCCTGCCGATTTGTTTGGTGTCTATTTTTCATGTCGCGTGGAACCGACTATCTATGTCACCGCAGACCGTTTGTCCGGGGATTACCGTGGCGGTTACTGGCACATGTACCGGCTTGAGAATGGCGGCTTCTATATGGCCCCTGATGGCAGCCAGTTCCGCGTGATCTGCATGAACGGCTACCAGGGTGGTCTGTCGGGAGATGCGTTTGGCATTGTCGCCTGCTTGTACGCGTATAGTGAAGTGTCGTTTACTGGTGTCCCCGGCCTCGTTGAAGCATGTGCCGCGCAGTATCACTGCCTAAGGGCGTACCTGTTTGAGCATCCGGAGGCAGAGGGCATCCTGAAGGCTATCGACTGACGCAGCGGAAACGGTCCGGTCGTCGGAGGCTAGACGGCGGGAGTGGTAAAAGTGGGTTTTTCGAGCGCCCTTGGGCTGGCTCAAAAAAAGTGCGCCTCGACGTGATTTTCACCGGGGCAGCGTAGTGAGGCTCAATTGTCCACTTTTATCGCTTCGGAATTGCTTGAGGGCGAAAATGCCGTGAGCTGCCAAGTGGTAAAAGTGGATTTTTCTGGTGGGGCTAGGGGGGGCACAAAAAAGTGCGCGTGCTCTTGGTGGCGGTGCAGTCGAGTTGGCGGTGAAATTTGGCACTCCTTAACTGGCGACTTGGAGACGGGCCCGCTGTGGTTCTGCCGTAAGCAACAAGCCGTTGCAGCTTACCAGAGTGCCATAACTAAGGATAAATTATCTTCCAATGGTTATGGCACGTCCATAAAGGTATTTGTGATATTAAGTTTTAAGGTCCATAAATATTGATATTTATTTATTGTAATATTTACATGATTTGAACAGCGAATATTATTTATATAATGTTTGTATGTCTTGCTAGGAAATTTTGATATATTTCGAATATTTCAGCGATTTTTTTTGAATTAATACTATTGCATCAAGTGCTATAATGTGCTTTTCTAAAATAAAAAATGTGTAATTAAATATTATTGAGGTGATATTGAGGAAAATGACATGTGATATGTAAATGGTAACTCAGCAAGCGCGCCGGTATTGGATGATCAATACGAGGGCGTCACAGCCAAAGGGCAAGAGTTCCGGAGTGTTTCCGGAGCCGAGTCGGGGATACAGTGCAGCGTGTCTTTGGCTTCAAATTAACGAAGTCTAACGATAAGGAAAAAAATTATTATGAAGAGATAATTTATGGATATCAATCTTGATCAGCCACAAGTTAGTGAACCTACTCCAGGAGCCAGCACATCAAAATCATCAGCTGTCCCATCTCCAGGCATCATCACCGTTGTACGCGACCCGCATAATACCCTCGGGAAGGGATTTGCGATAAATCCCGACGGTGCGATCAGCAAGGAAGCTAAAGTTAATGTTTCTTCCGGTGTTGCAGTTCAACATCGCGTCGAAACCCTCGAAGACCTCGCCAAATTGTTGCAAGATGTCGGTGATAATCCCAATGCGGCAATTATCAATTCCTATTTCCCCGATATTCCGGCTGGTGAAGAGTTTGTCATTCTGTCCGCCAAGGAAATTGAAAAACATACCGGCATTCCAACAAACAATCGCGAGAAACAGAAGGGCATCCATGAAATCACGTATGAAGGCAAAACCTATAAAGCCGTCGGCCGGTTCAAGGAAAACGTCCTTCCCTCTTCTTGGCAATACTTCGACCGCGACATCGATAACCATACCCCAGAAGCTTTTGCCAACCTCTCAACCGAAGAATGGCTGGCCAAGATAGCGGTGTTCGTGCCAGGTATGGCCGACGTATCTTATCTCCATGTCGGCTCGACTTCCGCCAGGGTGCTCCGTGATGGTGTTCCGGTCAGTGCTGGCAGTGGTCATTTTTGGTTCAAGGTGCTTGACCCCTCTGACATTGAACGCTTCCGAACAGCCATACTCATCGCTGCCGCCCAAGCGGATATGACGTGGTCGAAGCCGCGCTATAGTCGTACTGAACCGGGCAAAGTAGTTGGCCACAACCTTACCACTATCCTTGACCCCAGCGTCCTGACACCTGGACGGCTAACCTTCTCCGGACAGCCTGTGGTCAGTGAGGGTCTGACCGTCAGGCCCTTGCAGTGTCCCATCCATAAGGGCAAAATCAATGTTCTCGATACCTCCAAGGTTGTTCTCCCGGAGCCTGAAAAGATTCGTGAGATAACCCGCAAGGTGGGCGTCGTGATGGAGGTGACGAGCGGTGGCAACGGACTGCGAATCACTGCCAATGATTTGACCCTGGATGCCGAGATCGAGACCGAAGATCACGAGGTAATAACGGTCCGGGAATACATCGAGAAAGGGCATGGAAAGCTACGCTGCCAAACACCGTTCAGGGATTCATCCAGTTTTGCTGCCTTTATTAGTGTCGGGCAGGATGGCAAGCCATTTATTTACGACTCCGGCACAGGAATCACACACTGGCTGGGTGACAAGGAACAGGACAAATTCGAACTGGTTGCCGCTCGTGGAGTCGTAAAGCGTGTCATAGAAAGGGCGAATAATGACTGCGGTGCTCCATTCGAACCCGAGGCAATTAAAGCGCTGGCTGTCATTAAAAAGCATGATTCGGCAGGGTTTGCCCGGATTCGTTCTAATTTGAAAAAGGCCAATAAGGATATATCGGTTGTCAACCTTGATAAGGCCATTAAGGAAACTGCCACCAAGGATAATCTTGCCCAGACACATCATGCCTACGCAACCAATGTGCTCAACAGTCTGACCGTTGGTGGATGGCGGCCCGTGGGATACCAGGGCAGCCTCTATGTGGTGGATTCCGCCACGGGCAGATGGGTTCCATATTCCCTTGAAGCACTGGCACGACGTGTCGCCGAAGACCATGACGGCAAAGATAATTGCGAAAGGAGTTCCGATTATAGAGGAATCGCCGATCATGCGCTCAAGCTTGCCACCGATGCTACATTCTTCGCAAACGCACCGGTTGGCTTGGCCTGTCCCGATGGTTTTTATCAAATTAAAGAAAATGAGATAATCCTTGAACAGCTTTCGCCCTCGCATCGGCAGCGGGTGCTGATCGATGTAACACCCCAGCAGCGAGATACGCCGATGTTTGATGCATTTATGCATGAGACATTCAAATCCGACGTATCGGGAGAGGAGGAGCATCAACTGGCGTTGTTACAGGAGATCGCCGGGGCCATCATGCTCGGGCTCATGGCCAGGCATCAGAAGGCCGTGCTATTTTATGACCCGTTTGGCCGCGCCGGTAAGGGGACGTTGGAGCGAATATTAACGCGGTTGGTTCCGCCTTCTTTCACATCAGCTGTATCGCCGCACAAATGGGACGGAGAATACTACCTTGCATCGTTGGCGGGCTCCCGACTCAATACCGTCGGCGAATTGTCCGATTCCAAGCCCATTCCTGCCGCTCCATTTAAAACCGTAACCGGTGGCGATCTCCTCACGGGGCGTCATCCCTCTGGCCGGCCCTTTACCTTCAAGAATGAAGCCGCTCATTTGTTTATGTCGAACCATCTCATCACTACGAATGACCACAGCGAAGCCTTTTATACGCGGTGGCTGCTTGTCGATTTCCCTAATAGTCGACTTTGTACTGGATTGCCGATCGATCCAGGCCTTGCTGATCGCATGATACAGCACGAGCTTCCGGGGATAGCTCATTGGGCTTTGGAAGGAGCCAGACGACTCATGGCGAACGGTAAATTTTCGCCATCAATTGTCCATGACCAACTCCTGGCCAAGTGGCGACGGACCACCAATTCTTTGGAAGAGTTCATCCATGAAGATTGCGAACTAGCCGGCGAATACAGTATGCGCCGCTCTAAGTTTTATGAAGTGTATAAAATCTGGTGCGGCGAAAATGGACGGCGGCCTTTCTCGAAAGGTAGAGTTTTGGAATTGCTCGCCTACAATATTAAACTGGGTGTTCGGCGTGGTGGTGAAGATGGTTATGAAGTCTTTCGAGGCTTGAGAATGAGAGAGACCCCTGCTGTTACCTCCGTTGATTAACCAATTGGGGGTAATGCGCCAAATCCGGTTCATTGCCCCCGGTGGTCTTGCAGTAGGAGTGGATCAAGTGGATGATTTGAGCAATGGGGTTGCTCGAAAAAAAACATAAAGGGGCAGGGGGAGGCGACTTTTAGTTGGACGTGGAGGGGGGTGTGAAAAAATCCACTTTGTCCACTAGTTGCTGACTGTTGCCCCGCATCGGTTTGTGGGCGACGTATGCACCTGGCCCCCAGTTGGCCCGCTCTGCACGCGGTCGCCCCGACCATCCTCGCCCCATGCCGACCCCCAAAAATTGCCCTCCGGTGCAGCTGGGACACGACTGGAGCGCCCCCGCCTCACCCTGTGCCCCGCCCGTCGAAGCCCCGGAGTTGGCGTTTGAAAAGCACGAAATTTCAAACTGATGTGCAATAAAATGCGCAAAATTGCCACGGAGAGGACGGGTTGGCGGCATCCGCAAAATAAACCGCTGCCGTTATTATTCGCAGCACTACTACACATAAGGAGGCTAATTATGCCTGTCGTTACATTATCAGCGGAATTTACCCGCAATGTTGTCTGCCCAGAGGGCAAGACCAAGGAAAACTTCTATGACACAAATATCACCGGCTTCATCCTGGAGGTCAGAGCCAGCGGTGGTAAGACCTTCGCGCTGCGGTATAAGGACGATCATGGTCGCCAGATCCAGCACAAAATTGGTGACGCCAAGGATATCACCTTTGACAAGGCCAAGAACACAGCCAAGGTTCTACGGTCAAAGGTCGTTCTCGGCGATAACCCTTCAGCGGACCGCAAGGTAAAGCGGGCAGTTCCGACGCTGGCAGAGTTCACTGCCGAAAAATTTATCCCTTACATTACAAGCTACAAACGCAGTTGGCTTAAAGATGAATCTTATTTGCGCAATCATGTCCTGCCAAAGTTTGGCTCTCTTTGTATGGACGAGATTGGCCAGGAAGCGATCATCGAACTTCAGCAATCGATGAAGGCCAAAGGATATGCGTCGGGGATGGCAAACAAAGCTGTGATCCTGCTGAAGTATATGTTTAATTTGGCGATTAAAAAGTGGTCTGTTCCAGGAGTCAAAGCCAATCCGGCTATCGGCGTCAAGCTCTATGTGGAGATAATCAGAGAACGGTATCTGACAGTTGAGGAGACGCAGCGATTGCTTGCCGAACTGGAAAAAAGCAGGAATAAGCAGCTCAAATATATTGTCTCTTTGCTCCTGTTGCTTGGTTGCCGGAAAAGAGAACTGCTTGATAGCCGATGGAATGAGTTTGATCTGGAACGCCGTAGTTGGCGAATTCCGATGTCAAAATCAGGTAAGGCTCGCCACGTGCCTTTGCCTCTAGCCGCCGTCGACATGCTCAAGAACTTGCCACGGTGGGAAGGTTGCCCGTATGTCATACCCAATCCAAAAACTCTAGCGCCCTTTGTGCAGATACAACGACCTTGGGATAATGTGAGAAACGCAGCCGGTCTGCCAGATGTCAGGATACACGACCTGCGCCACAGTATGGCTTCTAATATGGTCAACTCCGGCCAGTCGCTCTTTCTTGTGAGCAAGGTGCTCGGCCATAGCACTCTGAGAATGACTGAGCGGTATGCGCATCTCAGTCAAGATACCCTGTTGGCCGCCGTGGATGCAGCAGCCACCGCCACCGGGACGAACTGGGGGCAGAAAGATAACCGTTGACACCATACCTTCATCCACCCAATCGGCAGTCGGTATCAGCTGGGTTGGGTGGATGGTGGGTGAAAATTTAGAAGCCGATTTGGGCAAAGAATTTATTCTGGAAAAACGGAGGGAAAGGTGCGGCGAGCAGTTGGGTGATGGCTGGGTGAGCGTGGGGCGAGGCAGAGGAAAATGGCGTAAGACGTTGAAAATAATCAAGAATTGCGTATGATTTTTTCTAACTGATAATAGGAGTGCATCTTCACCCCTTTGAAGCCCGCGTCATGGATGAGTTGCACATGCTCAAGCAGGTCGGGATCTTCAGGGTGGAGCGAGGGAAAGGGGATGATGCGCTCTGAACGGACGGCTTTGCACCATTCCAGGATGGGGGTGAACTGTTCCGGGCGGGTGGCTATTGAACAGAGCACCGACTGCTCGACGCCGCTGCGGTCCATGGACTGAAGTAGGCCCGCCACCGTGCCGTTGAGGTACGCCTTGATGTTGCCCTCGCGCTCCAGTGCCGGGATGGCAATCTTGGCGATGGGGTCGGGAAAGGCGTGGGTGTGAATGTCGATGATGCCGGCCATATGGAACTCCTGGGCGCCCTGATTGGACTTCGTGTACCTTTCCGTTGTTACAAGCTTACAGCATTACAGCATTACAGCAATCTGAACAGCCACAGTCCCAGTTGCAGCACGATCAGGGCATACAACCCGGCAACAACGTCGTCGAGCATGATGCCCAGGCCGCCGTGCAAATGGTTGTCGATCCAGTTGGCCGGGAAGGGCTTGAGGATGTCAAAAAAACGAAACAAGCAAAATCCGGCCAAGGCGGCGGCCGGATGGGCGGGGGCCAGACTGAGGGTGATCAGTTGGCCGACGATTTCATCAATGACCACAATGCCCGGATCGCCCTGGTCGACAATTTTCTCCGCCGCGCCGGCGCTGAACACGCCGATGACGAACAGGGCGGCCAGGATGGAAAAATAGGGCCCCATCTCCAGGCGGCTGAGCAGCAGCCAGACGAGCACGCCCACTGCGGAGCCCCAGGTGCCGGGCGCCTTGGGCAGATAGCCGCTGTGGGCCCCGGTGGCGATGAACATCAGCAGGCGATCCATGGCGTTTCTAGGGGCGGGTTGCAGGCGTGTGGCTGCGGACGGCGGCGTACACCTCCTGGAGCGGAACCTGATGCGCTTCCGCAACCTTCCGGCAGGCCTCGTATTCTGGGGTGATGACTGTGCCATTGGGGGTGCTGATTTTCTTTGCCGCCAGATCGCCCCAGGGCGTGGCGACCATCACCGCCTCTCGAGGCAGGGTAAGGCGCTGCTCCCGTCGCGTTCGCAGGCCGATGGCGCTGGTTTCGCTGAAAAGGACCGTGGCGACGGCGGCGCTGACGGCCGGTTCGACGATCACCCGCAGCAAAAATCCAGGCCGCCCTTTTTTCATCTGCATCGGAATCAGGCAGACGTCGAGGGCGCCGGCGCTCATCAGCCGCTCGCTCACATAGGGCCAGAGCTCGGGGTTCCAGTCGTCGAGATGGGTTTCGATCACCTCCACCTGTTGGGCCTCGGCAACTTCGGCACTTTGACCGATGAGCAACCGGAGGAGATTGGGGCGTCCGTCGCGGCGTTCCATCGAACCAGCCCCATAGCCGGTGCACGACAGCCGCATCGGCGGCATCGGGCCGAAGTCCTGGGCCAGTTCGCACACTAGGGCCGCGCCGGTGGGGGTAACCAGTTCCTGGTCGATGTTCTCGCCGTAGACCGGCGCCTTTTCGAGCAAACGGCAGACCGCAGGGCCGGGCAGAGGAATCTCACCGTGGGCGCATTGAATCCAGCCGCGGCCCATGGGCAGGGGCGAGCAGATCAGGCGGTCAATGTTGAGATAGGCAAACCCGGCCACCGTGCCGACAATGTCGACAATGGCGTCCACTGCGCCGACTTCGTGGAAATGGATCTGCTCGAGGGTTGTGCCGTGGACCGCCGCTTCAGCCTCGGCCAGACGGGTGAAGACCGCGAGCGATTTGTCCCGGATCTGCGCGGGGAGCTCGGCTTTGTGAAGCAGGTCGCGGATCTCGGCCAGACCGCAGTGTTGGTGATGGGCATGGTCCGGCGGGGAGCCATGATGATGCTCATGTCCGTCGCCGTCGCCGCCGCATTCCACCGTTGCCCGCGTGGCGGCAAAACCCTGCGTCACAATGCGCTCTGCGGTCAGGGTAAAGTCGTGCAGCGGCAGGGCGGCCAGCACTTGGCGCAGATGGGCTTCGGGCACGCCGGCGTCCATCAGGGCGCCGAGCAGCATGTCGCCGCTGACCCCGGAAAAACAGTCGAGATAGGCGGTGTTCATCAGCTGATCAGGGCGCCTGGGGCAATGGCGGCGCCGCGAAGACAGGCGGCCACGTCCATTCGTTTTTTGCCCTCGGGTTGGATTTCCCGAATAAGCAGACAATCCTCGCCGGCGGCAATCAGGAGCCCCTGGTTGTCGGCGCGACAGATGGTTCCGGCCGGTTGGGGGGAGGTAAGGCGAACGATCTCGGGATTGAAAAATCGGTGCCGCTTGCCGTCGATAAACCCGTAGGCCGAGGGCCAGGGATCAAGGCCGCGAATCAGGCTGTGGAGACGCGCAGCCGGCAGGCTCCAGTCGAGATGGCCCATTTCCTTGCTCAGCATCGGAGCGGCGCTGGCCAGGGCGTGATCCTGGGCCTGCGGCGCGAGTCGGCCCTGTTTGAGCTGTTCGACGGCTGCGATCAGGGTCTCGCCGCCCAGCAGCGACAAGCGGTCAAACAGTTCGCCCGCCGTTTCCTGCGGGCCAATGGCCACCGGCGCGCTCAGGAGGATGTCGCCGGTGTCCATGCCCTCGTCCAGCTGCATGATGGTGACGCCGGTCTCGGTCTCGCCGTTGATCACCGCCCACTGGATTGGGGCCGCGCCCCGGTATTTGGGCAGGAGCGAGCCATGGACGTTGATCGCCCCCAGGCGCGGCAGCTGCAGCAGGGCGGCGGGCAGGATCTTGCCGTAGGCCACCACCACCAGGATGTCCGGCGCCAGCGCCCGCATCTGTTCAAAAAACGGTTCCTTGCGCACCGATTGCGGCTGCAGCGTCGGCAGGCCGTGCCGCTCGGCCAGCACCTTGACCGGCGGCGGGCTCAGCACCTTGCCCCGGCCGCGCTGGCGGTCGGGTTGACAGACCACGGCAACCACCTGATCCGGGCCGTCGAGCAGCGCCTGGAGCGAGGGCACGGCAAAATCCGGCGTGCCCATGAAGACGATCCGCAACGGCGCGCTCATTCCTCCCCCTGGAGGAGTTTTTTCAGCTTTTTCTTATACAGCGCACGTTTGAGCGAGCTAAGCCGGTCGATGAACAGGGTGCCCAGAAGATGGTCAACCTCGTGCTGGATGATGCGGGCAAAACGGTCCTCGGCGTCGAATTCCAGGGGATTGCCGTCCGCATCCTGGGCGATGACGTGGATCTTGCGGAAGCGCTTGACCTTGGCGTAGCACTCGATCACGCTCAAACAGCCTTCCTCGTCGACGATGCTGCCTTCGCCGCCGGTGATTTCCGGATTGATCAAGGTGAGGAATTTTCGCTCGTTTTCCACCGTGGAGCGGTCAATCACCACCAGCTGACGGGCGATGCCGATCTGGTTTGCCGCCAGGCCGACGCCGGGGGCCTTGTACATGGTGTCGGCCATATCCTCGATCAGGGTTTTCAATTCCTGGTCAAAGACGGTTATTGTTTCCGCCTTTTGCCGGAGCACCGGATGCGGGTAGGTGATGATCGTTCTGATAGCCATAATCGTGTCGTGTTCGTGGCGCCGAGCGCCGTTTTTATGCGGGAAGACTCCAGCGTATGTAATCAGTTTGGGTGGTAAAGTAAAGACGTCTGCGCCTGCGTGCGCTGGGTTGGGCGTGGTGGCGGCTTGTTTTTCAGTTTTTTTTTGTGTAGGGTGCGGGCTTAACTTTTTACGGGAGCGAAATGATCGAGAAAGAAGCGTTTGCAGCCGGAATCGGATTGCTGCGGGAACCGGTTCTGCCCCTGGTGTCCATTGTTCAGTTTTTATACCTGACCGGCGATTTTGCCGCTGTAGACGAGGTGATCAGCCAGCTGCCCGCAGACATTGAAACCGGCTCAGCCCTCTACCCGGATGCGACGGCGCTGCTGGCGCCCTACGTCGACCTGCTCCAGCCCCTGGCGGAACTCAAGGCCGGCCGGCCGCCGCAGGAACTGGTGGTGGACCTTGAGGGCAACCCGGTGGACGCCATGACCGCGACCGTTGCCCTGGTGGCGCAGAGCGTCCTCAGCCGCGAGCTGGAACGGATCAACAGCCTGCTCTGTGCGCCGTGCAACTGCACCCTCTGCTGCGTTGGTCCGGACGCGGACATGGCCCAGGAATATTTTGAGATTCCGTTGCAGCCGGTCGAGACCGACCTCTTTGCGCTGGAGCGAATCGACACCGAAACGTCCAGGTCGCAGTCCATCGACCACGAGCCGCCCCTGCAGCTTGGCGGCCGGGATTTTTTCAACCGACCCGATCCGGCGCTGATCCGCTGGCAGGCGGGCTGGAGCCTGATGCTGCCCCGGGCAAGCCAGTGCCCCAGTCTGGAAGCGTCGGGCCGCTGTCGGGTTTACCCCGACCGGCCCGAGGTCTGCCGACGGCCGCAGATCTTCCCGTATGTGGTGGAACCCATCGAGGGGCAGAGGCAACCGACTTTGCGCCTGCGTCAGGCCCTGCTGGCGGTGGCGGACTGTCCCTATGTCCAGTTGCTGCAGGACGAGATCAACGCCTATGCCGCAGCCAGCGAACTGGATATGATCTTCCGGCGCAACAAGGCCTGACCGCGCCTGCCGATTTCTAACCCTCAACGAAACCCCTATGAACAGCACTGCAATTTTCTCTATTTTCGCCGCCTATCTTCTCGGCGCCGTCCCCTTTGGCCTGCTGCTGTCCCGCGGCAGCGGCATCGACATCCGCACCCAAGGCAGCAAGAACATCGGAGCCACCAATGTGGCCCGCCTGCTGGGCAAGAAGATTGGCGCCCTGACCCTGGCCTTCGATGTCCTTAAGGGCTTTGCGCCGATGTTTCTCGCCGCCCTGCTGGTGCAAGACGATCCCCAGCGCGATCTGATCATCGCCCTCTGCGGCGCAGCCTCGGTTCTGGGCCACATGTTTCCGGTCTACCTGCGGTTCAAGGGCGGGAAAGGAGTGGCCACCGCCCTGGGCGCATTTTTGTATCTGGCTCCGCTGGCGGTGTTGGGCTGCGTGCTGGTCTTTGTGGCGGCGGTGTACCTGTCCGGCTTTGTCTCCCTGGGTTCATTGCTCGGTTCGGCCTCGATCCTGCTTTGGCTGACGCTGCTCCAAGCGCCGATCTGGAAACTGGGGCTGGCCGCGTTCATTGTTGTGATGATCTGGGGCAAGCATTATCAAAACATTGGCCGCTTAGTGCGCGGCACAGAAAAATCCTGGAAGAAAAAGGCTGAGACTGCGGCAGAGGCAGAGGGGTGAACGCCAAACAGTGGCAGGCCATTGAGCAGGCAAGAGAGGTGCTGGGCCTCGGTGATCGCGCCACCTTGGCCGAGATCAAGCGGGCCTACCATCGTTTGAGCAAGCTCCATCATCCGGATACGGCCGAAGCTGCTGGCGACAACGAGCAGATGTACCGGATCACCGCCGCCTACGAGTTGTTGAGCCAGTACTGCAACGAGTACCGTTATCCCCTCAAACGAGACGATGCCGGCAGCGAAGAACTCGACGTCTACGACCCCGAGGACTGGTGGCAGGCCCGATTTGGTCAGGACCCGATATGGAGCGGCAAGAAAACCAGGCGACGTTGAGAGAGGCAACGGCTCCTGGGCGGGGCAACCGCCATCAGGTGACCAGCGGTTTTTTCAGGGGGATCGGGCAGGGCCATGCGGCAAAGAATGCGCAATAGTCGCGCACCAGTTGTTTGCGGGCCGCCAGATTGATCATCCAGTAGCAGGGACTGAGCATCAGGATATGGATGGCTTGTTTCGGCGTCATGGTTCACCCTCCGTGGCAAACGAGAAACTTTCCTGATGTTCGTATCGGCGTTGTTTGCCCAGGCGTTTAGCCTGCAGTCGTTTTGACGCCTGCAGGGCACCTGTCGCCTCAATGCCTTTTTTCGACGTTTTTATAATAGAATCGAGGGCGAGAAGTCGTCCCGCCCTCTTACCTCGTCACCAACGATTCCAACGTGACGGTCAGGCTCGTTGCAACCGCCTCCCGCCACGATCATACCCAAGGAGTACAGCGATGCAGATTCCTCAATTAATCCAAGAGCGCAGTCCGTTTGTTTCCCTGGAATTTTTCCCGCCGAAAAAGCAGGAGGAGTGGCCGGGATTTCTTGAAACGGCGAGCGAGCTGAAGCAGCTGCGGCCGCTGTTTGCCTCGGTGACCTACGGCGCCGGCGGCTCCACCCAAAGCAACACCCTGGAGATCTGCGAGCGGCTGATCGCCACCTGCGGCTATGAGATCATGCCCCACCTCACCGGGGTCACCGCCGACCGGGACAAGGTCAACGGATTTTTAAGCGCGATCAAGGCGATGGGCATTGAAAACGTCCTGGCCCTGCGCGGCGACCGTCCCGCCGGTTTTGCCGGCACGGATGCGGAGCTGTTTGGCGTCTTCCCCCACGCCTCGGATCTGGTGGCGTTTATCCGCGAGCATCATCCGCAACTGGCCATCGGCGTGGCCGGTTTCCCCGAAGCCCACGGCGAGGCGCCTTCCTTTGCCGCCGATCTGGCAGTCATGCGGCGCAAGGTGGAATGCGGGGCGGATTTCGTCATCACCCAGCTGTATTTCGACAACCGGATCTATTTTGACTACGTCGAACGGTTGCGGGCCCAGGGGGTCACTGTGCCGGTGGTTCCTGGCATTCTGCCCATCCGCAGCCTGGCCTCGCTGCGTTTTACCCTCCAGCTGTGCAACGCCCGGGTGCCGGGGCAGCTGATCAACGCCCTGATGAAAGCCCACGAGCAGGGCGGGGCCAGCGCGGTGTATGAGATTGGCGTGGCCTACGCCCGCGAGCAGGTCAAGGGGCTGCTCGACGGCGGCGCTCCCGGCGTCCATCTTTACACCCTCAACAAGGCGGACATGTGCCTGGCGGTGATGGACGGCCTGTTGTGACCGGCTGTCCCGCCTGACGTTCCAATCTGCGCAGCATGATCCGCACCCGACAGCCCAGCAGGGCGGCGGCGGCCGTCAATGCGCAGATCAATCCTATCCAGAAGCCCTGGGGGCCGGGTTCCATGCCCCCCAGGCGCGCCAATCCCAGTCCATAGCCCATCGGCAGTCCAATCCCCCAGTAGGCCAGCAGCATCAACAACAAGGGCACGCGGGTGTCCTTGCAGCCGCGCAGAATGCCGCCGCAATTAACCTGCATGGCGTCTGGCAGCTGGAAAATCGCCGCGAACACCAGCAGGGAGACGGCCAGCTGCTGGACCACCGGGTCCGCCGTGTACAGGGCCGCAATATCATGCGAAAAACCCAGAATCAGCAAACAGGTCAGCACCGCCCCGCCCAGGGCCAGCCCTAATCCGGTGCGGACAGTGCGGCGCAATCGTCGAACGCGTTTTCTGCCGATGGTGAAACCGACGCGAACGGTCAGGGCGGTGGCCAGACTGTAGGGCAGCATGTAGAGCATGGAGGTGAAGTTGAGGGCGATCTGGTGCGCGGCCACCACCTGAGCCCCCAGTTTGGCGATGAACAGGGCGATGACCGTGAAGATCGAGCATTCGATGAACAGGGTTGCTCCCAGCGGCGCCCCCAAGCGGAGAAAAGAGGCCAGGCTTGCTCCCGACGCCGACGTCCCTGCGGACGTGAACGCAAAGAGCCGACCCGTGCCGGCAATCCGGCTTTTGGCCAGCAACAGGGCCATAAAGCCGAGCATAACCAGGATTGAAAGCGAGGTCGCCCAACCGCAGCCCACCCCGCCCATGGCCGGCAGGCCGAGTTTGCCGTAAATCAACAGATAGTTGGCAATGATGTTGACCACTAGCCCGAGAAAACCGGCAAACATCGACAGGCGGGGTTTGCCCAGGCCGTCTCCGCCGCCCTTGAGGGCAAAAAAGACGCCGCCCAGCGGCAGCCCCCAGGAGATGGCGAACAGATAGCGGCTGGTGATCGGGATCACCTCGGGACTCACCCCCATCCAGACCATGCAGGGCTGCATCAACCAGAGGCTCGGCATCAGCAGCAGGCCGGCCGTCAGCCCGACGACCATGCCCTGGCGGATGGAGCGCCGCAACGCCTGGCTGTCGTCCCGACCGTGCGCCTGGGCCACCAACGGGGTTACGGCGTTGAGCAGGCCGATCAGAAACAGGTAGACCGGGAAAAAAATCGAGGAGCCCACGGCCACTGCGGCCAGATCGACCGCACTGACCCGCCCGGCCATGACCGTGTCGACAAAGCCCATGGCCGTCTGGGACAGCTGAGCCAGGACCAGCGGCCCGGTGAGCGCAAGGAGGACGCGGGCTTCGTGGCGAATAAGGACGAGGGCTTTCACAAACAGATCGGGAAGGGAAAAAGGGAAAAGGAACTGGGAACAGGGAACAGGGAAAGGGCCGACTCTCTGCGAGGAACACAGGAGCAAACCCATTTGTCAGGTGCACGCCAGTTTGCGGGGCAGCAAAGAAACAGCCGCAACCGAGCAGGCGACGGGCGGACAACCGGGCCAGCGGAGGACAATCCTTATTTTAGAGACGAAACAGCATCTTCCCCTGCTCAATCAGGCTGTTGTGCGGCAACCACCCCATATCGGGCGTAGGTGGCCGTCAAGATCCTGACCATGCCCTGCAGCCCGTAGCGCTCGGCAATGATGCGATGCTGCCGTTCCATCCGCTCCGGGTCGCGGCGGGGCAATTGGGCCAGTTCGGCCAAGCCCTGGCTGGCGGCGGGGACGTCGTCGTACTCGACTAGGCGGTAATCCTCGATGTGGCTGAGCGGTTCCATGGTCGAGGGGATGCGGCTGGCGAGCACCGGCAGGCCGTTGAGCAGGCTCTGAATCAGGGATTGGGAAACGCCCTCGGCCTCGTTGGAGGAAAAGAAGAACAGATCAAAGGCGCTGAAAAACTGTTCCGGCTGTTCCTGATGACCGGCAAAAACGATCCGATCCGCCACGCCCAGCGCCTCGGCCTGGGCCTGGAGTTTGCCTAATTCGTCGCCGCCGCCCACCAGCATGAACCGGTACTGGGACGGCATGGCCGCCGCGGTTTTGACAATGAACGGATGCCCCTTGTAATGACGGAGGAAGCCGACGTTGCCCACCAGGACCTCGTCCTCGCCAATGCCGTACTCCTGGCGAATTTTGCGGCGGTTTTCCGGCGAAAAGCGAAAGCGGGCCTCATCGTTGCCGGTGGAAAGCACGGCTGTTTTTTCTCGCGGCACGCCCTGGGCGACCAGCTGATCGGCAATGGCCGCGCTGCAAGTGAAGACGACATGGGGAAAAAGGGTGTAGCACAGGGCTGAGGAGATTGGCGCGAGCACGTGGCGGGTGCGGACGATCAGCGGAATCCGGCACAAGCGGGCAATGGCGCCGGCCATCCAGGAATCTTCGGACGAATGGGTGTTGACCACCGTGGGTTTGAGCGCCCGGATGAGGCGATACAGCTCCCACCAGGAGGCAAGGTTGAGCTTGGCAAAGGTCGAGACCCCATGCACGGCAATTCCTTCGGCGGCGGCCCGGCGCGCCAGTACGGAGTCGCGGGGGACAATCAGGGCCACGCGGAAGCCCAGCCGGCGCATCTCGCGCAGTTCGGTCAGGACGCGAATCTCCTGGCCGCCCCAGGACCGGCTCCACTCGGTGTGGACCACCAGCGGGCTCTGTTTCATCGGTTGTGCGTCCACCATATTCTCCTTGGGTAAAATAAACGTCTTTGGCTGCCCCGGCGCGTTAAAACGCCGCTTGCGATCAAGACGACGGCGCAGAAGGACGCAAGGCTTACGCCGCGTCCGAGCAATGTCTGTTGATGCAGGACAGTGATTGATCCGGGGGTGTTGGCATGTTCCGGGCCGCGCACGCGCCGTCCTCCCAAGGCAGGGGGACGGAGCGGTGCGACCGGTTTATTCGGCGCCTTCCTCGAGCTGTTCCCAGATGGGACCGGCGGCGGTGTCGAGGATGGTCACGCCCTGGCGCAGCAGTTCCTCGCGGGCGGAATCGGCGGCGGTCCAGTCCTTGAGCTGCCGGGCCTGCTCGCGCTGGCGGATGAGCCGGTCAATCTCCGGCGTCAGGGGACAATGTTTGAGGCGGAGCACGCCCAGCACGGTGTTGACCATGCGCAGCGCTTCCAGCACGTCGGTTTTCTGCTCCAGGTCAAGATGCCGCAACTGCACTAAGTGATTGGTCTGCTTGATAAAATTAAACAAGGCGCCAATCGCTCCGGAGAGGTTGAGATCGTCGTTCAGGGCGTCGATAAAGCGTTTTTCCAGCTCAGAGACGTAGGAGGCCACCTCGGGATGGGGCAGGCCGGCGGGCAGGCACCGCAGTTTGCAGGTGTATTCGTCAATCCGCCGCAGGGCGGTTCGGGCCGCGTCCAGCCGCTTGTAGGAAAACATTTGGGGTTTGCGGTAGTGCACGCCCATCAGCATGAAACGGAGTTCCCGGCCGGTGTAGCCTTTGGCCAGCACCTCGTTCAGGGTGACCACGTTGCCGGTGTCGCTGGCCATCTTGCGGCCGTCCTTGAGCAACTGGCCGGAATGGAGCCAGTAGTTGGCCAGCGGTTTGCCGGTGAGCGCCTCGGCAATGGCGATCTCGTTTTCATGGTGCGGAAAAAGCAGATCCTGGCTGGCGGTGTGGATGTCCAGGGTTTCGCCGAGATACTTGGTCGACATGGCGGTGCACTCGATATGCCAGCCGGGCCGGATGTTGCCCCAGTCGGTCTCGTAGAACAGGCCCGCTTTCAGTTCCGCCAGGGTCGAGCGCTTGAGCAGGGTGAAGTCGCGGGGATTGTCCTTTTCGTAGTTGTCCAGGTCCACGGTCTGGCCGAGCTTGATCTTGCTTAAATCAATCCCGGACAGCCGCCCGTAGCGCTTGAATTTGGAGATGTCGAAATAGATCGAGCCCAGTTTTTCGTAGGCGTAGCCCTTGTGGATCAGGTCGTGGGCAATTTCGATCATGTCGCCGACGTGTTCGGAGGCCAGCGGATAGCCGGTCGCCTTCTCCACGTTGAGGATCTCGACCGCCTGTTTGAATTCGTCGATGTACTTGCCGGTGAACTCGCGCAGGTCGGCCCCCGCATTGATCGCCCCGGTGATCGTGTTGTCGTCGAGATCGGTGAAATTCATGTACAATTCCACTGCATACCCGCGAAACCGGAGATACCGGTTGATCAGGTCGGCGACGATGAAGCGGCGGCAATGGGCGATATTGGGCGACTCGGCGGCAGTGGGGCCGCAGGCGTAGAGGGTCACCCGGTTGTCGCGGATCGGGCGGAAGACCTCTTTTTTGCGGCTCATGGTGTTGAACAGCCGCAGTTGCGAGGTCTCTTCTTTGACCTTTTCCTGGGGTTTGAACAGGGTCGTGCTCAGGTAGCGCTCGCCGCCGTCGGGCAGAATCACGACAATGCAGCCCTCGCCGATCTCCTTGGCCCGCTCCATGGCCACATACATGGCGGCGCCGCTGCTCATGCCGGCGAAAATGCCTTCCTCGGCGGCCAGCAGGCGGACGGTGCGAAAGGCGTCCTCGTCGTCGATGTCGACAATGGCGTGGGGCAGGGTTTTGTCAAAAATGCCGGGCTTGTACGATTCCTTCATGTTCTTCAGGCCCTGGATCTTGTGGCCGCGATGCGGCTCCACCGCAATCACCCGCACTTCCGGATGATGCTCGCGGAACCAGCGCGACAGCCCCATGGCCGTGCCCGAGGTGCCCAGGGTGACGATGATGTCGGTGACCCGACCGCCGGTCTGCTCCCAGATTTCCGGGGCCGTGGATTTGCAGTGCGCCTGCCAGTTGGCCGGATTGTTGAACTGGTCGGCCAGGAAATAGCGCTCCGGATGCTCGCGCGCCAGGGCGTAGGCCTTTTCGATGGCCCCGTCGGTGGCGCGTTTGGCCGGGGTGAGGATGATTTCCGCGCCATAGGCCTGCATGATCAACCGCCGTTCGATCGAGGCCGATTCGGGCATGATCAGCTGGCAGCGATACCGTTTGGCGGCGCAGACCATGGCCATGCCGATGCCGGTGTTGCCGCTGGTGGCTTCAAGCAGGATTTTGTCGCGAGTCAGTTCACCGCTTTTTTCAGCGGCTTCGACCATGGAGAGGGCGACCCGGTCTTTGATCGAACCGCCGGGATTGCGAGATTCAAGTTTGCCCAGCAACTGGACCTTGTCTGCGACGGGATTGAGCCGGGACAGCTCCACCAGCGGGGTATTGCCTATTAATTCAACAAGTTTCATGATGCTCAAAGAAGTTTCAATGGATCAAAACAATATAAAGCGATATGGACGCCCGCAACATAGTCTATTTCCAGGCAAAGCGCAAAACAACCGCCCGGCTGGCGAGAAATTTGTCGCTGCAGGCGCGGGGCGCGCAACCGGGGAGAGACGTCTCCGGCCGCGCTACTCCTTGGCTACTCCCTGAGCACCACCCGCAGGTTGCCCTCGCGGACCTCAATGGCGGCGACGCCGTCGGAAAATCCCTGCCAGAAGCCGGGCTCCGCGCCGAACACCTCAATCAGATCGATGTTTTTCAGGCCGCCCAGCCAGGCGTTGGGCAGGGGCACGCCCATCACCGAGACGCCGCGCAGGATCACCACCGGCCGGCCGGACCGGAAGGCCAGTTCCGCCCCGGCGCGCACCTTGAGCACCTTGCCGCCCATGATGGGAAAATCCGGGTCCACCGGGATAAGCAGCTTGACGCTGACCAGGTCGTTTGCAAAATCAACCGCCATTTTGCTGGCCAGATCGGGGTTCTGGCCAATCATGCCGTTGATTTCCCGCTCGCTCAGCCGAATCTCCCGCGACGCGCCCTCCTCGCTGTAGGGCTCGGGCCGCAGTTCTTCCCGGCTTGGCGTTTCCCCTTGCCGCGCCGGCAGCGGGCGGCGGGCGCCGCCAGCAACCTGCTCAAACCGTTCCAGCTTGTGTTCCAGCCGCTGCTCCTCCGCCGGGCTGAGCACCACTGGCTCAAAGGGTCCAGGAAACAACCAGCTCTTGACAATCAATAGGGTGACCACCATGGTGAGCAGCATGGCGGCAACAACAATGCCGATTACCTTGGCGGTGGAGAGGCCGGATTTTTCTTGAGGGATTTCCATGGCGATTTCCTTTGGATGCAAGCGGTTTTCCCCTTCTATACGCCACGCGTCCGCCACTGTCAAACACCGTGCGCCACTGAGGGGAAAACAGGCGGGAAACAAACAAAACAACAAAATGATAGGCCCATGCCAACATAATTGGCTTGCACCGTTTGGCAATCTCCTGTAAGTGCATCGCACTCCAGCAACCACACAACTTTTCCCCAGGGATTTTCACCTTCAATGAACGGCTATCTCCTTTTCATCCTGAGCGTTCTGCTGTTTGGCCACCTGCTGGACCTGACGGCGGCGCTGCTCAATCTCCGTCGCCTCAGCCCGGAGCTGCCGGCGGAGTTCGTCGGGGTCTTTGACGACGCCCAGTACGCCCGTTCGCAGGCCTACACCCGCGCCACCACCCGGTTCGGTCTGATCCAATCCACGGTAAGCCTGGCGCTGACCGTGGCCTTTATTGTCGCCGGCGGATTTAATTATGTGGATCTCGCCGCCCGCAGCTTCGGCTTTTCCTCGATTCCCACCGGCCTGCTGTTCACCGGGATGCTCGCTCTGTTGTCGAACATCGCCGGGCTGCCGTTTTCGGTGTACTCCACCTTTGTGATTGAGCAGCGCTTTGGCTTCAACACCACCACCGTCGCCACCTTCATTCTCGATGGCCTCAAAGCCCTGCTGCTGGCCGTGGTCCTCGGCGGGCCGCTGTTGGCCGCCATTCTCTGGTTTTTCGAGACCAGCGGTTCAGCGGCCTGGATCTACTGCTGGATCGCCGCCGTCGCCTTTGTCCTGGTTGTGCAGTTCCTGGCCCCGGTGGTGATCATGCCCCTGTTCAACAAGTTCACGCCGCTGGCCGAGGGCGAACTCAAAGCGGCCATCACCGGCTACGCGGAGCGACAACGGTTTGCCATCCAGGGGATTTACACCATGGACGGGTCCAAGCGCTCCACCCGGGCCAACGCCTTTTTCACCGGTTTTGGCCGCTTCCGCCGCATCGTCTTTTTCGACACCCTCACCGACAAACTGGCCGCCAGCGAGATTGTCGCCGTGCTCGCCCACGAAATGGGCCACTATAAACTCAAACACATCCCGATGATGATGGCGCTGTCCATCCTGCAGATGGGGCTGCTGTTTTTCATCCTCTCGCTCTTCCTCGGCAACCAGGGGCTGTTTGCCGCCTTTGGCATGGAGCACGTTTCGGTGTACGCCTCGCTGGTTTTCTTCGGCTTCCTCTACTCGCCGATTTCCACCCTGCTGGCGATTGGCTTCAACGCCTTTTCGCGGCGCAACGAGTATCAGGCCGACAGCTACGCCGCCCAGACCCTGGAGTCCGACGGGGGCGGCGAATCCCTGATCAGCGGGCTGAAAAAACTCAGCGTCAGCAACCTGAGCAACCTGACCCCGCATCCGCTCCAGGTGGCGCTCAACTACAGCCATCCGCCGGTCCTGGCCCGGATCGCGGCCCTGCGCCGCTTGCTCCCGAGCGCCAGCGCGGCGGGAAACTGAGGCTATGGATCAGATGGACAGCCGCCTGCACGCGGCCTGGCTCAGTCAACTCACGCGCGAATACAACGACATCTGCTATCAATACCGGGTCCGCCTGCAGCCGCCGGTGCTGACGATCAGCCGCAACCGCAAGCAGCTGGGCAGTTGGTCGGCCGGCGACCGGACCTTGAGTCTCAGCCATTTTCTGATCAGCGGACACCCCTGGAACCTGACCCTGCAGGTGTTGAAGCACGAGATGGGCCACCAGATGGTCAGCGAAATTCACCGCCGGGACGACGTAGGCCACGGGCCGCTCTTTCGCGAGGCCTGCGCCCGGATCGGTCTCGACGCTCCCTTCCATCGGGCCAGCGCCGATCTGGAAGAAGGGATTGCCGATGCGGGGCAGGCAACGGCCGCCACCGAGCAGGGACGGCAGGTGATCGACAAGGTGCGCAAACTGCTGGCCCTGGGCGGGTCGGACAACGAACACGAGGCGGCGCTCGCCGTGCAGCGGGCCGGCGAACTGCTGACCCACTACCGGCTGGACTTCGACGCCCTGGCCGAAGACGAAGGGTTGACCCATCGCACCATCAACACCGGCGGCCGCACTCTGCCGGCGCACCGCAAGGCGATCTGCTCCCTTCTCGAATCCTGCTTTGCGGTGCGGGTGATCTGCGCCTCGACCTACGATCCGCTGACCGACCAGGTGTTCAAAACCATCGAACTGCTGGGACGCGAGGAAGAAACGGCGATTGCCGAGCACTGCCATCATTTCCTCGAAAACCGGCTGCAGATTCTGTGGGAGCGGAACCGGCGCGGTTTTACCGGCAACAGCCGCATCGCCAAAAAAAGCTATTACCTGGGGGTGTTGGCCGGGTTTCGCGAAACCCTGGAACGCTCCCGGCGCAGCGTCGCCTCGGCCGCGCCCGTCCCCGCACCCGGACCGCATCAGACCGCCGATTTGCCGGCGCATCGGGCGCTGCAGGCCCAGCAACGGCTGGAGGCGTTCGTTGCCTTTCGGTTTCCCCGGTTGCGGCAGATGCGGGGCAAAGCCACCGCCATGCACGGCGAGGCCTACCGCCAGGCCATGGCCGAAGGCCGGGAATTGACCCTGCACCGGCCCATGGACGGCAGCGGCGCGCCAACCCGCCTGTTGTCCTGAATTCCTTTGTATTATTAGGTTTGCATGAGCGCGCGCCGGTGGCCTTGACGCCGGACGGCCGCGTTTATTATAGAAGATGTGAGAAGCGCAGCATGTTGTTGCAGGAGGAGCATACGGGTGAACTATACCATGGAACGTTGGAACATTAACAAATCGTCGGATCTCTACGGGGTTACCGAATGGGGCGGCGGTTATTTTTTCGTGGCCGAGAACGGCGACATGATGGTCATGCCCGAGCCCGGCGCGGTCAGTCGGGCGGTGAGCATCGCCGAGATTTCGGGCGGCATCCGGGAACGCGGCTTTGACATGCCGGTGCTGCTGCGGATCGAGAACATCCTCGACGCCCAGATTACCAGCTTGAATGAGACCTTCCGCTCCGCCATGGAGGAGTTGGGCTACCAGGGAACCTTCATGGGGGCCTACCCGATCAAGGTCAACCAGCAGCAGCAGGTGGTGGAAAAAATCACCCAGTTCGGTTCGCGCTACCATCACGGCCTGGAGGCCGGCTCCAAGGCTGAGCTGATAGCCGCCATGGGTATGATGCGCGACAAGAAGGCGGTGCTTATCTGCAACGGCTACAAGGATGAGGAATTCATCGATCTCGGCCTCTACGCCACCAAGATCGGCTTCACCTGCATCCTGGTGGTGGAGATGCCCGACGAGCTGCCGCTGATCATCGAGCGCTCAAAAAAGCTGCAGGCCAAGCCCATTCTGGGCATCCGCATCAAGCTCTCGGCCCAGGCCGGCGGCCATTGGTCGGAGTCCGGCGGCGAGCGCTCGATCTTTGGCCTCAACACATCCCAGATCATCCAGGCGGTGGATCTGCTGTCCAGCGCCGGCATGCTCGACTGCCTCAAGCTGGTCCACTACCACCTGGGCTCGCAGATCTCCAACATCCGAGAAATCCGCACCGCAGTCAACGAGGCCTGCCGGGTCTACGCCGGCCTGGTCAAGGAAGGCGCCCAGGTCGAATACCTCGATCTCGGCGGCGGTTTGGCCGTGGATTACGACGGCTCCCAGTCCAACTTCCTCTCCAGCCGCAACTACACCCTCAAGGAGTACTGCACCGACATCATCGAGGCGGTGATGACCTCGCTGGAGGATGAGAACATCCCCCATCCGACCATTATTACCGAATCGGGCCGGGCCCTGGTGGCCTACTACTCGATCCTGCTGTTCAACATCCTCGACGTCACCCAGTTCCAGGCCGATCCGCTGCCCGAGAAGCTGCCTGAGGGCTGCGCCCCGCAGCTTGAATACATGGTCCAGGCGCTGAAAGACCTGACCGTGCGCAACATTCAGGAGGTGTTCAACGACGCCGTGTTCTACCGCGACGAGACCCGGCGGCTGTTCCAGAACGGCAAAATCAGCCTGCGCGAACGCTCCCTGGCCGAGCAGCTGTTCTGGACCACAATCAACGAAATCAGCCGGTTGTCTAAAGAGTTGAAAAACCCCAGCACCGAACTGATCGACCTCGACCGGGTGCTGTCGGATTTCTACTACTGCAACTTCAGCGTGTTCCAGAGCCTGCCCGACGCCTGGGCCATTGGCCAGCTGTTTCCGATTATGCCGATCCACCGGCTGGACGAGGAGCCGGTCCGCAAGGGCATCCTGGCCGACATCACCTGCGACTGCGACGGCAAGATCGACCAGTTCATCGACAAACGGGGCGTCAAACGCTACCTGCCCCTGCACGAACTCAAGCCCTACGAGGAGTACTACCTTGGGGCCTTCCTGGTCGGCGCCTACCAGGAGACCCTGGGCGACCTGCACAACCTGCTGGGCGACACCAACGTGGTCACCATCCGCATCAAGGACGGCGGCGAATACGAATTCGTCAGCGAACAGGAAGGAGACACCGTGGCCGAGGTGCTGAGCTACGTCCAGTACGACCCCAAGCGGCTCTTTGTCCGCTTCCGCGAAACGGCAGAGCAGGCGGTGCGCTCCGGCCGGATCAGCGCCCAGGAACGACGGGAAATTGTCGAAGCGTATGAGGCGGGGTTACGGGGGTATACGTATTTTGAGAGGTAGGACTGAAGGTTGATTAGACTGTAGCCTGTTAGACTATTAGGAAAAACACCTGCATCCCGGTAGGTTGGGCTGAGCACAGCGATGCCCAACAACGCACTGACACCGATGCAACCGTTGGGGTTCACGATACAGCCGTTCACCCCCAACCTACGGACTGCGCGATCCTCGACTGTTCTTGATCGTTCGGAATCAAAGGGACACTGGAGCGTTCAAAGTACGTTCCCACGCTGGAGCGTTGGACGATCAAAATTGATATCATAAACTTGTAATGAGATGATCCTAAATTTGGAATATTTTAAAATAGTTACAACCATATTCCTTGCGGTTATCGGATGGATCGTGGCGCATTACTTCACATCAAAGCGAGATATAAGCAATAAACGACGTGAGATTTCTATTGAGCATCTGGTTAATGCGTATCGAGTTTTAACGAATGACGTCTCGCACAGAAAGCTCAATGACGACCGCAAGGTTGCTCTTGAAAATTTGCTTTCTGACATTCAGTTATTCGGCTCTGTTGAGCAGGTAGCTATGGCAAAATCTCTTGCTGATGAGGTGGCAGCAGGAGGGGCTTTCGAACTTGACCCATTAATCAACAGCCTCAAAAATGATTTGAGAGCTCAATTAAAACTTGAAAAAGTTCAAGGCAATGTACGTTGGTTGCGCTTTGAAAAGTAGCCGGCATCGTAGGTTGGGGTGAGGAACAGGGCCAGCGCATCAAAATATCCTAACGATGGCTATTTAGAAGTAGGCACTTGCTGGGTTAGCGTGAAAAATCATATTAAATCGAATTATTATTCAATCTTGTTCCCATATCCTCTATAAACCACCCTTCAAAAATTACTCAATTGGAGAAGGGGTATGAAAACACAGCAACCAGATATCGCCTCCCATTTCGAAAGCTTGAACCTAAAAACGGCAGTTACCCAGTAAGAGCAGCTGCCGGCGGGGGCAGCAGTCCCGCAATGGCAGCCCGTTTGTCCAACAAATAGCGGAACGCCTGTTGCGTGATGAGCCCGAGGCGATCCAGAGACCGTAACTGCTCCGCAGCATTCTGCAACAGGTTCAGGAATCGCGTCAGTGCTCGCAATGCGGACTGAACGGTCTGGGATCTGGCGTGGCTGCTGGTGATGGTTCAGTTCGTTTGACCGGCGTGTCTTGTCTGCCGGGCAACGCCATGGAGCAGCAAAGGCCGGCTGGTTATTGCCTCGGCATGCTTCTGGGGCTGGGCAAGGCGGACAAACAGGTTCCACCAGTTGTAGACCAGGGCAACGAGGCGGCTGGTCAGACGGCAGCACTTGAGCTCCTTGGTTGTGTAACCATCCCAACCCCACTGGTTCTTGAGTTCGTCGAAACAGTTTTCGCAATCGGCCCGATCGCGATACAGCTGGGCCAAGGTGAGTATCTCCGAGGGCAACGAGGGCACCAGCACGGCATATTCATAACGGCGCATGGTCGCGGGGCCGTCGATAAAAGCCAGGCGTAACTGGACAGGGCCTTCGTCGGCCAGGGCTACCTCCCCGGCCAGCGGCCGACGCAGGACGATCACCCTCCGCTCCTGGCTCCATCCGGTGAGCTTGAGTCGGGATTCGGCTCCCTCGAAGCCCTTGCCGGCATCGACCCAGTCGGCCTGGCGAAACAGCCGGGTCATGCACCGTTTGACGCCGGTGGTCATGCGCAACTTGGTGAGATAATGGGCGCCTCGTTGTTCGGCCGCAGCCAGAAACCCCTCGTTGCCGAGAAAGAGGTCGCCGCGGATCAGCGCCGGCTTCTGATTGTCCGCCAACCCGTCGTAGTATCGCCACAAAGATGGCGTCACATGGGAGGCCGCCTGACGGTTGCCGGGATTGACCTCCACGGTCAGTGCCAGGCGGGTATTGCCCATGAAACAGGAGTGATAGTTGTGGGAAGGCCGTCCTTTCTTCTGCGGATTGTAGCCGACAACCGCCCCTTCCTGTTTGCCGTAGAGACACTTGACCGTGGTGTCGGTGTCGAGAATCCAGGAGCCCAGCGACAGAGCGGATGCGGTGGACGTGTGCAACTGGTCATCGAGCCAGGCGATGGCCGCCTCCTCGTCCATCGCCTTGAGTGCCCTTCGCGTGGCATCCTCGCTGATCACCCTGCTCATTCCCAAGAGTTCCGGGTTTACCGCATCGAAGCGCAACGAGGTGATGTGGGCGTAGCGGTGATGACCGGCAAGAATCGACATCAGCAGAGTGCCAAGCACATCCCGCTTGGCCGGGGCGTTGGGGCTGGCATACGACAAGGGGCAGGAGGCGACGAAGTCGTCATACAACCCGCTCACCTTGAGAAAGGAGATGAAGAAGGGCAGCTGCCCCAGCGGTGTGACCGCCGCCTGCGGATCCCATTCCACATGGATCTTGCCGGCATAGGTGTCTAAACCGACACGCTCATCGGATGGAACCACCAAATCGTGCTGCTCACCCATTTGGTGAATACCTCGGTGGATATATTGAGTGAATTTACATCGCTACCAAAGAACGTTACACGAAAACAGACACTATTCAACTGCCGTTTTTGGGTTGAAAGATCCGAGAGTCGAAGGGAAAAACCAGCACCTGCTCATCGATATTATTATCATTGCCATTTGTGCGGTAGTCTCTGGTGCATCTGGTTGGGAGCAGATTGAAATTTTTGGAAAAGCCAAGCAGGAATGGCTCTCTACTTTTTTAGAGCTTCCCAACGGCATGCCTGGGCACGATACATTTCGACGAGTTATATCTCGTCTTAACTCTAAATGGCTATTAATAAAACTCAGCACAATTTGATGTGAAGCCACGCCCGAGTTGGCATTGCGACAAAAAGTTAATGCCATCTTCCCACCCAGGCGTAAATGCTGATACAAGGCGAGTGGGCAACGGATCAGGCTGAGTTTCATTTAGAGCCACATAACTCTAAGATTTTTCAAGAATGCTTTCTGAGTTGGGTGCACTCCATAGTCAAGGTTGTCGATGGCGAGGTTATCCCTATCGACGGAAAAACCTTGAGGCGATCATACGACACTGGTTCCGGTAAATCAGCCATTCATATGGTGAGTGCATGGGCGGCGAAAAACCGACTTGTTTTAGGGCAAGTCAAGACCGAAGAAAAATCCAACGAAATCACAGCAATCCCGGAATTGTTGAAACTGTTGGAAATCAAAGGCTGTATTGTGACCATTGACGCCATGGGGTGTCAGAAAAAGATAGCCGCACAGATTATCGAGCAGGGTGGTGATTATGTGTTGGGATTAAAAGGTAACCAAGGCTCCTTACTCGAAGCCGTTGAAACAGTTTTCAGCCAGGCGGATGTAGCGACTTTTAACAGTGAAACCTTCGATTTCTATCAAGTGGAAAACAAGGGCCATGGTCGCCATGAAATCCGCTCCCATTACACAACCGATGCAGCCGAGCTTCCCATGCTCTCTCAATGGAAGGGACTGCGGACAATAGGTGTTGTCGTTTCAGAACGGACAGAGAAGAACAAAAAAAGCACAGAGTGTCGCTACT
The DNA here is from genome assembly GCF_030824455.1 of Desulfobulbus sp. Classification (GTDB taxonomy): domain Bacteria; phylum Desulfobacterota; class Desulfobulbia; order Desulfobulbales; family Desulfobulbaceae; genus Desulfobulbus. Next base: position 37,139 of record NZ_JAVBXR010000109.1, read on the forward strand.
ATATTTCGAGTCAAGAAAACAAGGCAGAGCTCTTTGCCAAAGCGGTCCGATCTCATTTGGGCATAGAAAATTCACTCCATTATGTGCTTGATGTCACTTTTCGAGAAGATGAATGCCGAATCAGGAAAGGTGACGCCCCGGAAAACTTTGCAGTGTTGCGGCATATAGCCCGCAATCTTCTCCAGCGGGAGAAAACCAAAATGAGTGTCAAGCAAAAACAATTCAGAGCAGCATGCAACAACGCTTTCCTTGCCAACGTGCTGGCGGGCTAGGATTTTCGTGCGCTTGCCCTGGGGTGAGGAACGAACCCCAACGTCCAACGTCATAATGTGTCGACAATAGAGAATCATCATGCAGTACCGTCGGGCTAGAGCTCCTGGGGGCGCCTATTTTTTTACAGTGAATCTGTTGGAACGGCAACAGGACCTACTCGTTCAACATATAGCGGTGCTGCGCACGGTTGTGCATAAGGTAATGGTCACTCATCCGTTTCACATTGACGCCATGGTTGTTTTACCCGATCATCTCCACGCTGTCTGGACGCTGCCGAAAAACGATGCGGAATTCTCCACCCGCTGGGGATTGATCAAAGCCGGGTTTTCCCGTTGTCTTCCGGCTAACGAACAACGCAATGCGAGCCGTACCTCGAAAGGGGAACGGGGAATCTGGCAACGCCGTTTCTGGGAGCACCTGATCCGTGATGAACAAGATTACGCCGCTCATCTGGACTATTGTCATTACAATCCCGTGAAACACGGATATGTCGAATCGGCGGCGCAATGGCCATACTCCAGCTTCCATCGCCATGTGCAACACGGCGCATACAAGATGGGTTGGGGCTTATACAACGGAAAGGGCAGCGTTGGGGTTCGTTCCTCACCCCAACCTACGAAGCTTGCTCAACTAACAGACTAAACGCCTACAGACTATTCACCCAACCAAGGAGCCCCCATGTCCCACGTACTCATCATCGGCGCCGGCGGCGTCGGCAGCGTTGTTGTTCATAAATGCGCCCAGGCCAGCGAGGTGTTCAGCCAGATCACCTTGGCCAGCCGCACCCTGCCCAAATGCGAGGCCATTGCCGCTTCCGTCAAACAGCGCACCGGCGTTACCGTGGCGGTGGAGCAGGTCGACGCCGACAATGTGGCCGAGACCGCAGCTCTGATCCGGCGGATCAAGCCCGACCTGGTGCTCAACGTGGCCCTGCCCTACCAGGATCTGCCGCTGATGGACGCCTGCCTGGAAACCGGGGTCGACTACCTCGACACCGCTAACTACGAGCCGCCGGACGTGGCCAAGTTCGAATACAAATGGCAGTGGGCCTACAAAGAGCGGTTTGCCCAAGCCAACCTGATGGCCCTGCTCGGCTCCGGTTTTGATCCCGGCGTGACCAACGTCTACTGCGCCTGGGCCCAGAAGCACCATTTCGACGAGATCCACACCCTGGACATTATCGACTGCAACGCCGGCGATCACGGCCAGCATTTTGCCACCAACTTCAACCCGGAAATCAACATCCGCGAGATCACTCAGCGCGGCCGCTACTGGGAGCACGGTGAGTGGGTGGAAACCGACCCGCTCAGCTGGTCGATGAACTACGATTTCCCCGAGGGCATAGGCCCCAAGAAGTGCTTTTTAATGTACCACGAGGAGTTGGAATCCCTGGTGCAGAACATCAAAGGCCTCAAGCGAGCCCGGTTCTGGATGACCTTTTCCGAGAACTACCTTACCCACCTGCGGGTGCTGGAAAATGTCGGCATGACTCGGATCGATCCGGTCAAATACCAGGGCGCGGAGATTGTGCCGCTGCAGTTTTTGAAAGCGGTGCTGCCGGAACCGGCCTCGCTCGGCCCCCTGACTCAGGGCCGCACCTGCATTGGCTGCGTGTTCAAGGGCGTCAAGGACGGCCGCGAGAAGCAGCTGTACGTTTACAACATCTGCAGCCATGAGGAGGCCTACCGCGAGGTCGGCTCCCAGGCCATCTCCTACACCACCGGCGTGCCGGCGATGATCGGGGCGATGATGATGCTCAAGGGGTTGTGGAAGCGACCCGGCGTGTGGAACATGGAGGAGTTTGATCCCGATCCCTTCATGGAGGCCTTGAATCAATACGGCCTGCCCTGGCAGGTGGTCGAGCTGTAATGACCGACCGCTTGAACGGCCTTTTTAACGGCAGAAACGCCTGCCGGTTTGATCCGACGGGGGTGGAAACGCCCGCCTTTGTGGTCGACGAGGGGTTGCTGCGCGACAACCTCGCCGTCCTGGCTGGGGTCAAGGCGCGGACTGGTTGCAAAATCCTGCTGGCGCTGAAATGCTTTGCCATGCACAGCGTCTTTCCGCTGGTCCGGGAGACCCTGGACGGCGTCTGCTGCAGCTCGCCCCACGAGGCGCGGCTGGGCCGGGAGGAATTTGACCGCGAGGTGCACAGTTTTGCCGCCGCCTACTCGGCTGCGGATATTGAGCAACTGGCGACCACCTGCGACCATCTGGTGTTCAACTCGTTTGGCCAGTGGCAACGGTTCCGGACCCTGGCGGAACAGAGAGCGCACGCCGCAGGCCGGAGCCTCGAATTCGGCCTGCGGATCAACCCCGAGCATTCGGAAGGCGCGGTCCCCATCTACGATCCCTGCGCCCCCGGTTCCCGACTGGGCATCCGGAGGGCCGAGTTCCGGGAGGATCTGCTGGATGGGATCAGCGGCCTGCACTGGCACAACCTCTGCGAACAGGACGCCGACTGCCTGGAGCGGACCGTGGCGGCGGTGGAGCGCAACTTTGCCGACATCCTCCCGCGCATGACCTATGTCAACTTCGGCGGCGGCCACCACATCACCCGCGAGGGCTACGATCTTGAGCTGCTAATCGACATCGTGGGCCGCTTCCAGTCCCGCTGGGGAGTGCAGGTCTACCTGGAACCGGGCGAGGCGGTGGCGTTGAACTGCGGCTACCTGGTCGCCACGGTGCTCGACGTGGTGCAGGCCGACATGCCGGTGGCTATTATCGACGCCTCGGTTCCGGCCCACATGCCCGATGTGCTGGAAATGCCCTACCGGCCGCACATCATCGGCTCGGGCAAACCGGGCGAAAAGCCGTTCACCTGCCGCATCGGCGGCCTTTCCTGCCTGGCCGGCGACGTGGCCGGCGAGTACTCCTTTGACGCGCCGCTGGTTCCCGGCGATCGGCTGGTGTTCACCGACATGGCCATCTACACCATGGTCAAGACCAACACCTTCAACGGGGTGCAACTGCCCGCGATTATGCTCTACCGCCCGGAAACCGACCAGCTCTCCCTGGTGCGCCGCTTCGGCTACGAGGATTTCAAAGGCCGATTGAGCTGAGCCCTGTCCCGCTGATTCCCGTTCAAGGGAGTTTGCGGGACAGGTTTTTTTTTGCCGACGGTTTTCCAATCAATCGACTGTTCGATATACTGTCCCCTAAACTGGGTGGTTGCCAAGTATCCGTTCCCTCGAGCCGACTTGCCATTGACAGAACCGGTTTTGTTGAATACCGTGGCCTGCAACTTTGCAGTCAAACCGGGACCTTGTTTCAACCACACGCACAGGGGGACGTATTCATGACGGACATGCTGTACACGCCGAAAAGTGAAATTGACGCACGCATTCAGACCTTTCAAAAGACGCTGGAACAACTGGGCCTCGACGGCGCCCTGATCATCCACCACACCAACCTGTTCTACCTCAGCGGCACCTCGCAAAGCGCCCATCTCTTTGTGCCCCGCGCCGGCAAGCCCATTCTCATGGTGCGCAAAAGTTTCGAACGCGCCTGCCAGGAATCGCCAATCGAGGAGATCCTCGACGTCAAGAGCCTGAAAACCATCCCCGACCTGCTCAAAGAAAAGGGCTTCAGCATCGAGACGCTCGGCCTGGAACTGGACGTCGTCCCCTACAACACCTGGCAGTTCTATAATAAAATTTTCAAGGATTCCACCTTTAGCGACATCTCCGACGCCCTCAAGCGCATCCGCACGATCAAATCCGAATATGAGATTGGCCTGCTCCAGGGAGCCTGTTCCATCCTGGATCAGGTCTTTGCCGACGTCCCGGCCATGCTCCGCGAAGGCATGACCGAGATCGAGCTGGCCAGCCTGTTCGAGGCCGGGATGCGGCGGCGCGGCTACGGCGGTTGTTCCAAGATGCGTGCCTTTAACCAGGATTTCTTTCTCGGCAACGTCACCACCGGCGCAAGCGGCGCGGCCCCCTCCTATTTCGACGGCCCGGTGGGCGGCTGCGGCCTGACTCCGGCCAACAACCCGCACGGCGCCGGCTGGAAAGCCATCGGCCGCAATGAAGTGGTCTACATCGACTACACCTGCGTGATCAACGGCTACACCGCCGACGGGGCGCGGATGTTCGTCATCGGCGCGGTCTCGGAGCAGTTGCGCCAGGCGCACGCGGCATCCTTGCAAATCCAGGAGGCCATTGTGACCATGATCAAGCCCGGGGTGATCTGTGAGGACGTCTACGCCAAGTCGGCGGAACTGGCCGAGCAGATGGGCCTGCAGGACGCCTTCATGGGCATCGGCAACGACCGTGTGCGCTTCATCGGTCACGGGGTGGGCCTGGAACTCGACGAGTATCCGATCTTTGCCAAGGGCGTCAAAATGCCCCTGGCCGTGGGCATGACCTTTGCTCTGGAGCCCAAGTTCGTCTTTCCCGAAGGCGCCATCGGCACCGAAAACACCTATGTGCTCACCGCCGACGGCCCCAAGGCGCTGACCCACGCCCCGGAGACGATCATCGGGGTGTAAACGGGCAACGAAGGGCGCCACGTCGGGGCAGCGGCTTGACGCCGTTGCCCTTTTTTATTGCCGATTGCCGCAATCATCGCCCAGGGATTAACGCTTGACTCCCAGGCGGTTTTGCGCGAACCTTACATAGTCCGGTTTTATTTACCTTTCTCCACTTTACATGCGCCTATGAAATCAATTCTTCACACTTTTTTTCAATCGCCCGCCCCCAGACCCGAGCCATTGCCGGCGCTGGAGAAGGACGAGCACAGGGGCCAGCCCCCTGTGACGCCGCTCCCCGCTTTTGCAGGCGACATTGCCTCCATTGCCATCGAAAACATCTTTCAGCTGTTCGATTTGGCTGGTTTGAGCGGCAAGCTTGAAGTCTGTTCGCCCGCCAATTGCGGTGATTTCTATTTTCGCAAAGGGGTGCTGCTCCACGGATTGCTGCAGATCAACCACCGCAAGGTCGGTCAGATTCTCCTCGATTCCCAGGTGATCACCGAGACCCAACTGCAGGAATGCCTGATGCTCCATGAGCAGGGCAACCCGCCGCGGCGATTTGGCCAGATTCTGCTTGAACAAGGGTACGTCAAACCCGACAGCCTGGATACCACCCTGTTGCGCCAGGTCAAGGAAGCCTTTTTTGAAACGCTGTCCTGGAATGAAGGCGTCTTCCGCTTCTATCCGGATCTGGCGCCGGAACCGGACGCCGTCAAGCTGTACGCCCGCGTCGATCACCTGTTGCTCGAGGGCATGGTTCACATCGACCAGACCGCAGCGGACCAGGAAGAGTAACAACAAACCTGCGGGAGCTTTGCACCCGAGGCTATCGACGACGCCAAGGACGCCGCCAAGGCTTGAACGATCTTGCCGCCCAGACGCGGCTGGTTGATTCTGCAAGAGTAATAAAGTGACAGGTGCGCCTGGAATGTGTTGAACCGTGGTTTGCGAGCCCGTATACTTTGCCCTCAGACCATTTTACGATTTTAAAGGACAGGCAGGCCCGCGCGGCCGTCCTCCAGGCGACGTCCACTATGACTGCAACCCCGAAAGAAAGCTATAGCGCCATTATCCGCCTGCTGTTGGAGGCAAACAAGGTGACCCTCGCCCAGGTGGAGCATGCCGCCCGGGTGCAGGGCAAGCTCACCACCTTTCAGCCGCTCCTGAAGATCCTCAAGGATCTCAAATTCGCCACCGACCAGGACGTCAAGGACATCCTCCGCAAGACCTCGTCTTCAGTCCGCATCGGCGACCTTCTGGTGGAACTCGGCCAGATCTCCCCCGACGATCTAGAGTCCGCCTGCCGCATGCAAAAGGAAAGCGACTCCCAGGAAAAATTGGGCCGCATCCTGGTGAAACACAACTTCATCGAGGAACAGGCCTTTATTGAGGTCCTCTCCATCCAGATGGGCTTTCCGTTCATCGAGCCTGCCCTCAACAACATCGACCGGGCCTTGTGCGAGAAGGTCCCCAAGACCCTGATGGCCACCCACGGCTTTGTGCCCATCAAAAGCGACAAGAGCGAGGACGGGTCCGTCCGGGTCGCCTTTGCCGATCCGCTTGACCAGGACGCCTTGCAGGCCGCCCGCCGGTTTCTGGGAACCCGCGTCGTTCCGGTCATCGCCCAGAGTCGGACCATCAAGAAAACCCTCGAGCTGCTGGCCGAGAAAAAGGCGGGCCGGGCCCTGGCGGTGGACAACACCACCGTGGTCGGCACGGTCAATTCGATCATTCTCGCCGCCCTGAAGAACAACGCCAGCGACATCCACATCGAGCCCATGGAGGACTGCCTGCACGTTCGCTTCCGGGAAGACGGGGTGCTCAACCACTACAAGGATTTCCCCAAAGAGATCATCCCGGCGCTCTCCAGCCGGCTCAAGATCATGTGTCAGGCCGACATCACCGAAAAACGGCGACATCAGGGCGGTCGCATTCTCTTTGAGTACGACGAGGGTCAGTTGGACCTGCGCGTTTCTTTTTTTGTCACCATCCACGGCGAAAAAATCGTGCTCCGGCTGCTCAACCGCAAACATGAACTGTACGACCTGCAATCCATTGGCTTGTTGCCGCGCATGCTCGCCCGCTTCCTCGAAGACGCGGTGTATCATCCCAGCGGCGTTGTCCTGGTGACCGGCCCCACCGGTTCGGGCAAGACCTCCACCATCTACAGCTGCATCCACGCCCTCAAGAGCCCGCAGGTGAGCATCATCACCGCCGAGGAGCCGGTGGAATACGTGATCGAGGGCGTGGCCCAGTGTTCGATCGATCCCAAGATCGACCTCACCTTTGAGGAGACCCTGCGCCACATCGTCCGCCAGGATCCGGACGTGATCGTCATCGGCGAGATCCGCGACGCCTATTCGGCCGAGGTGGCGGTGCAGGCCGCCCTCACCGGGCACAAGGTGCTTTCCACCTTCCACACCGAGGACACCATCGGCGGTCTGATCCGGCTGCTCAACATGAACATCGCGCCCTTTCTGGTCTCCTCCACCGTGGTCAGCGTCCTGGCGCAGCGGCTGCTCAGGCGGGTCTGTCCGCATTGCGCGGTCGACGCCAAACCGACGCCGGCGCAACTCCAGCGGTTGCGCTGCACGGCCAACGATCTGGTCGGGGCGCATTTCAAGAAGGGTCGCGGCTGCCGGATGTGCAAGCAGACCGGCTATCGGGGGCGGATCGGCGTGTTTGAACTGCTGGTGCTCGACGAACCGGTTCGCGCCGCCATTCTTGATCAGCGAACCAGTTACGAAATCCGCGCCATCAGCATCAACCACTCGGGGTTGATGACCCTGTTGGAAGACGGCCTGATCAAGGCTGCCTCCGGGATCATCACGGTCGAAGAAATCCTGCGCTGCCTGCCTATTTTCAGTCCGCCCCGTCCCCTTGCCGAACTCCGCCGCCTGGCAGGTGAATAAATGGCCGCTCCCCTTTCTCTGGTTGAGGTGATCAACCGTTTTATCGAATCGGACGCAGTGACGCTGCCGGTGTTCAATTCCGCCTCCTCCCGCATCCAGCAGGAAATGGCGAAACCCGAACCGAGCATCCAGGTGATCGAAAAAATTATCACCTCGGATCAGGCCCTTTCCTCCCAGGTGCTGAAAATCGCCAACTCGTCCTTTTATCGCGGCTTGGCGGAGATCGGCACGGTGCGGGCCGCAATCTTGCGGCTGGGCTTCAAGGAAATTGAACAGGTCGTGGTCCTGGCCACCTCGCGGCAGCATTTCAAAAGCAGCGACAAGACGATCAATCTGCTGATGAAAAAACTCTGGCAGCATGCGGTAGGCTGTGCCTACGGCACGGTGTGGCTGGCCCGGCGCTACACCTACGGCGTCGATCAGAGTCAGGCCTTTTTCGGCGGCCTCTTCCACGACGTCGGCAAGCTGCTCGTTTTGGTGATCATCGAGCAGGTCAAACGCCGCAACAAGACCCTGAAAATCACCGACGCCCTGCTGCTGGAGGCCATGGACAAGCTGCATCCGCGGGAAGGGGCCAAACTGCTGGCGCAGTGGAACATGCCCGAATATTTTTGTGTGATCGCCCGCGATCACCACAGCGTGGAGATCGACGACAAGAATTTCCTGCTCCTGCTGGTGCGCATGGCCAACATGGTCTGCCACAAGCTCGGCATCGGCCTGAGCAAAAATCCGACGCTGATCCTCCCCGCCACCCTTGAGGCCGGCCTGCTTAACCTCACTGAGATCGATCTGGCCGAGTTGGAAATCGTCCTTGAAGACACCGCCGTGCTGGCCGATTAACTCCGGTTTGCGGTTGTGAGCGGGCGAGAAGGATCGCGAAATTTCTCAGGATAATTCGCAATAACCAACCCCCGTTACACCTGCAGCCGGTCCTTGTTGATCGGCTGTTTCATGCCGTCCTCGCCGATGGCCACATAGGTGATGGCCGCCTCGGTCACTTTGAAGGTGGTGAACTGGTCCTTGCCCGCGTGCAGAATCGGCCGCACCCAGACCTCGAGCATGATGGTCACCGAGGTGGTGCCGACCCGCAGCACCCGCCCGTAGCAGCAGACCACGTCGCCCACCCGCACCGGTTTGATGAACTTCATGCTCTCCACCGCCACGGTCGCTGTCCGCGTCCGCGTCACCTCCTTGGCCATCATGCTGCCGGCCAGGTCCATCTGCGACATAATCCAGCCGCCGAACACATCGCCGTTGAAACTGGTGTCGGCCGGCATGGGCATGGTCCGCAGCAGCAGGTCGCCCTGCGGTCCTTCGTGCTCCGTCGGGGTTGTCATCACTGTCCCTCCATTCTTTTGGTTTGTTGGTTCGCAACCGTCTTCCTATAAAGGATTTTTGCTTTTTCGGAAATGGCCAACCACCGGGAAAATAAGGTGGTGGTCCGGACCGTCCGGGACTATAATGGCCCGCCGTTGGACGGATGTCCTGTCCTTTTTGGTATTCTGGAAACACTCTTGGAGAGTCGTATGCGTATCGATTGGGCCTATCTACGAAAAGGCTGAGCGTCCTGCATCAAGGCACTGGATGTGCTTAAACGAAACAACCTGAATCCTGCGCAGATTGTTGACGCCAGGAAGGAACCCCTTGCCGGCGAAGAGGCCTGGCAGCTGCTGGCTTCCGCCCGCGAGATCGTGGTGGCCAAGGGCAAAAGCGCGGTGGCGTTTGATCCGAGCGTTGACGGCAAAGAGGCTATTCTGGCCCAGGCCCTGGGGCGAACCGGCAACTTGCGGGCCCCGACCCTGCGGCTCGGCGACCGGCTTCTGGTGGGATTCAACGACAGCCTCTACAGCCAATTTTCAGGATAAAACGCCATGTCCGTTTTGCATCAACAGTTGCGCGAACAACTCGACGCCATCGAACAGCAGGGACAGTTGCGCCGCCTAGCGCCGGTCACCCATCTCGACCAGGGGCGGATTGACATCGACGGCCGGCAATATCTCAACCTCGCCGGCAACGACTATCTGGGGCTGGCCACCAACCGGGAACTGCTGCAGGCCTTTTTTCGCGAGCAGACCGACGACAACCTTCTGGAGCGCTACGGCCTGGGCAGCACCGCCTCGCGCCTGATGACCGGCAACACCCTGCCCTATGTGCGGCTGGAAGAGCAGCTGCGCGCGCTCTACCAGGCGGAGGCGGCGCTGGTGTTCAACTCCGGCTATCACATCAACATCGGCATCCTGCCGGCGCTGTCCGGCAAACAGGACCTGATCCTGGCCGACAAACTCTGCCACGCCAGCCTAATCGACGGCATGCGTCTGTCGCGGGCCAAGGTGATCCGTTACCCGCATCTCGATTACCCGGCCATTGAGCAGGTGCTGGCCAAAGACCGGGAACGCTACCGGCAGGTGTTCATCGTCACCGAATCGATCTTCAGCATGGACGGCGACGCCGCCGATCTGGCCGAACTGGTGCGGATCAAAGACCGTTTTCGGGCCGCGCTCTACGTCGACGAAGCCCACGGGGTCGGCATCCGGGGGCAGAGCGGCTGCGGTTTGGCGGAGGAACAGGGCGTGCATCACAAGATTGAGATTCTCACCGGCACCTTTGGCAAGGCCTATGGCGGCCAGGGATCCTTTGTGGTCGGCTCCCAACTGCTGATCGACTACCTGCTCAACACCGCCCGCTCGCAGATTTTCTCCACTGGGCTGCCGCCGGTTTCGGTTCACTGGCTCTGTTTTGTCCTGCGGCAAATTCCCCTGATGCAGGCGCAGCGCGCCAAGGTGGACGAGATGGCGGCGCGGTTTCGCGACGCCCTGCGCGCCGCCGGCCTGCGCACCGACGGCAGCAGCAACATCGTGCCGGTGATGGTCGGCGATGCGGCGCGGGCCGTGGCCGCAGCCGAGCGCATCTGCGAGGCGGGCTACTGGGTCAAGGCGGTGCGGCCGCCCACGGTGCCGGCAGGCACCTCGCGCCTGCGCCTGTCGTTGAACGCGGCCATGGACTGGGAGCAACTGGCCCCGTTGCCTGCCATTATCAAAGCGTCTCTGGAGTAAGCCCATGCACGGCAACTGGCTGCACCGCAACAACCGGAAGGACTGCATTCTTTTTTTCAGCGGCTGGGGCATGGATGCGACCCCGTTTCGCTTTCTCTCCGCCCACGACCACGACCTGTGTCTGTTCTCCGACTACCGGCGCCTGCAGCCAATCGATTTGGCGCCCTTTGCCGGCTACGAACGGCTGCACCTGATCGGCTGGTCCATGGGGGTCTGGGCGGCGGCGCACCTTCTGGCCGATCAGGCCGAGCGCTTCGCCTCCTGCACCGCCCTTGGCGGCACCCTCGCTCCCATCGACAAGCAGCGCGGCATCCCGCCGGAAAGCTACGCCGCCATGCTCGACCCCTTTACTCAGGAGGTGCTTGACGGTTTTTACCGCAACATGTTCGACGACGAAGACCAGTTGGTCCGCTTTCTAGCCCATCGGCCGGAACGGGATCTGCCCGGCCTGCAGGAGGAGATGATTGCCTTCCGCGACGCCTTTCTCAACTTCGGCCCCGGTCGCGACCTCTACACCCATAAAATCGTCACCAGCCGCGACCGCATTTTCTCCGGCCGCAACCAGATGCGCGCCTGGGGCAAGGGCTGCGGAACGGTTCATAACTGGCCGCATTTCCCCTTCTTTTTATTTTCCGATTGGCAAGAGTTGCTGCCGTTGTAAATTTTCGCCCCTGACAAGGGGCCTTTGCAAAAACGCTGTACGCGCCCATCCGCCGCCACT